>NZ_JBSFXK010000018.1:0-117975 GCF_053595355.1 Streptomyces sp. NPDC002513 | reverse complement strand
CCTTGAGTTCACGCAGCGCCGCATGGCGGCCGCCACCATCGGGCACACTGGGGGCGACGGCTACGTCGCTCTTCGTTGGTGTCACAACCCGAGGACGACGACGTAGCCGTCACCTCGTCAGGCATTTGCCCATGTGGGGGACTCGAACGCCTTCTTGGACGAGCCCAGAGGTTTTATCTCAAGCTCAGACACGCTCCTATGTCAGCCGCCGCTGACACCTGGCACAACCTCCTCGGCGACCACGTCGACTGGATCCCGCTGACCACCGTCACGGCGCTCTTCATTCGTTTCTCTGAAGAGGACGATACGGCCGAACTCAACGAACTTGACCCTCGGGCGCGTTGACGGTTGCCGACGGGATCGTGAAGAAGGCCAGTGCTGCGAGGACCGCCACACTCACTGCGAGGGCCACGGTGGCTGGAAGGGACCAGGCCATGAGCGGTCCGGCAACCGCCGCCCCCAGGGCGAATCCGGTGATTTTCAAGCTGGCGCCGGTGGTGAAGATCTGGCCACGCAGGTGTCCTGGAGCCTCCCGGTGACGGATGGCGAACAAGGCGGCCAGCTGGGGTCCTTCCCCCATTCCCGCCACGAGTGCGGCCACGATGAGCACGACGGGTGACCCCGCGGTGGCCAAGGCCAGCGCGGCAGCCTGGACAAGGGCACTGGCCCAGATGATCGTGTCGGGGGCGACTGCACGCGAAAACCGGGCGAGTACGGCGTTGGACACCAGGGCGGAGACCGCCGCGCAGGAAAGCAGCACCACGCCGCGGCCAGCTCCGCCCAGGACATGCTCGCCCAGGAGCGGGATGCATGCCGTCAGCATGCCCTGGGCGATGCAGGAGACGACGGAGGTGACGGTCGCCCGAGCCAGAGGCGGCCTTCCGACGATGATCCGTATCCCGGCAGCAAGGTCGCTGATCACCGAGGTCGTCTGAGCGCCCCGCGCCCGACCAGGACGGGCAGGCAGCATCCATGCAGCGGGCAGCGCCGAGGCGATGAGCACCACGGAGACCACCATGGCCGACGGAGCTCCCAACGCCTCCGCCACGCCGCCGGCGAAAGCCGGACCGGCCAGACTCGCCACGCTGAACGTCATGGCATCGAGCGCGTTCGCCCGCGGCAGGTGCTCGCCAAGCACCACACGCGGCAGCTGGGCCGTCCATCCGCCCGACAGGGCCGGCCCCAGCAGCCCCGTCACCACGGCGATCATGAGGGTGACAGCGAACGGCAACCGGCCCAGTCCCACGAGAATCATCCCCAACCCCACCGCATACAGGACGAGGGCCCCGGCCAGCAGGCGTCCCGGCCGTCCTGCCCTGTCGAGGAGCACCCCGAGCACCGGACCACCTACCGCGGCAGAGATCGTGATGCCCGCAAGCAGCGACGACGCTTCAACGGTCGACCCGGCCAGGGCGAATCCTGCCAACATCAGCGCCGGTCCTGACATCTCGTCCCCGGCACGAGCTGCCACTGCTCCGGCGAGATACAAGCGGAGTGAGTAACGCCTTCTCATCAGCAGGACGTTACGGAGGTAACTCAAAACTCGGCAAGATACGTTACATTCCACAGGTGCTCTCCGACAGCGACGACTGGTCCACTCGGCACTCCGTGCTGACCACGGCCCGACGGACCGCTGCCCTGATCAACGCCCTCGCTGACGACCGACCCGACCCGGACGGCGTCGCCGATGTGCTCCGCGACTACGGCGAATCTGACCCCATCGGCCTCACCACCCGCGATGTCGCCGGGATGCGCGCAGCCGCCGCACTGCTGCGACAAGTCTTCGCCGCCGAGCATGCCGATGACGCCGCAGCCACCCTCAACCGCCTCCTGCGGGACCACGCCGGGCCGCTCCGCCTGACCTCGCACGGCGGCAGCACCCCCTGGCATCCCCACCTCGACCACGACGACAACGCACCCTGGGACGAGTGGCTCCTCGCCTCCTCCTGCATGGCCCTGACCGTCCTCGTCTGGGACCGGCAACGCCCGCCCGGCAGGATCTGCGCATCACCCAGCTGCCAGAACGTCTTCATCACCCAGGGCGGCGGTCCGGAACGCCGCTACTGTTCCCGCCGATGCGCGACCCGCGAACGAGTTGCAGCCCATCGGCGCTCCCACTCCACCGAGCAGTCGAGCGAATCCAGCACGACACCGCTCAAACTTCAATGAGAATCACTCAATCTTCGCTGCGGCAGATCAGGTCTCCGTGAAGTCCGGCCAGTCTCAGAGATCTCCGGTGTCCTGTCCCTGCGATGTGTAGGCAGTCCGTTTTTCTGTAGGCATGTGCGGCCGTGTCCCGGTCATGTGTGGGCGAGTTCTGGAGTGTTCCGGTCATGTGTAAGCAGGACGCCGAACGAGCCAGGCATCTCACTCAAGTCCGGGTACCGCAGGCCGGAGAGACGCCGTACCCGGAGATGTCTGAGACCGGACCCAGGGAAGGGCTGGAAACCATCGCGTCACGCCCACTCTTTCTGGGGAGATTCGAGCCATTGCATGCTCTGAGTAGCCAGGGGGTCACGTGGGGTGGAGAGACGCTTTCGGTGACGCGATGATGGAACTGATGGCGACACGGAAGCAACTGGAACGCCTTGACGATCCGACGGTGGGGCTGACCGCACTGCACGGTGAGGTCACCCAGAGCCGCCTGAAGATCCTCGAACTCATCCAGGGGGGCGTCACCGGACTGCGCGAGGAGAACCGGGAGGTCCGTCGGCGCCAGGACCGGATGATCAGCGACCTGAACGAGATGCGGGGCGAGCTTCGGGAACTGCTGGAGCTGGTCGACGTCCTTCGCCCCCTCGTACTGGCGGAAAAGGCCGGCGAGGGTGCACAAATGCGTCCTGAGGAGACCGCGTCGCCGCCGGAGCCCGGGACGGAGGCCGACTACGGCTCCAGCGATCCCGCCGCAACGCATCCGGCCGTCCCATCGGACACCGACACCCAGGGGGGAACCGTGGAGAACACTGAGCGCCAGTCGCAGCCCGAGGCCGAGAACCACGAGCAGGACCTCGCTCTCAAGAACGCCATCGAAGCCGCCTACCAGGGCAAGGGCGCTTCCCGCGCCCAGCCTTCCGATGCCACACCACAGGCATCCGGCAGCGCGGAGGACCCGCAAGTCGGCCACGGTGTCCTTCTGCTGAAGGCCGCCGGCGTGGCCTCCGCGGAACTGATCGCGCACCGCGACACCTGGGAGTGGCTTGCCGCCCTGGCCGTCGACCACAGCCACTTCCGCACCCCGCCCGCTGTGGAGGACTTCAAAGAAGGCCGCGTCCGGACCGTCCTGTCCGGTCGCTCCCTCATCGCCCTGCTGATCGAGCTGTGGAACACCCGCTCTACCGCCACCCCGCTGGAGGGCGACTGGGCAATGGCCGTGACCTCCTACAACCGCATCGCCTCCGAACTCGCCGAAGTCGCCGGACAAGGCGAGACCATTCGCATCGTCCTGGACGACGGTCTGCCCCATGAACCCCACGAGGTCGACGCCTGATTGGCTTGACGTAGCTGAGGCAACAGTGAGGGATCGGGTCGAGTGAGATCGATGCTGCCGTGGGGCAGTGGGTGAGTGATTCAGGCTGCGGATGCGTTTTCGGCGGCTTGGAAGTGAGCCTGCCGCGCGTTCTGGTGATGTTGAGCCCAGCGGACAGCGAGTGGTGCTGCCATGCCCGTCAGCGCGAACATAGCCCCCACGACATACCACCCAGGGCGGCCCCAGGTGATGCAGAGCCAGATGAGCAGTCCTGGCCCGAGGGCCTCGGCCAGTCCGGCGCCGAGGCCGAACACGCCCAGATACTGTCCCGTCGCGTGCCGTGGGGCGAGGGCGAAGGACACCTCGAAGCCGGCAGCGGAGTGCCACAGCTCGCCGACCGTGTGGACCACCACCGCGGTGATGAGCAGAGTTGCCGCAGCCCACGCCGGTATCCCCGCGGACAGCGCGATCATCGAGCATGAGACGAGAAAGGCGACGCCTGCCCGACGGTAGGCGTTTCCGCCGGCTGTGGGGGAATCGACGTTGCGGCTGGCCCGTACCTGGAACGCGACGACGATGACGGTGCCGGTGAGCATGGTGCCCGAGATGAGCCAGTGCGGGGCGGTGGTGGCGCCGACCAGCCAGAGCGGGATGGCCACGGTGAGCACCTTGAACTGGATCGCCATGATGCCGTCGAGCGTGGTGAGCAGCAGGTAAGGACGGTCTCTCAGGGCGATCCAGCGAGGGCCGCCGGTGGTGGGGACGGGCGTGACCGGCGGGAGGAGGACCAGGAGCGCAGCGGAGACCGCGAAGGCCATCGCGTTGCCGATGACCATGAGGTGGTAGGCGGCGGGAGTGCCCGTTTGAACAACCCATCCCGCCCCAACGGCGCCGAGCGAGACGCCGACATTGGTCACCGCTCGGAGATAGGCCCGGAACTCCTGCGGCCGGTCCCCTCCGTAATGCCTGATGAGCGGGCTGCGGGCGGCCATTCCGGCCGCCTTCGCCCCGGCGGCCGCGCAGACCGCGAGGACGAACGGCCAGAAGCTGTCCGCCAGGACGAAGCCGGCCGTGGCCAGTGCCTGGATCACGAGGGTGGCCGCGTAGACACCGCGTGCTCCGTATCTGTCCGCCAGGTGACCGACCGCGACACCCAGGGCCAGCGCGACGAGACCGGCGATGCCGAGCCCGAGTCCCACCTGCTCTGCCGGGAGGTGAACCGCCTGGGTGAAATACAGCACCCCGGCCGTCAGATAGAGGCCGCTGCCCACGGTGTAGACGAAGTTCGAGGCCGCAAGGGCGCGCTGCGGTCGGGCATCCGGTAACAGGCGAGGCATGACTGGCTCCGCATCCAGGGCAGGCAGTAAGGACCCGCTCACCTTGTTGCGTATTACGTGCAATAGCAAGAGTCATGCAGTGAGATTCGCGCGTACCTCCAGTCGGCCGGCGCGCACGCAGTGCGGGTGCTGGACCTCGACAGGCCGCGCCGTCGCCTACCGGCGCCGGCCCGTGAGGTTGCTCGCGACATGACAGGAGGGGGCGCGCCGGGAGACCGGCCTCGAACCGCACCGGCCGCATCACGGACCACGCTTGGCGTCATCCGGCCCGACCGGCCGGACGCGGAAGTCCGCTGCATCCATCCCGGCCCCCACGGTCAAGCCGACGCGGTACGGCGACCGCAGGGAAGGCGCGCCGGCGGCGCTCCGGAGAGACTGGGGCTGTCCACGGTCCATCGGGGCGGGGCAAGGTGGATCCGGCATGACCGAGCCGCACCCATGTACTAGAGTTATCTCGACATCGAGATATCTGCCGAGGCGCACCGCAGCCGCCGCTCTAGTAAGGGTTACCTAAGTTAGCCTTACCTTAGCGGATCGGTCGAGCCGCGATGGCGGCAGGATTGCGGTGGTACGCGCACATCAATGAAGGAGACTGTCGTGTCGGCGAACAGCTTCGACGCCCGCAGCACGCTGCAGGTGGGCGACGAGTCGTACGAGATCTTCCGGCTGGACAAGGTGGAGGGCTCGGCCCGCCTTCCGTACAGCCTCAAGGTCCTGCTGGAGAACCTGCTCCGCACCGAGGACGGCGCGAACATCACCGCCGACCACATCCGCGCCCTCGGCACCTGGGATTCCCAGGCCCAGCCGTCCCAGGAGATCCAGTTCACGCCGGCCCGCGTGATCATGCAGGACTTCACCGGCGTTCCCTGCGTCGTGGACCTCGCCACCATGCGTGAGGCCGTGAAGGAGCTGGGCGGCGACCCGGCGAAGATCAACCCGCTGGCCCCGGCCGAGCTGGTCATCGACCACTCCGTCATCGCCGACAAGTTCGGCACGAACGACGCCTTCAAGGTGAACGTCGACCTGGAGTACGGCCGCAACAAGGAGCGCTACCAGTTCCTGCGCTGGGGCCAGACCGCCTTCGACGAGTTCAAGGTCGTCCCGCCGGGCACCGGCATCGTCCACCAGGTCAACATCGAGCACCTGGCCCGTGTCGTCATGGTCCGCGACGGCAAGGCCTACCCCGACACCCTGGTCGGTACCGACTCGCACACCACCATGGTCAACGGCCTCGGCGTCCTCGGCTGGGGCGTCGGCGGCATCGAGGCCGAGGCCGCGATGCTCGGCCAGCCGGTGTCCATGCTCATCCCGCGCGTCGTCGGCTTCAAGCTGACCGGTGAGCTGCAGCCCGGCACCACCGCCACCGACCTCGTGCTCACCATCACCGAGATGCTCCGCAAGCACGGCGTGGTCGGCAAGTTCGTCGAGTTCTACGGCGAGGGCGTCGCCGCCACCTCCCTCGCCAACCGCGCCACCATCGGCAACATGTCCCCGGAGTTCGGCTCCACCGCCGCGATCTTCCCGATCGACGACGAGACCCTGAACTACCTGCGCCTGACCGGCCGTTCCGACCAGCAGGTCGCGCTCGTCGAGGCCTACGCCAAGGAGCAGGGCCTCTGGCTGGACCCGACGGCCGAGCCGGACTTCTCCGAGAAGCTCGAGCTGGACCTGTCCACGGTCGTCCCGTCGATCGCCGGCCCGAAGCGCCCGCAGGACCGCATCGTCCTCGCGAACGCCGCCCAGCAGTTCAAGACGGACGTCCTCAACTACGTCGACGCAGTCGACGAGGCGGGCAAGGAGTCCTTCCCGGCCTCCGACTCCCCGGCCGTCGCCCCGAACGGCGTCCCGTCCAACGCGGTCCAGGTCACCGCCCCCGACGGCACGACCTACACCCTCGACCACGGTGCGGTGACGGTCGCGGCCATCACCTCCTGCACCAACACCTCCAACCCGTACGTCATGGTCGCCGCCGCCCTGGTGGCCAAGAAGGCGGTCGAGAAGGGCCTGACCCGCAAGCCGTGGGTCAAGACCACCCTCGCCCCGGGCTCGAAGGTCGTCACCGACTACTTCGACAAGGCGGGCCTGACCCCGTACCTGGACAAGGTCGGCTTCAACCTGGTCGGCTACGGCTGCACCACCTGCATCGGCAACTCCGGCCCGCTGCCGGAGGAGGTCTCCAAGGCCGTCAACGACCACGACCTCGCGGTCACCTCGGTCCTCTCCGGCAACCGGAACTTCGAGGGCCGGATCAACCCGGACGTCAAGATGAACTACCTGGCGTCCCCGCCGCTGGTCGTCGCGTACGCCCTCGCGGGCTCCATGAAGGTGGACATCACCAAGGACGCCCTGGGCATCGACCAGGACGGCAACCCGGTCCACCTGAAGGACATCTGGCCGACCGAGGCCGAGGTCAACGACGTCGTCGCCAACGCCATCGGCGAGGACATGTTCCAGAAGTCGTACGAGGACGTCTTCGCGGGCGACGCCCAGTGGCAGTCCCTGCCGATCCCGACCGGCAACACCTTCGAGTGGGACGCCGAGTCGACCTACGTCCGCAAGCCCCCGTACTTCGAGGGCATGCAGATGGAGCCGGCCCCGGTCACCGACATCGCGGGTGCCCGCGTCCTCGCCAAGCTGGGTGACTCGGTCACCACCGACCACATCTCCCCGGCCGGTGCGATCAAGGCCGACACCCCGGCCGGCAAGTACCTCACCGAGCACGGCGTCGAGCGTCGTGACTTCAACTCCTACGGCTCCCGCCGTGGCAACCACGAGGTCATGATCCGCGGTACGTTCGCCAACATCCGCCTGCGCAACCAGATCGCGCCGGGCACCGAGGGCGGCTACACCCGCGACTTCACCCAGGCGGACGCGCCGGTGGCGTTCATCTACGACGCCTCGCGCAACTACATCGAGCAGGGCATCCCGCTGGTCGTCCTGGCCGGCAAGGAGTACGGCTCCGGCTCGTCCCGCGACTGGGCCGCGAAGGGCACCGCGCTGCTCGGCGTCAAGGCCGTCATCGCCGAGTCCTACGAGCGCATCCACCGCTCGAACCTGATCGGCATGGGTGTGCTGCCGCTGCAGTTCCCGGAGGGCGCCACCGCCGAGGCCCTCGGCCTGACCGGCGAGGAGACCTTCTCCCTCACCGGCGTCACCGAGCTGAACGAGGGCACCACGCCGCGCACGGTCAAGGTCACCACCGACACCGGTGTCGAGTTCGACGCGGTCGTCCGCATCGACACCCCCGGTGAGGCCGACTACTACCGCAACGGCGGCATCATGCAGTACGTGCTGCGCGGCCTGATCCGCAAGTAAGCGGTCCGGCACAGCGGCCGAGGGCCGCATCCCCGCCCGGCGGGGATGCGGCCCTCGCTGTGTCCCGCCGGACTCCCATTTTGTTCGGAGCTCTCAGAGCCATCCCGCGGCCTGGGCGATCGCGAACGGTGCGGGGACCAGGGCCGTCATGCCGAGCCACAGGTGCAGCGGACGGCCCTCCTGCCAGGGCATGAGGACGTCCACCACCAGCACCATGCCGAGGACGAATCCGCCGCCCAGCACCGCGCCGAGCGTCATGCCGAGCGTGTTGTCCGGCGACCTGCCGGCACAGCCGAACCCGCCGACGCAGTGGATCAGCGCGTATCTGGCGAGCAGCCACCGCACGCACAGGCCGGGGAGGATGGCGACCAGTCCGATCAGCAGGTTCGCCATGGCGGGCGCCCACCAGGAACCGGCGGTGTTCCTCTCGTGGCCACCGTCCGCACCGGAACCGTGCACAGCCCGCCCTTTCCCAGGTCATCGCGTTCGTACAGGTAGATGACCACGAGAGCACCGGGGTTGCCCCGTTCGCACCTGGGTACGGCCAACTCCGCCCCCACGAGTGACCCTTGGGCGCCGAGGGTGCCGTGGACGGCGTGCCGCGACGTGGCCGGCGCTGACAAGGACCCGGTGGCGGCCTACGTCTTCGCCGCCCGGCCGTTCGAGGCCCTCGCCGGCCGGACGATCAGGAGTGTGACGTTACCCGACGACGCGGACCTGCGCTGTTCACGCGGTGAGCTGAGCAAGGCCCGTACGACGACGGGGCGGGCGCGGAGGAGACTCCGCGCCCGCCCCGTCCCTCACGGAGGTGTCAGGAGAGCAGTTCCACCTCCGCCAGCGTCGACTCGGTGTTCAGGACCAGGCGGTAGTGCGCGTACGTGCCGGGGTGCGGGATCGAGAACGCCCGGGTCTGCCGGTCCCAGGGGAAGGCCTGGTCCGAGCGCTGGTCGAGGGTCGTCCACTGGGTGCCGTCCCCTGAGCCCTGCAGGGTCCAGCCCGTGGGGGCCTTCGTGTGGTCGGCCGGGGACGTCAGGGTGTACTGCACCGCCCTGGTGGAACCCGCCACCGGCAGGTCCACGCTCGTCACGGCCGCCTCCGTCACCGAGGTGTCGTCGAAGAGCGGACCGTCACCCTTGAGCACGTCCGCGCGCGGCGCGGGCACCTTGTCGTCCTGGGTGATCGACACGGGGGCCGCGTTCGTCCCGCTGCCCCAGGCCGACGGCCGCGGACCCATGTCGAAGTCCAGCACGCCGCCCCGGGACAGCAGCGCGTGCGGCAGCGCCGTCGACGTCCACACGCGGCCGTTGACCTTCAGCCCCTGGATGTACACGTTCCGCGTGCTGTTCTCCGGCGCGTTGATGACGAGGTCCCGGCCGTTCTGCAGGTGCACGGTGGCTTTCTTGAACAGCGGCGACCCGATGGCGTACTCACCGCTGCCCATCACCAGCGGGTAGAAGCCCAGCGCCGAGAACACGTACCAGGCCGACTGCTCGCCGTTGTCCTCGTCGCCGAGGTAGCCCTGCCCGATCTCGCTGCCGTTGTAGAGCCGCGCGAGCACCTCGCGGACCTTCGCCTGGGCCTCCCAGGGGCGGCCCGCCGCGTCGTACATGTAGATCACATGGTGCGCGGCCTGGTTGGAGTGCCCGTACATGCCCATCCGGACGTCACGCGCCTCCGTCATCTCATGGATGATTCCGCCGTAAGAGCCGGCGAACTCGGGTGAGGCCGTCTCCGGTGTCGCGAAGTACTGGTCCAGCTTGTCCGCCAGCTCGGCGCGGCCGCCGTACAGGTTCGCCAGGCCCCGGCTGTCCTGCGGTGCCGTGAAGGCGTAGCCCCAGCCGTTGGTCTCCGTGTAGTCGTAGCCCCACACCCGCGGGTCGTACGCCGACGAGTCCACCCGCCAGTTGCCCCGCGCGTCGCGGCCCTGGAAGAAGCCGGCCTTCGCGTCGAAGAGGTTGACGTAGTTCCGGGCGCGGTTCAGGAAGTACGCCGACTCCTCCTGGTAGCGCTTCTCGCCGGTCTTCTCGTACAGCGCCTGGCCCATCTTCGCGATGCCGTAGTCGTTGACGTAGCCCTCCATCGACCACGACAGGCCCTCGCCGGTGCGGGTGCTGGTGTAGCCGAGGAACGGCGAGGTCGCCATGCCCTTGCGGCCGACGCCGGACGCGGGCGGTGCGACCGTCGCGTTCTTCACCGCCGCGTCGTAGGCGGCCTTCGCGTCGAACTTCACGCCCTTCACATAGGCGTCCGCGAACGCCACGTCCGAGGAGGTGCCCGTCATCAGGTCCGCGTAGCCGGGCGAGGACCACCGGGAGGTCCAGCCGCCGTCCTTGTACTGCTGTACGAAGCCGTCGACCAGTTCACCGGCCTGTTGGGGGGTGAAGAAGGAGTACGCCGGCCAGGTCGTGCGGTAGGTGTCCCAGAAGCCGTTGTTGACGTACACCTTGCCGTCGACGATCTTCGCCCCGGTGTGCGTGGGGGTGTCCTGACCCGTCATCGGGGAGAACGGGGACGCGTACTGGTAACCCGAACCCATCTTCTCGAAACCCGAGTTGGGGTACAGATACAGCCGGTACAGCGAGGAGTAGAGCGTGGTGAGCTGGTCGGCGGTCGCGCCCTCGACCTCGATCGTGCCGAGCAGCTTGTCCCAGGCGCGCTGCGCGCGGGCCTTCACCTCGTCGAACGACGTGCCGTCCGGGACCTCCTGGCGCAGGTTCTCCTTCGCCTGGTCGACGCTGATCAGCGAGGTGGCGAGGCGGAGGGTCACCGTGTGGTCCGCGCCGGGGCGCAGCCGCAGGTAGCCCTTGACCCCCGAGGCCGCCCCGTCCGTCACGGGCGCGTCGAAGACGCCGTAGACGAACAGGCGCGTCGCCCCGGTCGACAGCCCGGACTTCACGTCGGAGAACCCGGTGACGGTCCCCTTGTCCTTGTCGAGGGTCAGCCCGGCCTGCGCGGTCACATTGTCGAAGATCACGCTCGCGTTGTCGCCGGGGTAGGTGAACCGCAGCGCCGCCGCGTGGTCCGTCGGCGCCATCTCCGCCTTGAGCCCGTTCTCGAAGGTCACCCCGTAGTAGTACGGGCGGGCCGTCTCGTTCTCGTGCCGGAACGCCAGCGCCCGCGCGCCGCGGCCGGTGTCCGGGGTGCCGACGGCGGCCGACGGCATCACCTGGAACGTCTGCCGGTCACCCATCCACGGGCTCGGCTCATGGCTCGCGCTGAACGCCTCGATGGTCGGCAGGTTGTCCGCGTTGTTGGCCCGGGCGTAGTCGTACAGCCAGTTCAGCGAGCCCGCGTTGGTCACCGGCGTCCAGAAGTTGAAGCCGTGCGGCAGGGCGGTCGCCGGGAAGGTGTTGCCGCGGGAGAAGGAGCCGCTGGAGTTGGTGCCGCGGGTGGTGAGCGCGTAGTCGGACAGATGGGCCCTGGGTTTCTCCGGCGGTGTCACCTTCAGGGCGATGTCGTCCAGCCAGCCCCGGAACTTCGCCGGTCCCTTCGGCGAGTCGTACGCCACCAGGATGCGGTCCACGGTCTTGCCCGCCGCGACCGAACCGATCCGCGAGGCCACGTCGTTCCACTGGTTGACATACAGCACCTTGGACGCGCCCTGCCCCTGCGGGGTCAGCGGGAAGCCGTGCTCGTCGAGTGCTCCGAGGTCGCTGAGATAGGTGCCGTCGGTGAAGGCGAGGTCGACGGAGACGTTGGTGGCGTCGTAGTCCCGGTCCTTGTCCGCCATCGACGGGAAGATCCGGTACGACAGCCGGGTGTTCCGCTCGACGGGCACGTTCACGTCGAAGACCTTGTTGTACGAGTACGCCCGTCCGTCCGTCGTGTGCGTTCCCGCGTAGCGCAGGGCCCGGCGGCCCGTGAAGCCCGCGCCGGCCTTGGCGGTGGGGGAGCCGATCGGGCCGCGGTCCACCAGCGTACGCATGTCCTTGGGCGTGGGTTCGGTGCTCTTGCCGGTGGAGAACTGCACATCGGCGAGCTGGAGGATGTCCGCGCCGTGGTTCTGGGTGAAGTCGAGCCGGAAGTGGGCGTACTCGGCCGGCTCCGCCAGGTCGTACGACTTCGTCTGGAAGCGCTGGTCGAACGATTCGCCGGTGCGGGTGTCCAGGGTCTTCCAGTCCTTGCCGTCCGTGGAGCCCTGAAGGGTCCAGTCGGCGGGGTCCCGCTCCGCGAAGTCGTTGGCCGACGTCAGCGCGTAGGTGACCACCGTGACCGGCGCGTCGAGGTCGAACTCGACCCAGCCCGTGGGTGCGAACGTGAGCCACTTGGTGCCGGGCTCGCCGTCGATCAGGTTCTCCTTGACCTCGCCGGCCCCCGTGTTCTCGGCACTGGCCCGGACATCGGTGACCTCGTCGGTGACATTGCCGGGGATGCCCGTGCTGTATCCGCCGTCCACGCCGGACGCCCGCTTGGTGCCGTCCGCTCCCGTGTCCACGGTGTTCAGCCACGTCGGCGCCGGATCGCCCGCCTCGAACGAGGAGGCGAACTCCCGGTCCGCGGCGGGACCGTGACTGGGCAGCGCCTCCGCCGCGCCCTGAAGGCCCGCCACCAATGCGAAGGCGGCCGTTACCACGACCGCCGTCTGAGCCCGTCTGTGCCGAGATCTGTGCTGCATGCGCGAGCACCCTCCCTGCGCTGTGAAAATATGGACAACGTTGTCAACTTGGTGAGCAAGGACCAGTAGGTGTCGAAGCGGCCCGTGATGTCAAGGGTGTTGAGTGTGGCATTCGGGGTCATTGCGGCGGATATCCCGCCCGAGCGTCCTATGGGCATCTCGTATTTCCGCGAGGTCTCAACTCGGAAAAGCAAACCGTCAACCTTGCATTCGATCTTGCCCCGTTGGCGGGAAGTGGACTATACCTGTCGGCGTTCGGGCAGCCATCGTCCTGCGGTACGGCAGCCGTGGACAGGTACGACCGGGGGGAATCGGGAGGCGGCGGACCGTTTTCGGCACGACGATCCGCCGTGCCGTCCCACTGAATCCCCCATGCACGACCCCAGCTTCACCATCACCGCGGTGCCGGGGAGGATCCGGTTCACCGCCTGAGTCCTGGAGAAGGCGAGGACTTGAGCATGGGATCCACTTCCGGCGAGAACACCACCGGGGGCGTCGGCCGCCGCGACCTGATCAAGCGGTCCGCCGCGCTCGGCCTGATCTCCGTCCCCGCGATGGGCTTCCTGTCCGCGTGCGCCAGCAGCGGGGGCAGCGAGGACAAGGCCAAGGCGGGCAAGAAAACCAAGCAGAATCCCCTGGGCGTCAATGACACGGCGCAGATGGAGTTCGTACTCTTCGACGGCGGTTTCGGCAAGGAATACGCCCAGGACGCGGTCAAGATCTACGAGAAGGACTTCCCCAAGGCGAAGGTCAAGTTCGCCGCCACCCAGAAGATCCAGACCACCCTCCAGCCCCGTTTCAACCAGGGCAACCCGCCCGATCTCATCGACAACTCCGGCGCCGAGCAGATGGACATGGGCGTCCTCGTCGGCAAGAACCAGCTCGCCGACCTCACCCCGCTCCTCGACGCTCCCTCGTACGACGACCCGTCGAAGAAGGTCCGCGACACGCTGCGCCCGGGCATCGTCGAGATGGGCCAGTTCGACGGCAACCCCGTCTGGATCATGTACTACGCCTACACGGTGTACGGCGTCTGGTACTCGCAGAAGGCCCTCGACTCGCTCGACGAGACCTACCCGGAGACCTGGGACGCGATGCTCACGGTCTGCGCGAAGGCCAAGAAGAAGGGAATGGCGGGCTGGACGTACGCGGGCAAGTACCCGTACTACATCCCCTTCTCCCTGTACCCGATGATCGGCAAGGTCGGCGGCCGCGCGGTCCTCGACGCCATCGACAACCTGGAGCCGAACGCCTGGAAGCACCCGGCCGTCAAGGCCTGCTTCGAGGCGTACTACGAGCTCTACCAGAAGGGCTACATCCTCCAGGGCACGCCCGGCCTCGACCACATCCAGTCGCAGACCGCCTGGGCCAAGGGCAAGGCGCTGTTCATCCCGAACGGCTCCTGGGTGGAGAACGAGTCCGCGAACGTCATCCCGGGCGACTTCAACCTCGCCGTCTCCGCGCCCTCCGGTCTCGACTCCTCGGACAAGATGCCCTTCGGCACCATCTGGGCCTCCGGCGGCGAGCCGTTCATCGTCCCGGCCAAGGCGCCCAACCCCGAGGGCGGCATGGAGCAGCTGCGCATCATGCTCAGCGAGGCGTCCTCGAAGAACTTCACCGCCAAGGTCAAGTCGCTCACGGCGTTCAACGGCGGCACCACCGGCATCAGCCTCACCCCGGGCCTCAAGTCCGGTGTGGCCGCGCTGGAGAAGGCCGGCACCAATGTCCTGAACCCGCGTCTGCAGGACTGGTACGTGCAGCTCCAGAAGGAGAAGATCGGTGTGTCCGGACTCGGCGAGATGATGGCCGGGCGCATCACTCCCGCGGAGGCCGTCAAGAGGATCCAGGGCTTCGCGGACGAGGCCGCGAAGGACACGACGATCAAGCACTACAAGCACCAGTGAGGGTCCGTCACCAGCGGCGGCTGCCCGCACGGCCGAGGCCGGGGGTCATGCAGCGAGATCGGGGTCGGTAGCGATGCAGCACGGCAAGTACCGGTTCATCGTGGGGTTCCTGGCGGTGCCCCTCGGGCTGTACATGCTCTTTGTCGTATGGCCGTTCATCCAGTCCATCTACTACTCGTTCACGGACTGGACCGGGCTGAGCCCCGAGTTCTCGATGGTGGGCTTCGACAACTACACGAGGCTGCTCCACGACGAGATCTTCTGGAAGTCGCTGTGGCACAGCCTCCTGTTCGCGCTGCTGCTGCCGGTGGTGACGATCAGTCTGGCGCTGTTCTTCTCCTTCATGATCAATGTGGGCGGACGGCACCGGAAGGGCGGGCCGGTGATCACCGGCGTGCGCGGCTCGTCCTTCTACAAGATCGTCTACTTCTTCCCGCAGGTGCTCTCGATCGCCATCGTGGCCCTGTTGTTCGCGTTCGCGTACAACCCGGACAGCGGTGCGATCAACTCGTTCCTGCGCGGCATCGGGCTCGGCAGTGTCCAGCCGCTGTGGCTGGGCGACCCCAGCCTCGCCCTGTGGTGCGTGATGGCGGTCCTGGTCTGGTCCACGGTCGGCTTCTTCGTCGTGCTCTTCTCCGCCGGGATGGCCTCCATTCCGGCGGATCTGTACGAGGCCGCACTGCTCGACGGGGCCAACCGGATCACCACGTTCTTCCGGATCACCCTGCCCCTGCTGTGGGACACCGTGCAGTCCGGCTGGGTGTACATGGGCATCCTCGCCCTGGGTGCCGAGTCGTTCGCGGTCGTACAGATCATGACGACCGGACCCGGCGGCCCCGACTACTCGACCACCGTCCTGGTGCTGTACGTCTACCAGAAGGCCTTCCGCGACGGTCAGGCCGCCTACGCAACCACGATCGGTGTCGCCCTGCTCGTCGTCACACTGCTCTTCGCGGCGATCGTGATGCGGCTGGGCCGGCGCGAGCGGCTGGAGTTCTGATCATGAAGACGACCGAGACCCCCGCCCCGACGCCGGCCGAGCCCGGTGCCACCCCCGCCGGGACCCGCGTTCCGGCGGGCGCGCCGCCCCGGGAGAAGAGGGAGGGCACCGTCCTCAACGTCTTCTCGCACGGCATGCTCGTCCTGTGGGCGTTCATGGTGGTGCTGCCGCTGCTGTGGGCGGTGATGACGTCCTTCAAGGACGACAACTCGATCTTCAGCTCGCCCTGGGCGCTCCCGGACCGGCTGCACTTCGACAACTGGGCGCGGGCCTGGACCGACGCCAACATGAGCAGCTACTTCCTCAACACCGTGCTCGTGGTGGGCGGTTCGCTCATCGGCACCCTGGCCCTGGGGTCGATGGCCGCGTACGTGCTGGCCCGCTTCGACTTCCCGGGCAACCGGTTCATCTACTACCTGTTCATCGGCGGCATGAGCTTCCCGATCATGCTCGCGCTGGTCCCCCTGTTCTACGTCGTGAACAACATGGGGCTGCTGAACACGATCCATGGGCTGATCCTCGTCTACATCGCCTACTCGCTGCCCTTCACGGTCTTCTTCCTGACCGCGTTCTTCCGCACCCTGCCGACGTCGGTGGCCGAGGCGGCGTTCGTGGACGGGGCCTCGCACACCCGGACCTTCTTCCAGATCATGCTCCCCATGGCGAAGCCGGGCCTGATCAGCGTGGGGATCTTCAACTTCCTGGGCCAGTGGAACCAGTACATGCTCCCGACGGTCCTGAACACCGACCCCGACAAACACGTCCTCACCCAGGGCCTGGTCCAGCTCGCCGCCAGCCAGGGCTACAAGGGCGACTGGTCCGGCCTCTTCGCGGGACTGGTGATGGCGATGCTGCCGGTGCTGGCCGCCTACATCGTCTTCCAGCGCCAGGTGGTGCAGGGACTCACCGCGGGGGCCCTGAAGTAGGGCCCCGGGTTGCCCGAGGCGGCCCCCTCTACCCGCGCCATCGGGCCCGCCGGCGTCCTCCCCGTGAACCGGGGGCGGCGCCGGTGTGTCCGTATCCACTCGTTTTGATCTTCTCCGATTTCCGTCAAGGACTTGACTGCGGTAACCCGTTCAGCGGAGCTTGGAGTTCACAACTTGTAAGTGGCCCGGATCCCGCTGCTGTGATCTGAGCCACGCCGGCGGCGTTGTGGCCGCCGGGCTGAAGGCAGGAGTGGATGAGTCGATGGAGACTCCGGGGTCGCAGTCGTCGCTGCACCGAGCAAATCTCGAACGCGTCGTTCGTGCGGTGCGCCTTGCCGGGTCGCTCACGCAGGCGGAGATCGCGAGGACGACGGGCCTGTCCGCGGCAACGGTCTCCAACATCGTGCGGGAGCTGAGGGAAGGCGGAACGGTCGAGGTCACGCCCACGTCCTCGGGCGGCCGCAGGGCCCGCAGCGTCTCCCTGAGCGGTGACGCCGGCATCGTCATCGGCATCGACTTCGGGCACACCCATTTGCGCGTCGCGGTCGGAAACCTCGCCCATCAGGTGCTGGCCGAGGAATCGGAGCCGCTGGATGTGGACGCCTCCGCCGCGCAGGGCTTCGACCGGGCGGAAGAGCTGGTCAGCAGGCTGATCGAGGCGACCGGGGTGGACCGGTCCAAGATCGCGGGCGTGGGTCTCGGCGTGCCCGGCCCCATCGACGTCGAGTCGGGCACGCTCGGCTCCACCTCGATCCTGCCGGGCTGGACCGGCGCCAGGCCCGCCGAGGAGCTGCGGGGGCGGCTCGGTGTGCCGGTGCACGTGGACAACGACGCCAACCTGGGCGCCCTCGGCGAGCTGGTCTGGGGCAGCGGCCGGGGGGTCAGGGATCTCGCCTACATCAAGGTCGCGAGCGGTGTCGGTGCCGGGCTGGTGATCGACGGGAAGATCTACCGGGGGCCCGGCGGCACGGCCGGAGAGATCGGTCACATCACCCTTGATGAATCCGGTCCCGTCTGCCGCTGCGGCAACCGGGGCTGCCTGGAGACCTTCACGGCGGCGCGGTACGTGCTGCCGCTGCTCCAGTCCAGCCACGGCACCGATCTGACCATGGAGGGCGTGGTCAGGCTGGCGCGGGACGGCGATCCGGGCTGCCGTCGGGTGATCGCCGACGTCGGTCGCCACATCGGCAGTGGAGTCGCCAATCTGTGCAATCTGCTGAACCCGAGCCGAGTGGTCCTGGGCGGTGATCTCGCCGAGGCCGGAGAGCTGGTTCTCGGGCCGATCAGGGAGTCGGTCGGCCGGTACGCGATCCCCAGCGCCGCACGTCAGCTCTCGGTGTTGCCAGGGGCGCTCGGCGGTCGCGCCGAGGTGCTCGGGGCGCTCGCTCTCGCACTCAGCGAGATGGGTGATTCAACCCTTTTGGACGGAACGCTGCCTGCTGTTACCCCTGCCTTCACTTAGAGAACGGATGGCACCGTTGCCATCTCGTTAAGGATTTACTTCTTGACGCCGCACCTGCGGCCGAGTTGACTTCCAGCCACCTCGGCCGCAACGACGCGGCCTCGTCAGGGAGGTTTCTGAAGTGAACACGCGTATGCGTCGTGCCGCCGTTGCCGTTGCCGCGGGGGCGATGGCCGTCTCGCTGGCCGCCTGTGGCAGCGCCAAGGAGTCGGGTGGCGGTTCATCCCCGTCCGCGGCCCCCAAGCAGGGCGACGCCATCAAGGTGGGTCTGCTCCTTCCGGAGAACAAGACCGCGCGGTACGAGAAGTTCGACAAGCCCCTGATCGAGAAGAAGATCAAGGAGCTGACGGGCAACAAGGCCACGCTGGAGTACAACAACGCCCGGCAGGACCCGAACCTGCAGGCCCAGCAGGTCGACACCATGATCACGGACAAGGTCAACGTCCTGATCATCGACGCCGTCGACTCCAAGGCCATCGCCAACTCGGTCAAGAAGGCCAACGACGCAGGCATCCCGGTCGTCGCGTACGACCGCCTGGCCGAGGGCCCGATCAAGGCGTACACCTCGTTCGACAACACCGAGGTCGGCAAGACGCAGGGCGAGGCCCTCCTGAAGGCCCTGGGCAGCAATGCCAAGAAGGGCAAGATCGTCATGATGAACGGCGCGGTGACGGACCCGAACGCCGCCCAGTTCAAGGCCGGTGCTCACTCCGTCCTCAACGGCAAGGTCAACATCGGCCGCGAGTACGACACCAAGGAATGGTCGCCGGACAACGCCAACGCCAACATGGAGGCGGCGATCACGGCGCTCGGCAAGAACAACGTCATCGGTGTCTACTCGGCCAACGACGGCATGGCCGGCGGTATCATCACCGCCCTCAAGGCCGCGGGCATCTCCAACATCCCGGTCACCGGCCAGGACGCCGAACTCGCGGGCGTGCAGCGCATCGTCGCGGGCGAGCAGTACATGAGCGTCTACAAGTCCTACCCGCAGGAGGCGGACATCGCCGCGCAGATGGCCGTCGCCCTCGCTCAGGGCAAGTCGGTCGACTCGATAGCGAAGGACAAGGTCGACAGCCCGACCGTCAAGCAGGTTCCCTCCGTCCTCGTCCCGGTCGTCGCGCTGACCAAGGACAACATCCAGGACACGGTCATCAAGGACGGCATCTACACCGTCTCGGACATCTGCACCCCGCAGTACAAGGCCGCCTGCGACAAGATCGGTCTGAAGTAAGCGACCCCGAGCCCTTTCCTCGTACGGGAATCCGCTCTTGAATTCCCGTACGGGACTGGCCCACGCAAGCTCCTCCGGCGCTCCGCGTTCACCAGCCCCGCAAGCTCGTTGCGGGGCGCCGGACGGAACATCCCCCAAACTTCTGCACAACCTCCCGCCGGGTCAGGCGGCGAAGGAGATGGTTCACGTGTCCGCTACGCCCGTGCTGGCGTTGCGCGGGGTCTCCAAGCGGTTCGGTGCCGTTCAGGCGCTCACCGACGTAGAGCTTGAGGTCCACGCCGGTGAGGTGGTCGCCCTGGTCGGCGACAATGGCGCCGGAAAATCCACGCTGGTCAAGACGATCGCCGGCGTGCACCCCATCGATGAGGGCGTCATCGAGTGGGAGGGTGCTCCCGTCCAGATCGGCAGGCCGAACGACGCCCAGAGCCTCGGCATCGCGACCGTCTACCAGGACCTCGCGCTGTGCGACAACATCGACGTCGTCGGCAACCTCTTCTTGGGCCGTGAGCTGACCAAGCGCGGCATCCTCGACGAGGTCGAGATGGAGCGTCGTGCCCGCGAGCTGCTGACCACCCTGTCGATCCGGATCCCCAGTGTCCGTATCCCGATCGCCTCCCTCTCCGGCGGTCAGCGCCAGACCGTGGCCATCGCCCGTTCGATGCTCGGCGAGCCCAAGCTGGTCATCCTGGACGAGCCCACCGCGGCGCTCGGCGTCGAGCAGACCGCCCAGGTCCTGGACCTGGTCGAGCGGCTGCGCGAGCGCGGCCTCGCGGTGGTCCTCATCAGCCACAACATGGCCGACGTGAAGGCCGTGGCGGACAAGGTCGCGGTGCTTCGCCTCGGCCGCAACAACGGCGTCTTCGAGGTGAAGACCACCTCGCAGGAGGAGATCATCTCCGCCATCACCGGCGCCACCGACAACGCCGTGACCCGCCGGGCGGCGCGTACGACCGGGGAGGTTTCCAAGTGAGCATCGAAAAGACCTCCGAGACGCCGCAGGACGCGTCCGCCGTCGAGAACCCCGAGGCCGCCGCGGCCGCGGTGACCGCGGTCGACCCGCGCCTGCTCGTGCGCGAGCAGGGCTTCGCGGGCTACCTGGGCGAGTTCAAGCGCAAGATGCGCGCCGGCGAGCTGGGATCCATGCCGGTCATCGTCGGCCTGATCATCATCTGCGTCATCTTCCAGAGCCTCAACTCGGCCTTCCTGTCCGCGCAGAACCTGAGTGACATCACCGTCACGATGGTCGGCACGGGCATGATCTCGGTCGGTATCGTCTTCGTCCTGCTGCTCGGCGAGATCGACCTGTCGGTCGGTTCGGTCAGCGGCGCGGCCAGCGCGCTCGCGGCCGTGTTCGCCGTCAACCAGGGCTGGCCCGAATGGGCGGCGGTGCTCGTCGCCGTCGCCGCCGGCGCGCTCATCGGCGCGATGCACGGCTTCTTCTTCGCGGTGCTGGGCGCTCCCGCCTTCGCCGTGACCCTGGCCGGCCTGCTGTTCTGGCTGGGCTTCATGCTCCAGGTCCTGGGCGCCAACGGCACCATCAACCTGAACAGCGACGGTTTCATCAGCCAGCTGACCACGTACTTCTTCGCCGATGTGGCGGCCGCCTACGGTCTCGCCGCCGTCGTGGTCATCGTGTTCTTCACCACCTCCTACCTCGGCAACCGCCGCCGCGAGGCCGCGGGCATCCCGTCCCGGCCGCTCAGCGAGACGCTCCTGCGCACGGGCCTGCTCGCCGTGGTCTCCTTCGCCGCGGCCTACATGTACAACCAGTACAAGGGCCTGCCGCTGGCCACGGTGATCTTCCTGGCCTTCCTGGTGCTCACGGACTTCGTGCTGCGCCGCACGACGTACGGCCGCAAGATCTTCGCGCTCGGCGGCAGCGTCGAGGCCACGCGCCGTGCCGGTATCAACGTCACGGCCGTCCGGATCTCCGTCTTCGCGATCTCCGGGTTCTTCGCGGCCGTCGGCGGTCTGTTCCTGGCCTCCAAGATCGCCTCGGCCAACCAGAGCGCCGGTGCCGGTGACCTGCTGATGAACGCGATCGCGGCGGCCGTCATCGGTGGCACCAGCCTCTTCGGCGGCCGGGGCCGTACCTGGAACGCCCTGCTCGGTGTGCTGGTGATCGTCTCGATCCAGTACGGCCTCCAGCTGGAGTCCATCGCCGAACCGGTGAAGTACATGATCACCGCGGGCGTGCTGCTCACCACCGTGGTGATCGACTCGATCACCCGCAAGACCCAGAAGACGGCGGGCCGCGCGTAGTCCCACGCCGGCCGGGGGCGCACAGCCCCTGGCCGGCGGGGCGCGCACAGCCCCCTTCGCCCCGTGCCCGGTACCCATGGCGGTGCCGGGCACAGTGGTGTGCGGTCCGGGCACTACGGGCCGCCCGTAGTGCCCACGCGGCCGGGCGGCCCGTAGAGTCCAGGCCGCAGACACGGTCCGGCGGTGCGCCGCGGCCGAAAACCGATACCCGGAACGTGAGGGCCGCCCATGATCCCCACAGACGGAACATTAGACTCGACAGGCCCGGCAACAGCTCGACTCAGCTCTACTGCAAGGAGGCACGGGTGCCGCTGCTGACCCGCATCAGGGGACCGCGCGATCTGGACCAGCTCAGCCTGGAGGAGCTGGACCAGCTGGCAGAGGAGATCCGGACCTTCCTCGTCGACGCCGTCTCCAAGACCGGCGGCCACCTCGGCCCCAACCTCGGTGTGGTCGAGCTCACCATCGCCCTGCACCGTGTCTTCGACTCACCCAAGGACAAGGTCCTCTTCGACACCGGCCACCAGGCCTATGTGCACAAGCTGCTCACCGGCCGTCAGGACTTCTCCGCGCTGCGCAGCAAGGGCGGGCTGTCCGGCTACCCCTCGCGCGCCGAGTCCGAGCACGACATCATCGAGAACTCGCACGCCTCCACGGTCCTCGGCTGGGCCGACGGCCTCGCCAAGGCCAACGAGCTGCTGGAGCGGGACAGCCATGTCGTCGCCGTCATCGGTGACGGGGCGCTGACCGGCGGCATGGCCTGGGAGGCGCTCAACAACATCGCGGACGCCAAGGACCGCCCCCTGGTCATCGTCGTCAACGACAACGAGCGCTCGTACTCCCCGACGATCGGCGGTCTCGCCAACCATCTGGCCACCCTGCGCACCACCGACGGCTACGAGAAGTTCCTGACCCGCACCCGGGAGGTGCTGGAGCGCACCCCCGTCGTCGGCAGGCCCCTCTACGAGACCCTGCACGGCGCCAAGAAGGGCCTGAAGGACTTCATCGCCCCGCAGGGCATGTTCGAGGACCTGGGCCTGAAGTACGTCGGCCCGATCGACGGCCACGACATCGAGGCCCTGGAGTCCGCCCTCGCGCGCGCCAAGCGGTTCGGCGGCCCGGTCATCGTGCACTGCCTCACCGAGAAGGGCCGCGGCTACAAGCCCGCCGAGCAGGACGAGGCCGACCGCTTCCACGGCATCGGCCCGATCCACCCCGACACCGGCCTGCCCATCAAGGCGTCCGCCGCCAGCTGGACCTCCGTCTTCGGCGACGAGATGGTCAAGCTCGGCCGCGAGCGCGAGGACATCGTCGCCATCACCGCGGCGATGCTCCAGCCGGTGGGTCTGAAGAAGTTCGCGGACGCCTTCCCGGACCGGATCTACGACGTCGGCATCGCCGAGCAGCACGGCGCGGTCTCCGCGGCCGGCCTCGCCACCGGCGGACTGCACCCGGTGTTCGCGGTGTACGCGACCTTCCTCAACCGTGCCTTCGACCAGGTGCTCATGGACGTCGCCCTGCACAAGTGCGGGGTGACCTTCGTGCTGGACCGCGCCGGCGTCACCGGCGACGACGGCGCCTCGCACAACGGCATGTGGGACATGTCGATGCTCCAGGTCGTCCCCGGCCTCAGGATCGCCGCCCCGCGCGACGCCGAGCAACTGCGCGCCCAGTTGCGCGAGGCCGTGGACGTCGACGACGCGCCCACCGTGCTGCGCTACTCCAAGGGCGTCGTCGGTCCGGCGGTCCCCGCGGTGGGCACGGTCGGCGGGATGGACGTGCTGCGCAAGGCCGACGCCCCGGTGCCGGACGTGCTGCTGGTGTCCGTCGGCGCGCTCGCGCCCATGTGCCTGGAGATCGCCGACCTGCTCAAGAAGCAGGGCATCTCCACCACCGTCGTCGACCCCCGCTGGGTCAAGCCCGTCGACGAGGCGCTCGCCCCGCTCGCCGCGCAGCACCGGGTGGTCGTCACCGTCGAGGACAACTCGCGCGTCGGCGGCGTCGGTTCGGCGATCGCGCAGGCCCTGCGCGACGCGGACGTCGACGTTCCGCTGCGCGACTTCGGCGTCCCGCCGCGCTTCCTCGACCACGCCTCCCGCAAGGAGGTCATGGCGGAGATCGGCCTGACCGCGCCGGACATCGCCCGCCAGGTCACGGGGCTCGTGGCCAAGCTCGACGGCATCCCCCACTCCCGGCTTCGCGCGCGCGGGGGGACCCCCGCCGACGGTACGGCCGCGGCGCGGGCCGTGGACTCGGTGGAGTCCGCACGGGACTGACCCCGCCCGCCTGATCAACCCCCGGGCCGGTCCCGCCATCCTTTACGGTGGCGGGACCGGCTCATTCGCGTGAATTCCACCCTTTCGGGGCATACGCACTACGCCCCCTCTCGATCATGTCGGGGACGACAAGTGTGGGAGGTACGCCGTGAGCAGCACCCTCTTCCGGACGAAGAACGTCGAGCAGTCGATCCAGGACACCGAGGAGCCGGAGCACGCGCTCAAGAAGACCCTCTCCGCACTGGACCTGACCGTGTTCGGCGTCGGGGTCATCATCGGCACCGGCATCTTCGTCCTGACCGGCAAGGTCGCCAAGGAGAACGCGGGACCGTCCGTGTCGCTGTCCTTCGTCGTGGCCGGCGTCGTCTGCGCGCTCGCCGCGCTCTGCTACGCCGAGTTCGCCTCGACGGTCCCGGTCGCGGGATCCGCCTACACGTTCTCGTACGCCACGCTCGGCGAGCTGCCCGCCTGGATCATCGGCTGGGACCTGGTCCTGGAGTTCGCGCTGGGCACGGCGGTGGTCGCCGTCGGCTGGTCCGGGTACATCCGCTCGCTGCTCGACAACGCGGGCTGGCACCTGCCCGCGTCGCTGGGCGGCCGCGAGGGGACCGGCGGGTTCGGCTTCGACATCCTCGCCGCCGCGCTCGTCCTGGTGCTCACCGCCATCCTCGTCGTCGGCATGAGGCTGTCGGCCCGGGTGACCCGGTTCGTCGTCGCCATCAAGGTCGCCGTCGTGCTGATCGTGATCGTCGCGGGTGCCTTCTTCATCGACACCGCCAACTACAAGCCGTTCGTCCCGAAGCCCGAGGCCGTACCGGCGGGCGGCAGCCTCAAGGCACCGCTCATCCAGCTCCTCGCCGGCTGGGCGCCCTCCAACTTCGGAGTGTTCGGCGTCTTCACCGCCGCGTCCGTCGTCTTCTTCGCCTTCATCGGCTTCGACATCGTGGCGACGACGGCCGAGGAGACCCGCAACCCGCAGCGTGACATGCCGCGCGGCATCCTCGGCTCCCTGCTGATCTGCACCACGCTGTACGTGGCGGTGTCGATCGTCGTCACCGGGATGGAGCCCTACCGCGACCTGTCCGTGGACGCACCCCTCGCCGACGCCTTCAAGACCATCGGACACCCCTGGTACGCGGGCGTGATCAGCTTCGGCGCCGCCATCGGCCTGACCACGGTCTGTCTGATTCTGCTGCTCGGTCAGACCCGGGTCTTCTTCGCGATGAGCCGCGACGGACTGCTGCCCCGCTTCTTCTCCCGGGTCCACCCGCGCTTCAAGACCCCGCACCGGCCGACCGTCCTGCTCGGCGTGGTCATCGCCGTCGTCGCGGGCTTCACCAGCCTCAGCGAACTCGCCGAACTCGTCAACATCGGTACGCTCTTCGCCTTCATCGTCGTGGCGATCGGCGTGATCATCCTGCGCCGGACCCGCCCCGATCTGCACCGCGCCTTCCGCACCCCGTTCGTACCGGTGGTGCCGGTCCTCTCGGTGTGCGCCTCGCTGTGGCTGATGCTGAACCTGCCCGCCGAGACCTGGCTGCGGTTCGCCATCTGGCTGGTGGCCGGCTGCTTCGTGTACTTCTTCTACGGCCGCTCGCACAGCCGTGTGGGCGAGGAGCAGCGCACGGCGGGGCGGGCCGCCGGGCGGCCGGGGAACGGAACCCCATGACCGCTGCTCAGCACCGGCCGGCCGGGGGCTCCTGCGCGCGCACCGTCCGCGGGCCCAGGACCTCCGCGCCCCGTTCCCGCACCCGGCGGCGCAGCTCCCGGTCCGCCGTGACGACCAGAACGGGACGGTCTCCGGCCTCCTGCGCCAGTTCGACGACGCGGTCGTCACCGCTGCCCGGCGCCGCCTCCACCCGTACGCCGGGCACGGACTCCACCCCGCGCGCGGCGCCCTCGACCACGAGCACCAGCTCCACCGGGCCGGGGTGGCCGGGCAGCCCCGCCCCGGCGTACGGCACCAGGCGGTCCCGCAGTCGCTCCGCCGCTCCGCGCCGGTCCCGCCACCAGCCGTCGGGCACGGATCCCACGACGTTCGCGGCGTCGACGATCACCAGGGGCGGGGCGCTCATTCCGACAGCCTCGCACGAAGCGGCGACGCCCGCTCGGCCGGCTCCGGATTAGGGCCTGTTCTGAGTTTCCCGTCGTTCGCGCGGAGCGCGGGCGTCGCGGCGTCTGGTGCGTGCGATCGCAAGGCGGAGGGTCGCCCGCGTACTGGGCGTACGTGGGCGATCCCGACAACGCGGCGAGCGCGCGTGCCAGGCGTCGCGACGCAGGCGGGAAACTCAGAACAGGCCCTAAAGTGGGGGAGTGTCAACGGTCCCTACTCTGAACGGCTCCTGGCTGCTGCGCGGCCGGGACGGCAGCCTGAGCGCCTACGCCTCGCGGGACGAAGCGGTGTGGTGCCGGGCCGAACACCACCCCGACCTTCCCTGGGCGCCCCCGCGCAAGGTCGGCGGGGACCAGCGTCTGTACGCCCAACTGGCCCTCGGCCAGGGCGTCGACGGGTATGCCCATCTCGTCGCATGGCGCCCCACGGTCCCCGGCGAGTCGGGGCTCGTCCACTCCACCCATTTCCGTCCCCGTCTGGCGCCCCTCGACTGGCTTCCGATCGGGCACCCGGACAGGAAGGGCGACCGGACCGGTCTGCCGGCGGTGGCGGTGGACGCCGAGGGCCGCGCCCATGTCCTCACGCGCAACAAGGGCGGCGGCGTCAGCATGGTCGCCCAGAAGGAGCACGGCGGCTGGGGCCCCTGGCACGACATCAAAGGCCCGGGCGCGCACGAGGAACTCGCCGCCGTGACCGGCGGATCGGGGCGCGTCGAGCTGTACGCCACCACGCCGGACGGCATCCTGCGCTGGCGCCAGGAGGAGCCCGGTGCGGCGCTGGTCCCCGACCAGGCGCTGGAGGTGGCCGTCCGGCCGGGCACGCTGACCGCCCTGCCCACCTCCAAGGAGCACACCACGCTGTTCTTCGCGGACCCCGAGGGCATGCTGCACGCCTGGCGTCCGGGCGGCGATCCGTTCCCGCTGCTCCGCGCCGCGGGCCCGGGCCCGGTGGCGGCCCTCCGCTGCACCATCGACGGCTACGACTGCACGCTGCTCGCCCAGCGTTCGGACTCCGGCCGTGTCGTCCTCGCGGCCTGCCCCACCGAGCAGGAGTCGGCCGGCCTGTGGTGGAGCGAGTCGGGTCCGCAGCTCCCGGCGGGCACCCGGGTCGCGCTGGCCGAGGACGCCGAGGGGCGGGTGGTGGCGGCGAGCCTGACCCAGGACGGCGAACTCCGCGTGGCCCGTCAGAAGGACGAGCCGGGGCTGGCACTGGGGGCCTGGCAGTCGGTGTGACGGTCGCCGGGGGTGCTCTTTGTCGCTCCTGTGCCGGGGCGCCGGTCGCCCCGGCGGCGGTTCTGCCTCAGGAGTCATGGTCCGCGGGTGGGAGGTCCTTCGTCAGGAGCGGTCGGCTGCAGGCGTAACGATTCCTTGTCAGGAACCGCCGGTGGCCGGGGACTTCTTCGCCGACGCGGGGATGTCCGAGTCGGTACGGACCGCCTTCCACAGCGTGCTCGCCTGCGGTTCGGCGGCGACGACCCGGTTCGGGTCGACCTTGTCGTACGCCACCGGAAGCATGATCGTCTCCATGGTGGACGGATCGACCCCGTTCATGCTGCGGCCGAACTCCGCCAGCTTGGTCAGGGAGGCGAGTTGCGAGTCGGTGGTCAGCGCCGCCGTCAGACTGTCCGCGATCTTGTAGGCCTTCGTCGGGCTGCCCAGCAGGTCCTGCTTCTTGATCTCGCTCAGCAGCGCCAGCATGAACTGCTGCTGGAGCCCGATACGGCCGAGGTCGCTGCCGTCCCCGATGCCGTGCCGGGTGCGGACGAACTCCAGTGACTGCGTGCCGTTCAGCCGGTGCGTGCCGGCGGTCAGATTCAGTCCGCTGGACTTGTCGTGGATGTCCTGGTCGACGGTGACGGTGACCCCGCCTATCGCGTCCACCAGTTCCTTGAAACCGGCGAAGTCGATCTCGACGTAGTGGTCCATACGCACCCCGGACATCTCCTCCACGGTCTTGACCACACAGGCCGGACCGGCAAGCGAGTAGACGGAGTTGAACATCACGCGCTTCGCGGAGGGAAGCGTGGAGCCGTCCTTGGCCGTGCACTCGGGCCGGGTGACCAGGGTGTCGCGCGGGATGCTCACGGCGACGGCTGTGCGGCGGCCCTCGGGTATGTGCATCACGAGGGCGGTGTCGGAGCGCGCCCCCGAGACATTGCCCGTCTTGAGCGCGGCGTTGGCGCCGGCGCGCGAGTCGGAGCCGAGAATCAGGATGTTCTGTCCCGATGTGGGGAGCTTCTGGGGCCGGTCGTCGCCGAGGGCCTTGTCGACGTCGACGCCCTGGATGTTGCCGTTGAGGTTGCTGTAGAACCAGTAGCCGGTCCCGGCCGCGCCGAGGACGAGGACCAGCAGGCTGAGCAGGACGATGCGACCCCAGCGGCGCTTGCCCCGCTCACGTCTGCGGCGTCGGCCGTCCGGCGGCGTGCTCGGGCCGGGGCGTTGCGTCGTCGGGGCGTGGCTCATCCTGTCCGAGTCCTCACGATTCGTGCCCCTGAACAGGGCGAGCGGTGATCGGGACTCGGGTGGGGGGTAGGCCGGTCCGCGTACTGCCTGGCTGAGATCAGAACTATAGACACGCGTCCGGACACCTGTGCGGTGGGTGTGATGTTTTCGTGACCGTCGCGCCGGCGGCAAGCGTGGCTTCCGTGATCTTGAGTCCGATTCTTACCGTTCGTCAACCTCGGACAACTCCCGCGTCTCGGTCAAGGTAGATCAAATTTGCTCGTAAAATAGGACAGTTGGGGCGTTAGATCAGATCGTTTCTGGACAGCAAGTTGAAAGTAGTGTGAAATTCCCGTGAGTGGCGGCGTTGGGTGCACAACGGTGAACCCGTGGTGCCTATGGGGGCTGAGGTGGAGTTCGACAAGGACAGGGCTGTCGGGTGCGACCCCACTGCCTGTGTTGTGAAGTCGCCGACCCGGAACCGCCCGGTCGGCCCTGACGTCCTGGAGTCGAGGCACCGCCGGTGAAGCTCTCTGTCATCGTGCCGATGTACAACGTCCGCGACTACTGCGCCACCGCACTGAAGTCCCTGGCGCTCAACGCCCGTGAGGACTTCGAGTTCATCGTGGTGGACGACTGCTCCACCGACGGCACCTTCGAGATCCTGCGGCGGGAGATAGCCAAGGTTCCCGGCGGGATCCTCTACCAGAACCCGCGGAACTCCGGTATCTCCTTCACCCGGAACGCCGGCCTGCGCATGGCCCGCGGCAAGTACATCGCCTTCCTCGACGGCGACGACTGGTTCGCGCCCGGCTATCTCCAGCAGCTCGTGGCGGCTATCGAGCACTTCGGCTGCGACTTCGTCCGTACCGACCACGTCCGCGTGGTCGGCAGGAAGCGGGAGATCGTCCGCTCGCCGCAGGCCGTGCGCAACACCCTGCTGGCGCCGATCCAGTCGATCATGCCGGCGAACGCCTCGACCATGATCGACTATCCGCTGGTCTGGGCCGGCATCTTCGACCGCGAACTGCTCGCGCGCCGCGGCCTGCTGTTCTTCGACGAGAAGCTGCGCACGGCCGAGGACCGGATGTGGACCTGGCGCCTCCACCTGTACACGCAGTCCTACGCGGCGGTCGACCTGGCGGGCATCTTCTACCGCCGTGACGTCAGCACCTCGCTCACCCGCATCCCGGACGAACGCCAGCTCGACTTCATCCCCTGCTTCGAGCGCGTGGCCCAGGAGGTCTCCGCCCATCCCTGGGGAGCGCACATCATGCCGAAGGTGATCCGGACCTTCTGCGCCATGATGGCCATCCACCTGGACCGGGCCGACACCTACGAGGACGACGTCAGGGCGCTCCTCAAGCACCGGGTGTCCGTGGCGCTGGACCGCCTGCCGCAGGACCTGCTGGAGCAGACCCTTCACGAGATGGGCGAGCGCCGGGCCAAGCTCATCAACTCCGTACGGGGAACCGCCCCCGCCGCCGATCCGTACGCCGATCCGCACGGCCCGCAGGACAACCGGGGCCGCCCTGTCCTGGAGGCCGTCCCCGCGCCGCCCACGCGCGGAGGCCACCCGAGCCCGCAGCCCGCGCACGGTGCGCAGCCGGGCCCCGCGACCGCGCGCGCCGCGTACCAGGGCAGGCCCCGTCCGCGGCCGGGCCGCCAGGAACTCGGGGTCACGGCCTGATGACCCAGATATTCGTCGCCTCCACTCTCTACGGGGCGCTGACCCTGGCCGCCGCGATCGACGCGGGCCAGTTCGGCCCGTCCGGAGCCGGCCGGCGCATCCTCGTCGTCTGCACCAACACGGAGATCCCGGAGGTCACCACCCCCCTCGACGCGATGGAGGGGTTCGAGCCGCTGCGGTCCCGCTTCGACATGGTGATCTCCTGGAACGAGGTGATCTACCCGTACCACCCGAGCCTGTGGGACCCGCGCGGCGAGGACGTGCCCATGTGGCGCGAACTGCTCGGCCTGCGCTGGAACATCCCGTACGGCGCACTGGAACTCGTCGTCGAGTCCATCCAGGTCAAACCCGCGCTGACGTTCTGCAAGATCTTCCGGGACGCCCGGATCACCGTGTACGCCGACGGCCTGATGACGTACGGTCCCACCCGCAACGAGCTTCCCCGCGACGTGTACACGCGCATCCGCCGCACGCTGTACCTGGATCTGATCCCCGGCCTGCGTCCGCTGCTGCTGAGCGAGTACCAGGTGCCGGCCGAGCCGGTCGAGACCGCCGCGGTGCAGCGCGTGTTCACGGAACTGGCCGAGGCCTGCGCGCCCACCCTGGCCTCCTCGATCCCGGCATCCTTCCCCTCGGGACGCTCGGGCGCGGCCATGCTGCTCGGCCAGTACCTCTCCAGCCTCGGCATTCTCACCGAGGAGGAAGAGGAGGGGCTGCACCTGCGGATGTTCGAGTCCGCCGTGAACCTCGGCTTCACGTCAGTCCTCTTCAAGCCGCACCCGAGTGCTCCACAGAGCCTGACGGAGTCGCTGGTACGACGGGCCGACGAGCTCGGCATCGAACTGCTGGTGCTGGAGACACCGCTGCTCGCCGAGGCCGTGTACGGATACCTCCGGCCCGTCGTCGTGATCGGCTGCTTCTCCACCGGGCTGTTCACCGCCCGCGCGGTCTACGGCATCCCGGCGGCGGCCGTCGGCGCCCGCGAGGTGCTGCGGAAGCTGCGCCCGTACCCCAACAGCAACCGCATCCCCATCACCATCTGTGAAATCGCTCTGCCGGACCTGGAGGGCCACGGCTTCGCGGGCCCCGACCTGCTGGGCAGCCCCGACTGGGTACGCGACGAACTCACCGAGTACATCGCGACCGTCGGGTTCTGCATGCAGCCCCAGCGCTACGGGCATCTGCGCGACCGTGCCGTCGCGTACGTGACACGCGTACTCCCGCAGATGGACGTCCGTCCCGCTCTGCGCATGCACTTCAAGCCGGACCTGCTCTACAAGCTGTCGCTGCCGGGCGCGCCCTCCGAAGTCGAGATGCAGGAGATCCAACGGGCGAAGAAGGCGGCCAAGGGGCAGGACGGCGACACGGCGAAGCCGGCCGTGGAAGAGCTGACGGTCGCCTCGTTCACCGAACACCTGGAGGCCGGCGAATTCGGGGTGGCGCGCCGTATCGGCGAACACATCCTCAAGGAGCGCAAGCCGCTGGACGTGCTGATCGGAATGGCACGCATCTTCGTCGGGGACGACGACCTCGAGCAGGCCAAGCGCATGCTCTCGCTCGCCGCGATGGCGGGGGACGAACGCGCGATGGCCTGGATCAAGATCGCGGAAGTCGCCGCCCTGATGGGCCGCGAGGGCAAGCCGCTGCGCGTGTTCGCGGCCCAGGAAGCACTGCGCATCAATCCCGATTCCGGGGCTGCGACGCGGCTGCTGAAGGACCGCGGGGCCCGCAAGGTCGCCAAGGCGATGGCGACGGGCTGAGAAGAAACGGCAGAGGCGATGCGCATTCACGTACTCGCCGACTCCGATACCCGCTGGAAATGGGGTGGTGAGTTGGCGCAACGGCTCCACTCCCGTCCCCGGTTGCACGCACACATGCTCAACGGCCGCTCCACGCCGACGACCCGGCAGATGGAAGAGGTCGGCATCCCGACCGAGTCCATCAGCCACTCCTCCGTCGCCGAATTCGTCACCGATCCCGAACTGGCCAGGGCGGACGTCCTCATCATCGGTTCCGTGGGCGGGACGACCCAGGCGATCCTGCACGGCCTCGCCCGCAGTTTCGCTCAGCAGCCCCGCCGGCCCGTGCTCGTCACCGGCTATGTGGGAGTCGTGTACGAGAACCTGACGGACGGTCTGCTGCTGCGGGCCGGGGCCGACGTCGTGCTCGCCAACAGCCCGTTCGACGCACGCCGCTTCCGTGAGATCTACCGGGGGCTCGGCATATCCGACCACTGCGTCGTCCAGACCGCGCTGCCCTTCCTCGCTGACCACCGGTACGACCCCACGCGCACCGGCGCGACGCACCCCTTCACGGTCACGTTCGCGGTCCAGCCCTCGGTCCCCGAGGACCGCGAGGGCCGGCTCTACGTCCTGCGCCGCGCCATCCAGCACGCGCGGCTGCGGCCGGGGCGCGAGGTGCTGATCAAACTCCGCTCCAAGCCGGGCGAGCAGACCACTCACATCGAGCCGTTCCACTACGAGACCCTCGCCGAGCAGCTCGACGAACCGCTCCCGCCCAACCTGCGGTTCGTCTACGGCAACATGGGGGAGGTCCTCGACCGCACCGACCTCCTGGTCACCGTCAGCTCGACGGCCGCCCTGGAGTCGATGCACCGCGGCATTCCCACGGCGATCCTCAGCGATCTGGGTGTCCGGGAACCGCACGGCAACCACTACTTCACCGGCTCCGGCTGCGTCGTCTCCTGGAACGAGATCGACGAGGGGGCGCTGCCGTACGCCCACCCGGGCTGGCTGGAGGAACAGGGCATCCTGGCCCTCGATCCGTACGCGCAGCTGCGCGACCGGGTCGCGTACCTGGCCGGCTTCCCGTCCCTGCCGCCGATCCGGCCGTACTACACGATGCAGAACGCCCCGGGCTATCTGCCCAAGCTGCTGGCCCGCAGGGGGCTGGACCCGAACGGTGAACCGCTGCCCCACGCCGTGGCCGCCGCCGGGCGCCGGCACGGTCTCCTGACCCGGGCCTCCCGGAAGGCGCTGCGCAGCGCCTACCGCTTCGGAGTCCAGACGGTGGCTCCCAAGATCCAGCGCTGGGGCGGCCTGTAGGCCGGCCTCTGATTCCGTCACCCAGCTTCCCCTCCCACCTCGCCACCGTCCGTACGACCGACTCACCATGAGGCCCTTTATGTCACCATCCGTATCCGATCGCGTCGTGACCGCGGTGATACCCGCCCGTGGGGGCTCCAAGGGCATCCCCGGCAAGAACCTCGCCCGTGTGGCCGGGGTCTCGCTGCTCGGGCGTGCCGTTCAGGCCTGCCGCGCCGCGCGCCGGGTCACCCGGGTCGTGGTGTCGACGGACGTGGCGGACATCGCCGCCGAGGCCCGGCTGCACGGTGCCGAGGTGGTGGTGCGGCCGGCCGAGCTGTCCTCCGACACCGCCTCCAGCGAGTCCGCGCTGCTGCACGCGCTGGACACGGTCGAGGAACGGCACGGCGAACTCACCGACGTGCTCCTCTTCGTCCAGGCCACCAGCCCGTTCCTGACCACGCAGGACGTCGAGGGCGTCGTCTCCGCCGTACTCGACGGCGGCGCCGACTCCGCGTTCACCGCCTCCCCCTTCCACGGGTTCGTCTGGCGCGGAGCCCGCGCGGGAGGCGACGCCTCCGTCGTGGCCGGCGCGCAGGGCGTCAACCACGACAGCGCCGAGCGGCTGCGCCGCCAGGACCGCCCCGAGGAGTTCCTGGAGACCGGCGCCGCCTACGCGATGCGGGCCCAGGGCTTCCGCGACAAGGGGCACCGCTTCTTCGGGAACGTCGCGGCCGTGCCCGTCGACCCCGCCCGCACGCTGGAGATCGACGAACCCGCCGACCTGGCCCGGGCCCGGGCACTTGCTCCGCTCGTCGACACCCAGGTCTTCCCGACCCGCGCGGACATCGACGCGGTCGTCCTCGACTTCGACGGCACCCAGACCGACGACCGGGTGTGGATCGACGCCGACGGACACGAGACGGTCGCTGTCCACCGCGGGGACGGCATGGGGATCTCCCGGCTCCGCGCGGCCGGCGTCCCGGTCCTCATCCTCTCCAGCGAGACCAACCCCGTGGTCGCCGCCCGCGCACGCAAGCTCGGCATCCCCGTCATCCACGGGGTGGACCGCAAGGACGTCGAACTGCGCACCTGGTACGAGGCCGAGGGCATCGCCCCCGAACGGATCCTCTACGCCGGCAACGACGTCAACGACCTGCCCTGTTTCGATCTTGTCGGCTGGCCCGTCGCCGTGGCCGACGCCCACGACATCGTCCGTGAACGAGCACGCGCCGTGACCACGTCACGCGGGGGCCACGGCGTTGTCCGCGAGATAGCAACACACCTTCTTGGAAAGGCTCTCTGAACCCATGCACTACCCCCGTACCCGCAAGATCGGCTCCCGCCAGGTCGGTCCCGGCTCGCCGGCCTACGTCATCGGCGAGATCGGCATCAACCACAACGGCGACCTCGAGAACGCGTTCAAGCTGATCGACGCCGCGGCCGAGGCCGGCTGCGACGCGGTCAAGTTCCAGAAGCGCACCCCGGAGATCTGCACCCCCCGCGACCAGTGGGACATCGAGCGCGACACCCCCTGGGGCCGGATGACCTACATCGACTACCGCCACCGCGTGGAGTTCGGTGAGGACGAGTACCGCCGGATCGACGCGCACTGCAAGGAGAAGGGGATCGACTGGTTCGCCTCCCCGTGGGACACCGAGGCCGTCGCCTTCCTGGAGAAGTTCGACGTCCCCGCCCACAAGGTGGCCTCCGCCTCCCTCACCGACGACGAGCTGCTGCGCGCCCTGCGCGCCACCGGAAAGACGATCATCCTCTCCACCGGGATGTCGACCCCGCAGCAGATCCGCCACGCCGTCGAGGTGCTGGGCAGCGAGAACATCGTGCTGCTGCACGCGACATCGACGTACCCGGCGAAGGCCGAGGAGCTGAACCTGCGGGTCATCAACACCCTGCAGCAGGAGTACCCGAACGTCCCGATCGGCTACTCCGGTCACGAGATCGGTCTGCAGACCACCGTAGCCGCGGTGGCCATCGGCGCCTGCATGGTCGAGCGTCACATCACCCTCGACCGCGCGATGTGGGGCTCCGACCAGGCCGCCTCCGTGGAGCCGCAGGGCCTCACGCGCCTGGTCCGCGACATCCGCATCATCGAGGCCTCCCTCGGTGACGGCGTCAAGAAGGTCTACGACTCCGAACTGGGCCCGATGAAGAAGCTGCGCCGTGTCGCCGGCGTGATCGCCGAGGCGGCGGTCCCGGTCGCATGACGAGCACCCTCGCCCTGGTGGAGAGCCCCGCCCAGCTGCTGAACGTGGCGGAATGGGCTCATCACGCCCACCAGGGCGAGGGATCCTTCCACCGGGGCGGGGACGCATCCGTACACGTGGCGGTGCTCATGCCGCTGGATCCGTGGTCCAGGGTGCAGCTCGCCCGCGTGGCCGAACTGACCGCGGACAGCGGGATGGAGATCACGCGCTTCGAGATCAGGTCCGGGACGGTCAACCGGATGCGGCAGTTCACCGCCGTCCGCAGACTGGTGACCCAGGCCGAGCGGCTCGTCGTGGGCGATCTGTTCTCCGGAATGGTGCAGACGCTGCTGCCTTCGGCGAGAGCCGGGGAACTGGTGATCGTCGACGACGGGACGGCCACGACCGAGTTCGTGCGCATCGTCACCGAAGGCCGCGACCTGACCCGGTGGCACCAGCAGACCGCCCGGGCCGGCCGCAGTGCCAAGGCGATGGACTGGCTCACCGCCCCGTCGCTGCGGCGCTCCCTGTTCACGTGCATGGAGGTCGCGGCGCCGCCCGGCATCACGATCGTGGCGAACACCTACGCCTGGACGCGCTCCCGGTTCGGGCGGCCGGTGGCCCGCTCCGGAGCCGATCTGCTGGGCACCTCGCTGGTCGAGACGGGGATCGTGGGCGAGGACCGCTATCTGGAAGCCGTACGCACCATCACGCGGGCACGCGGAGTGGACCGGTACCTGGCCCACCGCCGGGAGAGCAGGGAGAAACTCCGGCGCATCACCGAGAGCACCGGAGTCACGGTGCTCCGGCCCGACCTGCCACTGGAACTCCTGGCGGCTCAGGGACCCATCGGGCAGACGGTCCTGACGTTCCCGTCCACGGTCGCCCACACCCTGCCGATCGTGCTCCGCGGGCTGGGCGTCCGCGTCGAACTCTGCGAGATCGACGAGTCCTGGTTCACCTCGCACACCACGTCCCACGCGGTGAGCTTCCTGCGTACCATGACGGAGTCCGCGAAACGCCGCCACGGACTGCCGAGCATGCGGCTCACAGCCGGCGCCACTGCCCCAAGGTGAGCCCCGAGGGCGACGACTGCCGGGTGACGTACGGGGAACCGTCGGTGGAGATCATCGCCAGCGTGATACGGCCGTGCCCGTCCAGTGCGAGCGCCGGATTCCCGAGACAGGGCCGGCCGACGTCCGCCCACTGCACACCCCAGTCTTCGGCGCCCGTCACGAACGCCCCGAAGATCGGGCTGCCGGCCAGGCCGCGATGGGTGAGGATCGTGCAGTCCTGACCGTCGATCAGGGTGCGCAGGGCGGACGGGGCGCCACCTGCCGGGGCTCCGCCGATCTGGACGACCGAACCGTTCGGGCGGATCGCGAGCAGGCCGGAGGAGTACGCGTCGCCGACGTAGTACGTGAGCTGGTCCTCGGCGGTCTCCAGGGCCACACCGCTGCCCGGGACCATAGTCACGGCGATGTCCTCGCGGCGCTCGAACTCCCCGCCGCGCACGGGCTGCTGCCAGTGGTGCAGAGGCTTGTCCGAGGGCGCGAGCACGCCGATCCGGCCCTTGGAGGTGACGCCGACGGTCACCCCCTCGTGCAGCGCGCTGCCCCGCAGGTCCTTCCAGGGACGCCACTTTCCGTCCTTGTCCTCGTGCCGCACATGCAGGCCACGGCCCGCGTTGCGGACGAAGACGTGCAACGTCCCCGCAGTGTCGACGGCGCCGGTGGGATATCCGAGACGGGGATGACGGTCGTCCGTCTCCTTGTACGGGTTGGCGAGCGCGCGCCAGTCGTTGATGGGCCGGCCCGACTGGTACTGCATCGTGTACATCAGGTCGGTCGTCGTACGGCCGTCATCGCGCCGCCGGGTGCGGTGGGCCAGGAAATGCAGATAGCCGTCGGCGCCCTGGGCGATCGAGACGTGGCTCAGGCCCGGGGGAACGGGAAAAACCTGCGGACCCTCCCACTCCGGCCCGCCGGGGCGAATCTCCGTCCAGCGCAGCAAGCCCTCCGGGGACAGCGCGAATACGGTGAGACGGCCGTCCGTTCCACGGCTGAGCCAGGTGCCTTCGAGGGAACTCTCGGCTCGGTCAGCGGAAGACTCCGGGTCATGAGCCTCGGCCTGGGGTGCGCGCCGCGGTGCCTTCGCTCTTCCCCGCATGATGTGCCGTCATTCCTTCCCTAGTCCGGAACGGCCTCGCCATACGGCGACCAGGATCGGCACATTATAGGCCGAAGATTTTTACATCCTTTCACTTCGTCTTGTCTTCGTGATTTCCGTTGAACGCCGATGCCCGGCACTCCCATCGGAGTGCCGGGCACCTTCGCCATGCGGAAAACGCGGTGCGGAGACTACGCCGGCACCGACGCCACGCCCGGCTGAAGGAACCTCTTGCCGTTCACGCGCTCGGAGACGCCCTCGCGGTCCAGGTACGGCGTGATGCCGCCCAGGTGGAAGGGCCAGCCGGCGCCCGTGATCAGGCACAGGTCGATGTCCTGGGCCTCGGCCACGACACCCTCGTCGAGCATCAGGCCGATCTCCTGCGCGACCGCGTCCAGCACCCGCTCGCGGACCTGCTCCTCGGTCAGCACCGTGTCGCCCTGCTTCAGCAGCGCGGCGACCTCCGGGTCCAGCTCCGGCTTGCCGCTGTCGTAGACGTAGAAGCCGCGCTTGCCCGCCTCGACGACCGCCTTGAGGTTCGGGGAGACGGTGAAGCGGTCCGGGAACGCCTTGTTGAGGGTCTCCGAGACGTGCAGGCCGATCGCCGGGCCGACCAGCTCCAGCAGCACCAGCGGCGACATCGGCAGACCGAGCGGCTCGACCGCCTTCTCCGCGACCTCGACCGGGGTGCCCTCGTCGATGACGTTCTGGATCTCGCCCATGAAGCGGGTGAGGATGCGGTTGACGACGAACGCCGGGGCGTCCTTGACCAGAACCGCGGTCTTCTTCAGCTTCCTGGCGACGCCGAACGCCGTGGCGAGCGACGCGTCGTCGGTCTTCTCGCCGCGGACGATCTCCAGCAGCGGCAGCACCGCGACCGGGTTGAAGAAGTGGAAGCCGACGACCCGCTCGGGGTGCTGGAGCTTCGAGGCCATCTCCGTCACCGACAGGGAGGAGGTGTTGGTCGCGAGAACCGCGTGCGCGGGCGCGACCGCCTCGACCTCGGCGAACACCTGCTGCTTGACCGACATCTCCTCGAACACGGCCTCGATGATGAAGTCCGCGTCCGCGAAGCCCTCCGCCTTGTCCAGGACACCGGACACCAGCGCCTTGAGACGGTTGGCCTTGTCCTGGTTCACGCGGCCCTTGGCGAGCAGCTTGTCGATCTCGCCCTGGACGTAGCCCACACCCTTGTCGACGCGCTCCTGGTCGATGTCCGTGAGGACGACCGGGACCTCGAGGCGGCGCAGGAAGAGCAGGGCGAGCTGCGAGGCCATCAGACCCGCGCCGACCACACCCACCTTGGTGACCGGGCGCGCCAGGTTCTTGTCGGGAGCACCCGCGGGACGCTTGCCGCGCTTCTGGACGAGGTTGAACGCGTAGATGCCGGCGCGCAGTTCGCCGCCCATGATCAGGTCCGCGAGGGCCTGGTCCTCGGCGTCGTAGCCCTGCTGCAGGTCACCGTTCTTGGCCGCGGCGATGATGTCGAGCGCGCGGTAGGCGGCCGGAGCCGCGCCGTGCACCTTGCTGTCGGCGATGAAGCGGCCCCGGGCGACCGCCTGGTCCCAGGCCTCGCCGCGGTCGATCGCCGGCCGCTCGATCTCGATCTCGCCCTTGAGGACCGCCGTCGTCCAGACCAGCGACTGCTCCAGGAAGTCGGCGCCCTCGAAGAGGGCGTCGGCGATGCCCAGTTCGTAGACCTGCTTGCCCTTGAGCTGCTTGTTCTGGTTGAGCGAGTTCTCGATGATGACCGTGACGGCCTTGTCGGCGCCGATCAGGTTCGGCAGCAGGGTGCAGCCGCCCCAGCCCGGAACGAGACCGAGGAACACCTCGGGGAGGGAGAACGCCGGGATGGCCGCGGACACCGTGCGGTAGGTGCAGTGCAGGCCGACCTCGACGCCGCCGCCCATCGCCGCGCCGTTGTAGTACGCGAACGTCGGCACGGCCAGCTTCGACAGGCGCTTGAAGACCTCGTGGCCGCCCTTGCCGATGGCCAGCGCGTCCTCGTGGCGCTTCAGCAGCTCGACGCCCTTGAGGTCGGCGCCGACCGCGAAGATGAACGGCTTGCCGGTGATGCCGACGCCGACGATCTCGCCGCCCGCGGCCTCCTTCTCGACCTGGTCGATCGCGATGTCGAGGTTCGCGAGGGACTGTGGGCCGAAGGTGGTCGGCTTGGTGTGGTCCAGGCCGTTGTCGAGGGTGATCAGGGCGAAACGGCCCGCACCCTGCGGCAGGTCGAAGTGGCGTACGTGCGCCTGCGTGACGACCTCGCCCGGGAACAGCTCGGCCGCACCCTTCAGCAGTTCAGCGGTGGTGCTCACTTGTCCCCCTCGAAGTGCGGGTTCTCCCAGATGACCGTCGCGCCCATGCCGAAACCGACGCACATGGTGGTCAGGCCGTAACGGACCTGCGGCTGCTCCTCGAACTGGCGGGCCAGCTGCGTCATCAGACGGATGCCGGAGGCGGCGAGCGGGTGACCGAAGGCGATGGCGCCGCCGTACTGGTTGACGCGCGCGTCGTCGTCCGCGATGCCGTAGTGGTCGAGGAAGGCCAGCACCTGCACCGCGAAGGCCTCGTTGATCTCGAACAGGCCGATGTCGGAGATGGACAGGCCCGCCTTGGCGAGGGCCTTCTCCGTCGCCGGGATCGGGCCGTAGCCCATGACCTCCGGCTCGACGCCCGCGAAGGCGTACGTGACCAGACGCATCTTGACGGGCAGGCCCATCTCGCGCGCGAAGTCCTCGGACGCGAGGATCGAGGCGGTGGCGCCGTCGTTCAGACCGGCCGCGTTGCCCGCGGTGACCCGGCCGTGGACGCGGAAGGGCGTCTTGAGGTTCGCCAGGTTCTCCAGGGTGGTGCCCGGGCGCATCGGCTCGTCGGAGGTGACCAGGCCCCAGCCCGTCTCACCGCCCTCGGGGCTGGTGCGGCGGACCGAGATCGGCACGAGGTCCTGCTGGATCTTGCCGTTGGCGTAGGCCTTGGCGGCCTTCTCCTGCGACCGCACGGCGTACTCGTCGGCGCGCACCTTGGTGATCTGCGGGAAGCGGTCGTGCAGGTTCTCCGCCGTCATGCCCATGAACAGGGCCGACTCGTCGACCAGCTTCTCGCTCACGAACCGCGGGTTCGGGTCGACGCCCTCGCCCATCGGGTGACGGCCCATGTGCTCGACACCACCGGCGATGACGGCGTCGTAGGCGCCGAACGCGATGGAGCCCGCCGTCGTCGTCACGGCGGTCAGCGCGCCCGCGCACATGCGGTCGATGGAGTAGCCGGGCACCGAGGTCGGCAGGCCCGCGAGGATGCCCGCGGTGCGGCCGAGGGTCAGGCCCTGGTCGCCGATCTGGGTGGTCGCGGCGACGGCGACGTCGTCGATCTTCTTCGGGTCGAGACCCGGGTTGCGGCGCAGCAGCTCCCGGATCGCCTTCACGACGAGGTCGTCGGCGCGGGTCTCGTGGTAGATGCCCTTCGGGCCCGCCTTGCCGAACGGGGTACGGACGCCGTCGACGAAGACGACGTCCCTGACGGTACGAGGCACGATGGCTCTCCTCCAGGGTGCGGGATGGCACTGCTGCGACGCGCTGAGCGCGCGCTCAGTCTCATGCTACTTGTGAGTAACCAAGCTGCCCAGTCCCGCCGGGCCAAGCGGTGAAGGTCACACCCCCGACAGGGGGACGAAGAGGAGGGAGAGGGGGCGAGACGGGTGGAAAGGGGCGGAGAGGGGGCGGGGAGGTGTCGTGTGAGAGGCGGCTGGTTGGCGTGATTTCGACGCTCGGCTGCCGGGGGCACGGGGTGCGGCCGTGTGCGTACGGCGGCGGGGCGGCTCGTGGCCGCGCCCGCCTCGTGCGTGCCGGTGGGTCCTGCGTGCGGGTGTGTCCGGCCTCAGCCGTTGACGGACAGCGCGGTCACGAGCACCGGGGTGACCTGCTCGACCTGCCAGGGCCGGGCGCCGTACCCGGTGAGCGCGGCGGCGACCGACGCGGCGTCGGCCGGCTTCGGCGGCTCCCAGCACAGGCGCCGTACGACGTCCGGGGAGATCAGGTTCTCCTGCGGCATGGCGAGCTGCTCGGCGAGCGCCGAGACCGCGGCGCGCGCGGCGGACAGCCGGGCCGCGGCCGCCGGGTCCCGGTCGGCCCACGCACGCGGCGGCGGGGGACCGGCCGCCGGCTGCCCGGGCTGCGGCAGCTCGGCCTCGGGCAGGGCCTTGGCCCGGTCGATCGCGGCCTGCCACTGCTCCAGCTGACGCCGGCCCATGCGGTGGCCGAAGCCGCTCAGCGAGGCCAGGGCGTGCACGTTCGGCGGCAGGGCGAGTGCGGCCTCGATGATCGCGGCGTCCCCGAGCACCTTGCCCGGCGAGACGTCGCGGCGCTGCGCGATCCGGTCCCGGGTCTGCCACAGCTCACGGACGGCCGCCATCTGCCGGCGGCGGCGCACCTTGTGCATCCCGGACGTACGGCGCCAGGGGTCCTTGCGGGGCTCCGCCGGAGGGGCGGAGGCGATCGCCTCGAACTCCTGCTGGGCCCAGTCCAGCTTGCCCTGCCGGTCCAGGTCCTTCTCCAGGGCGTCCCGCAGGTCGACGAGCTCCTCGACGTCGAGGGCGGCATAGCGCAGCCACGGCTCGGGCAGCGGCCGGGTCGACCAGTCGACGGCCGAGTGTCCCTTCTCCAGGACGAAGCCCAGGACGCTCTCCACCATGGCGCCGAGGCCCACCCGCGGATACCCGGCGAGGCGCCCGGCCAGCTCGGTGTCGAACAGGCGCGTGGGCACCATGCCTATCTCGCGCAGACAGGGCAGGTCCTGGGTGGCGGCGTGCAGCACCCACTCCACACCGGAGAGCGCCTCGCCCAGGGCCGACAGGTCGGGGCAGGCCACGGGGTCGATCAACGCGGTGCCCGCGCCCGCGCGACGGAGCTGGACCAGATAGGCGTGCTGGCCGTAGCGGTAGCCGGACGCGCGTTCGGCGTCGACGGCGACGGGGCCTCTGCCGGCGGCGAACGCGGCGATCACCTCGGCGAGCGAGGCCTCGTCGGCGATCACGGGCGGAATGCCGTCACGCGGCTCCAGCAAGGGGATCGGCGCCGCTTCGACATCGTCCGGAGGGGCGCCTCCGGTGGTTCGCAGTGGGCTGTCTGCTGCGGTCTCTTCGGCGTCGGTCACCTGTCAAGGGTATCTGTGCGTGGACGGCGCCCGCCGACGGAACGTTCCGTCGACGGGCGCTGGAGGGGCGTAAATCAGCCACGTATGACACAGGGCGGCGCGGGCTTCCCGTGCCCGCGGGTGGCGCGGGGCGGGCGCGTCCAGGGGGCGCGGCGGGCGGCGGCTAGGACTCGTGCCTGCGGCGGCTCGGGGTGCGGGGCCGGGGGCGAGGATGGGGTGCGGGGGTGCGGGGTTCGTAGGCGGGTCGGTGGGCGGGTCAGTGGATGATGCCGGTCCGGAGGGCCACCGCCACCATTCCGGCGCGGTCTCCGGTGCCCAGCTTGCGGGCGATGCGGGCGAGATGGCTCTTGACGGTCAGCGCGGACAGGCCCATGGAGACGCCGATCGCCTTGTTCGACTGCCCCTCGGCGACCAGGCGCAGCACCTCGACCTCACGGCCGGACAGCTCGCGGTAGCCGCCCGGGTGGCTCGGGGCACCCGGGGGGCGGCGGTGCAGGCGCGCGGCCGCGGCGCCGATCGGGGCCGCGCCGGGTCGGGTGGGGAGCCCGACGTTCGTACGCGTACCGGTGACGACATAGCCCTTCACACCGCCGGCGAGGGCGTTGCGGACCGCGCCGATGTCGTCGGCGGCGGACAGGGCGAGACCGTTGGGCCAGCCCGCGGCGCGGGTCTCCGACAGGAGGGTGAGGCCGGAGCCGTCGGGGAGGTGGACGTCGGCGACGCAGATGTCACGCGGGTTGCCGACGCGGGGGCGGGCCTCCGCGATCGACGACGCCTCGATGACGTCGCGCACTCCGAGCGCCCAGAGATGGCGGGTGACGGTGGAACGGACCCGGGGGTCGGCGACGACCACCATGGCGGTCGGCTTGTTCGGGCGGTAGGCGACCAGGCTTGCGGGCTGCTCGAGGAGAACGGACACCAGGCCTCCTGGGGGTGCGGGACGGGGCCGGCTCTGGGGATGAAGCCGGGACGAACCGTGCTTTCAAGGTCACAGTCGTCTTCGGCACCAAACCCGTGCTCCTTTAGAGAATGATCACGATTTGGTGAGTAACAATCCGGGCAATTCGGATGAGCGAGCGATCAGGCGAAGATCGAATGGGTTCGGTCCTTGATGGATAAGGGTCCGAAAGGGGCCGTATCGACAAAGAGACGGCAAGGAAGGTCAAGTCGGGGTTGACACGGTCGCGATGTGCGCGTGTGTGACCGTCACGGCCCCCGTCGCCGCAGGTGCCGGCGGGCTGTCAACGGAGCTGCGGCCCCCGGCGCTGCGGCAGCGTCACCACCGACGCGTCCCCCGGATTCGCCGGGGGCAGACCCGCCACCTGGGCCAGCAGATCGCACCAGGAGGCCAGATGGGCGGCGGTGTCCGGGACGCCGCCGAGGCCCTCCCGCGGCGTCCAGGAGGCGCGGATCTCGATCTGCGAGACGGCCGGGCGGTTGGCGAGCCCGCCGAAGTAGTGCGAGCTCGCACGGGTGACGGTGCCGCTCGCCTCGCCGTACGACAGCCCGCGGGACTGAAGGGCGCCGGTCAGCCAGGACCAGCACACCTCGGGCAGCAGGGGATCCGAGGCCATCTCCGGTTCGAGTTCCGCGCGCACCAGGGTGACCAGACGGAAGGAGCCCTGCCAGGCCTCGTGCCCGGCGGGGTCGTGGAGCAGGACGAGACGCCCGTCGGCCAGATCCTCGTCCTCCTGGACGACCGCCGCTTCCAGGGCGTAGGCGAACGGGGCCAGCCGCTGCGGCGGGCGGGTGGGCTCGATCTCGATCTCGGCCCGAAGGCGCGCGGTCCTCAGCGCGTCGACCGCGGCACGGAAGGGCAGCGGAGCCGTATCCCTATCCCTCGCATCCTGCTCCCCCTCCTCCGCGTCGCCCATTTCGCCAGCGCCGTCCGTCGGTCGTTCCTGAGCCGCAGCCATGCGGGGAAGAGTAAGGGGAAGAAAGCGCGTTCGCAGGGAGAGACACCCGATGCCGGCGGCGGTTTGGCGGGGAACGGCGCGGTGCGGTTGCGGCCGTCGGCGCCTGGGTACGACCGCGCGCCGGTGCGCCGTGGAAGGGCGGTTCGAGAGGACCTGCGGCCATGGCCCCAGGGGGCCTCGGCGGTGCGGCGACGGTGTCGCCTCACGGTCCCGCCCGAGAGCACCGTGTCTGCGTGCCGGGTGTGCTGACGCACGGCTCCCGCGCCCCGCGCCGATCAGCCCCGGCCCCGTGGTGCCCACCCCGGACAGGGCCGTCGGTAGGGCGTGCGAGACTTTTGCCGTGAGTGCCAATGACCGCCCCGCGACGGGCCAGCCGACAGTGACGTACGACTCCGCCTTCCTGAAGGCGTGCAGGCGCGAGCCCGTGCCGCACACACCGGTGTGGTTCATGCGGCAGGCCGGGCGCTCCCTGCCCGAGTACCGCAAGGTGCGCGAGGGCATCCCGATGCTCGAATCCTGCACGCGGCCCGAGCTGGTCACGGAGATCACGCTTCAGCCGGTGCGCCGGCACGGCGTGGACGCGGCGATCTACTACAGCGACATCGTCGTCCCCCTCAAGGCCATCGGCGTCGACCTCGACATCAAGCCCGGCGTCGGCCCCGTCGTCGAGCACCCCGTCCGCACCCGCGCCGACCTGGCGAGGCTGCGCGACCTGACCCCCGAGGACGTCTCGTATGTCACGGAGGCCATCGGGCTGCTCACCGCCGAGCTGGGCACGACCCCGCTGATCGGCTTCGCGGGCGCCCCCTTCACCCTCGCGAGCTACCTCATCGAGGGCGGCCCCTCCCGGACGTACGAGCACACCAAGGCGCTCATGTACGGCGACCCGCAGCTCTGGTCCGACCTGGTGGACCGGCTCGCGGACATCACGGCCGCCTTCCTGAAGGTCCAGATCGAAGCGGGCGCCTCGGCCGTCCAGCTCTTCGACTCGTGGGCCGGCGCCCTCGCCCCCGCGGACTACCGCCGCTCGGTGCTGCCCGCCTCGGCCAAGGTCTTCCGGGCCGTCGAGGGGTACGGCGTGCCCCGTATCCACTTCGGCGTCGGCACCGGAGAGCTGCTCGGCCTGATGGGCGAGGCCGGCGCGGACGTCGTCGGTGTCGACTGGCGCGTCCCGCTCGACGAGGCGGCCCGCCGCGTCGGCCCCGGCAAGGCCCTCCAGGGCAACCTCGACCCGGCGATCCTCTTCGCCCCGAGGGAGGCCGTCGAGGCGAAGACCCAGGAGGTGCTGGACGCCGCCGCGGGTCTCGAGGGCCATGTCTTCAACCTCGGCCACGGCGTGATGCCGTCCACCGACCCGGACTCCCTCACCCGGCTCGTGGACCACGTCCACACGCGGACGGCCCGCTGACCGTCCCCCGCCCGGCCCGAAGGACCCCGCCCGCCGGTTCACCACCCGGGCCGCGCCTGCCTGCCCCACCGCAGACCGCGCGGCTCGGGCGGCGGCGGGGTGCCCGGGCGCAGCGGCCAGGCCAGGACCATGCCCACGAGGAAGCCGACCACATGGGCCGCGTACGCCACCGTCCCGGCCTTGGAGACGCCGCCCCCGGACGAGTAGACCGCCTGCAGTACGAACCAGAAGCCCAGCACGATCCACGCGGGCAGCCGCAGGGGCAGGAAGAGCAGGAACGGGACCAGGATCCAGACCCTGACCCGCGGAAACAGGACCAGATACGCGCCGAGTACGCCCGCGATCGCGCCGGACGCGCCGATCAGCGGGTCGCCCGAGGTGGTGTCGAGGAGGGCGAAGCCGTACGAGGCCGCGTACCCGCACGCCACGTAGAAGAGCGCGAAGCGGATGTGGCCGAGGCGGTCCTCGATGTTGTTGCCGAAGATCAGCAGGAACAGCATGTTGCCCAGCAGGTGCAGCCAGCTGCCGTGCAGGAACATCGCCGTGAAGACGGACGCCGGCGGCGACTTGTGGTAGTCCGGCGGGCCCACCACGCAGCCCGCGCCGTGCGGGCCGACGCCCACCGCTCCCGTGGGCACGAGCCGCGGGAGCTGATCGTGGATCAACTCCCGGGGCACCGCCGCGTAGTGGTCCAGGAACGCCTGGAGATGACACAGCTGGGACAACTCGCTCTGTCCCGCCACCGAGCCCGCCATGCCGGGGGTGAGCAGGAAGACGACGAAGCAGGCCGCGATCAGCGCGTACGTCACATAGGGCGTGCGCCGCACCGGGTTGACGTCATGAACGGGAATGACCACAAGGAAGGAGTGCCCTGGATGTGACCGGCAAACCGGTGAACGCGGCGCTCCGCCCGTGCGTATGTCTCCACAACCGCCCGCGGTGCGGGGAAGGCGTGTCGCGGGGACGACGTGAGGAACAGGCGATGAACGACCGAGTTATTCCTCCGGTACACGCTCTGCCCGACGGCGAGGCCGAGCTGGCGCTCGTGATCCGCCTGCCCTGGGAGGACGTCGCCCGGCTGGGCCAGGAGGCCGGGCGGCTGGCCTCCCAGCTGCAGCGTCCCGTGACCCTCGACGAGGCCGTCGGCTACCGGCTGCGCTCCGCCCGGCCCGGCGCCGCGCACGCCAAGCCGGCGGCGCAGCCCCAGCCGGCCGCCGCCGTGCCCTCCAGCGCGTCCGTGTCCTCGCTGCCGCCGCGGCCGCCGGCCGAGCAGGCCCGGCAGGCGATCGAGCGGATCAACGGGGTCGGCCAGCACGAAACGGCCTGACGGAGCGGGGCGGCACCACCCGACGGCGCGACGGCGTCGGTCCGCAGGGAACGGCCGGATCGAAGCCCCGCCCCGTGGGACCCCGGAGGCCGCGGCCGGTGGATCACCGGCCGCGAGCTCTCCCACTCCTACCGGGCCGCCGCGGTCACCGCTGCCGCCGCCTTGCGCGCGGCCACCAGGACCGGGTCCCACACCGGGGAGAACGGCGGCGCGTAGCCCAGGTCGAGGGCCGTCATCTCCTCCACCGTCATCCGTGCCGTCAGTGCCACCGCCGCGATGTCGACGCGTTTGGCCGCGCCCTCCCGGCCGACGATCTGGACGCCGAGCAGCCGTCCCGTACGGCGCTCGGCGAGCATCTTGACGGTCATGGGCGCGGGGTCCGGGTAGTAGCCCGCGCGGCTGGTCGACTCGACGACGACCGTCTCGTACTGCAGCCCGGCCCGCAGCGCGTCCTTCTCCCGCAGCCCGGTGCGCGCGATCTCCAGGTCGCAGACCTTGCTCACGGCCGTGCCGACCACGCCCGGGAACGTGGCGTAGCCGCCGCCCGCGTTGGTGCCGATGACCTGACCGTGCTTGTTGGCGTGCGTGCCCAGCGCGATGTGCCGTATCAGGCCCGAGACCAGGTCGAGCACCTCGACGCAGTCGCCGCCCGCCCAGATGTTCTCGTGGCCGCGCACCCGCATCGCCAGGTCGGTGAGCAGCCCGCCGTGCGGGCCGAGCGGCAGACCGGCGGCCCGCGCGAGCGCCGTCTCCGGTCGTACGCCGATCCCGAGGATCACCACGTCGGCCGGGTACTCGGCCGTGTCCGTGCCCACCGCCCGGACCCGGCGTCCCGGGCCGGGGGCTCCCGTGAGGATCTTGGTGACATGGGCGTCGTTCACCATGGTGATCCCCAGGTCCTCCATGGCGCTGTGCACCAGCAGGCCCATGTCCGGGTCGAGGGTCGCCATCGGCTGGCTGCCGCGGTTGACCACCGTGACCTCGTAACCGCGGTTGATCATCGCCTCGGCCATCTCCACGCCGATGTAGCCCGCGCCGACGACCACCGCGCGGCGCCCCGGTGTGGCGGCGAGCGTGTCCAGCAGGGCCTGGCCGTCGTCGAGGGTCTGCACCCCGTGCACCCCGGGCGCGTCGGTACCGGGCAGGTCGGGACGGATCGGGCGGGCACCGGTCGCGATCACGAGTTTGTCGTACGGCATCCAGTACTCGGCCCCGGCATCGACGTCCCGCGCGCGTACCCGGCCTCGCGCGACGTCGATCTCCGTGACCTCCGTCCGCATCCGCAGATCGATGTCGCGCGCCCGGTGCTCCTCGGGCGTCCGGGCGACCAGCCGGTCCCGGGTGGCGACGTCACCGCCCACCCAGTACGGGATGCCGCACGCCGAGTACGAGGAGAAGTGGCCGCGTTCGAACGCCACGATCTCCAGCCGGTCGGGTCCCTTGAGGCGGCGTGCCTGCGATGCGGCGGACATGCCCGCCGCATCGCCGCCGACGACGACGAGGCGCTCTCTCGCACGGCTCATGCTCATGCGAACACGCTACGAGGGTGCGGCGTCCTCGTCCTGCCCGCCCCGGCCCCGTCGCGCCCGCCCGTCGCGCCCGCCCGTCGTACCGGCCGCCGGAAGCGGACCCGGTCCCGGTGCGGTCACGGCTGGGACTCGGTGAGGACCACCGGCCCCTGCGGACCGCCGGCGGCGTCTGAGAGGGTGGGAGACATGAGCGCACTGCACGCCCGCGCGGACGCGGGGCACGTCGTCGTCATCGGAGGAGGGGTCGCGGGACTGGCCGCCGCCCACCGGCTGCTGGACCGGGGCGCGCGCGTGACGGTCCTGGAGGCGTCGGACCGGGTCGGCGGCAAGCTGCTCCCCGGTGAGATCGCGGGTGTGCGGGTCGACCTCGGGGCCGAGTCGATGCTGGCGCGGCGGCCCGAGGCGGTGGCGCTGGCCCGCGCGGCGGGCCTCGGGGACCACCTCCAGCCACCGGCCACGGCGACCGCCTCGATCTGGACCCGCGGCGCCCTGCGGCCGATGCCCAAGGGTCATGTCATGGGCGTTCCCGGCACCGCGTCCGCGCTCCTCGGCCTCCTCTCCGACGACGGCCTGCGCCGCATCGAGCAGGACGCACGGCTGCCGCGTACGGAGATCGGCGACGATGTCGCGGTCGGGGAGTACGTGGCGGAGCGCCTCGGCCGCGAGGTCGTCGACCGCCTGGTCGAGCCCCTGCTCGGCGGGGTGTACGCGGGCGACGCGTACCGCATCTCGATGCGCTCGGCGGTGCCGCAGCTCTTCCAGGCCGCGCAGGCCCATGACTCGCTGACGGAGGCGGTCCGCGAGGTCCAGGCGCAGGGGGCCGCGGCCGCGCAGCCGGGCCCGGTGTTCATGGGCATCGAGGGCGGCGTCGGCCGGCTCCCGCTCGCGGTCGCGGAGTCGGTCCGGGCCCGGGGCGGCGACATCCTCCTGAGGTCCGTCGCGGACCGGCTGCACCGCACCGACGAGGGCTGGGAGGTCCTGGTCGACGACCACGTGTTCGAGGCGGACGCGGTGGTCGTCGCCACGCCCGCCCCGCAGGCCGCCCGCCTGCTGCGCACCGCGTGCCCGGAGGCCGCCGCCGAACTGCGCACCGTCGAGTACGCCTCCATGGCCCTGATCACCCTCGCCTACCGCCGCGCCGACGCCGACCTCCCCGAGGGCAGCGGCTTCCTGGTGCCGCCGGTCGACGGGCGCACGATCAAGGCGTCGACCTTCGCCTCCCGCAAGTGGGGCTGGATCGCCGACGAGAACCCCGACCTGCTCGTCCTGCGGACGTCCGTGGGGCGGTACGGGGAGACCGGGATCCTCGAGCACGAGGACGCCGACCTCGTGGCCGTCTCGCGCGGCGACCTGTGGGAGGCGACCGGACTGGACGCCACCCCGGTGGAGACCCGCGTCACCCGCTGGACCGACGGCCTGCCCCAGTACCCCGTCGGGCACTACGCGCGCGTGGCCCGCGTCCGTGAGTACGTCGCGAAGCTCCCGGGACTGGCCGTGTGCGGTGCGGCCTACGACGGCGTCGGCATCCCGGCCTGCACCGCGAGCGCGTACGCGGCCGTGGACCAGCTCGGCGGCGATCCGCGGGGTGTGCAGCGGCTCATCGCCAACCCGGTGCAGAGCCTCCATGGCGGAGCGGGAGAATAGACACATGAGCGACGACGCCCCTACCACCGAGGCCGGCAGGATCCCGAACAAGGGCAAGCTGGCCAAGGACCTCAACGAGGTCATCCGCTACACGCTGTGGTCCGTCTTCAAGCTGAAGGACGTGCTGCCCGAGGACCGCGCCGGTTACGCCGACGAGGTCCAGGAGCTGTTCGACCAGCTCGCCGCCAAGGACGTGACCATCCGCGGTACGTACGACCTGTCGGGCCTGCGCGCCGATGCCGACCTCATGATCTGGTGGCACGCGGAGACCAGCGACCAGTTGCAGGAGGCGTACAACCTCTTCCGTCGCACGCGGCTGGGCCGGGCCCTCACTCCGGTCTGGTCGAACATGGCGCTGCACCGCCCCGCCGAGTTCAACCGCTCGCACATCCCGGCGTTCCTCGCCGACGAGACGCCGCGCGACTATGTGAGCGTCTACCCGTTCGTGCGCTCGTACGACTGGTACCTGCTGCCGGACGAGGACCGCCGCCGGATGCTCGCGGACCACGGCAAGATGGCCCGCGGCTACCCGGACGTGCGCGCCAACACGGTCGCCTCGTTCTCCCTGGGCGACTACGAGTGGGTCCTCGCCTTCGAGGCCGACGAACTGCACCGCATCGTCGACCTCATGCGCCATCTGCGCGGCTCCGAGGCCCGCAGGCACGTCCGCGAGGAGGTCCCCTTCTTCACCGGCCGCCGCCGGTCGGTGGCCGAGCTGGTCGCCGGCCTCGCCTGACCGCGACGGATGCGCCGGGCACCCCGCGGTGCCCGGCGCATCGGCCTGTCACGGGGGCGGGCTGGACGCGGTGGGCGGCAGCGGATACGTCGCCGACGGCGTCACCTGACCGGCGGGGAGCCGACTGCCGACCGCGAGGCCACCGCCGTACCCCACCCCTTCGGGCCGACCGGAGACAGCCGGTCCTCCGGCACACCCCACCCGTTCGACCGCTGACCTGGTGCGGTCGGCTCGGGGCGCGTCGACGACGTTGCCCTCGTTCCGTTTCCTTGAGCCGACCGCACGAGGTCAGGCCTTCGTGCCGGTGCGCCGCGAGGATGCGCGGACCCGGAACCGGGCGGTTGTCAGGACCGGTCCCGCGCTCGGCTCGCCCGCGATGCGCGCTTGGAGAAGGTCGAGCAGCGCCAACGTCGTTTCCGCGGCGTGGAGTTCGACTGCCGAGATGGCGGGTCGGCTGTGCCGGGTGTGCTCGGAGTCGGAAGCCGCGGCAAGCATCGTCTGATCGGGCACGGCGACGCCACGAGCCGTGAGGCCCGCGAGCACTCCGGCCGCCTGACGACCGGTGTGGCACAGGATCGCATCGGGGATCCCGTCGTCCACGATCGCGTGCGCGATGCTCTCGCCGCCGTGCTCGCCTGCGCGCTCGGCCGACCTGTAGACGCGCGGCGTGATCCCGGCGCTCTCACACCATGCGCGGTACGTCGCCTCACTGTCGATGTTCCACGCGTTGGGGTCGGTTCCGCGCAACAGCACGATCGATCGGGCGCCGGATGCGGCGAAGTGCTCGTAGATGCGCCGGAAGCTGGAGCCGTCGTCCTCGGTGGCCCAGTCGGTGAAATCCGGGCGGCTGGGATCGCGTCCCAGCGTCACGTACGGGATCCCACGCCGTTCGAGGAGACCGATCACCGGATCATCCACGTGCGGCATCGTCACGATGTAGCCATCGAGCGACAGTGCCAGTGGTGGTGTCGGCCGCTTGGTCGGGTCAGGCACGAGCATCACACTGAGTCCGCGGTCCATCGCCTGAGCCGAGGCGGCGCCGATGTAGCGGGTGAACACATCGACGCCCCGCGGCGCGTACTCTCCCAGGGCGTCCAGCGATCGCATGACGAGTCCGATCGCCCCGACCGACGAACGTCGCAGACCGCGCGCGAGGGCGTCAGCTTCGTATTCCATCTCCTCGGCGATGGCCCGGACGCGCAGTCGCGTGGCCGTGCTCAGCGTCCCGGTGCCATTGAGCGCCATCGAGACCGCCGCGACGGAGACACCGGCGCGCTGGGCGACATCGCGAATGGTGGCGCCCTTCGATCGAGCCACGGCGACCTCCTTGGTTCGTACCTTCCGCCGCCGCCTCGCGCCGCCGGACCGCGGTCGCCGACGCACGCCAGAACGACAGAAAGAGCAGAAAGTGACCTGAGAAACGCCATTGTATTAAACGTTTTACCTACTTAGCGTGTCGCCCACCCCTCACCGTGACGGGCCTCACAAGCAAAGGTCGCACAGCAACACCATGAAGCTGCACACACTGCGCACGACCACCACCGACTCCCGTGCCCGTGGACGCGAGATCGGCACGCGATACGCGGACCAGGTGCGTGACGTCAGCGCCCGCTACCTGGCGCATTTCAAGGTTCTGGGCATCTCGGAAACGACCGTCCGCGACATCGTCGCCCACAGCTACGACGCCTTGCGCGACTGGTGTCCGGGTCTGGTCGAGGAGTCCGACGGAATCGCCGAGGCATCAGGAATCGAGCCATGGCAGGTGGCAGCGGTCGGCGCACGGACCGAAGTACTCGCCGCCGCGCCCGGGAAGGGCGAGTGCACAACCGCCGTGCAAGCGCCGCCCGCCGGCGGCCCACCCGAGACGATCCAGACGTGGGACTGGCACGACTCGCTCACTCCGGACGGTCTCCTGCTGTCGCTCGTGACGGGAACGCAACGCCGGGTGAAGCTCTTCACCGAGTTCGGCACCGCCGCGAAGATCGGGGTGAACGACGCCGGTCTCGGCCTGCATTTCAACATCCTGCACCATCGCTCCGACAACACCACCGGCGGCGTGCCCGTCCACGCTGTCGCGCGTCGTGTCCTCGAGGAGGCGACAACGGTGGCGGAGGCCCGCGACATCGTCGCCTCCGCGACCGTGAGCGCGTCCACCGTGCTGACCGTCGCAACCTACCGGGACGGCCACGCCGCAGCAGCGTCCATCGAGATGTCGCCCTCCGGATGCGCCGTGGTGCCACCCGATACCGACGGCTGGGTCATCCACACGAACCACTTTCTCGATTCCGGCCTCGCCGACGGTGACACCAGCGCTCCGGAATCGGTGTCGGTCGAGCGGTACCACCATGCGCAGGCCGTGCGCGGCAGCATGACCGGCTGCTCCGCGCCGGAGCGCGCGGCCGCCTTCTGCGGCGGCGACGGGGCCGCCGCAGTGGTGTGCGTCCACGCCGACGATTCCCAGCCGGGCCACGAGCGGTGGAGCACGTTGCTCACGGCATCTCTCGACCTTCCCGGCTTTGCCCTCGAGTACCGGGCAGGCAACCCCGACGCTGCGGCCCACGAGGGCCTCGACCGGTTCTGAGCAACCCGATGGACAAGGACACGACCATGCCCGCTCATCTCTACCGCAACGCCCGAATCTTCACCTCCGACCAACGCCCCTGGGCCGAGTCGCTCGTGGTGGTCGGGGACCGGCTCGCCTACGTCGGCGACGGTGCCACCGCAGCTCGTGTGGCCGGACCGGATGCCCTGATCCACGACCTCGACGGCGCGACCGTCCTCCCCGGATTCGTCGACGGCCATGCGCACGTGGTCGGCACCGGCGAGGCGGCGGTCCAGGTCGATCTCTGGGGCGCCAACACGGTGGAAGAGATCCAGCGGCGCATTCGAACGTGGGCGCAGGAGCACCCCGACGCACCTCGCGTCCTCGCCACCGGGTGGAAACACGGTGACATCCCGGGCGGCGCACCTGATCGGGGCATGCTCGACGCCGTCGTCGCCGACCGGCCTGTCTACGCGCAGGCCTACGACTTCCACTCGATCTGGCTGAACTCGGCCGCCCTCGCCGAAGTCGGCATCGACGACACCACGGCATCACCACCCGGAGGAACGGTCCACCGGGACGAGCGGGGCGCGGCCACCGGCCTGGTCGACGAGACGGCGATGCACCACCTCGTGTGGCCGGTACTCGACCGCTTCGCCAGTGACTCCGACCGTGACGAGGCCCTGGCGGTTGTCCTTGCGGCGTACGCCGAGTCCGGGGTCGTCGGTTCGACCGAGATGGCACTGGTCGAAGGCGACTACGAGGCGATGCGCCGTGCCGATGCGGCGAGCGCCCTGACCACTCGCGTCGCCGCGTTCTGGCGCGTCCAGCCCACCGGCGACGAGGGGAGGAACCTGGCCCAGGTCGAGCGCGCTGTCGAACTCGCCTCCCACTGGTCGACCCCGTTCCTGCGCGTGACCGGCATCAAGGTCATGGTCGACGGAACCGTCGACGGGTGCACCGCATCGCTCGGAAAGCCCTACGTGAACGGCACGAACGCCGACCCGATCTGGAGTCTTGCCGAACTCGCGCCGGTGGTGACCGCCGCGGACGCGGCCGGCCTGCAGGTCGCCCTGCACGCCATCGGTGACGAGGCGATCCGGGTCGCGATCGGCGCCGTCGAGCAAGCCGTCGCTCTCAACGGCCCCAAGGAGCGCCGCCACCGCATCGAACATCTCGAAGTCGTCGACCCCGAGGACATCGACCGACTGGCAGCACTCGGCATCACGGCGAGCATGCAGCCTGTGCACGCCGATCCCGCCATCCAGGAGAACTGGCGGCGCATGCTCGGCGACGAGCGGGTCGACCGCGGCTTCCCGTGGCCCGAGATGACCGAGGCCGGAGCCACACTCGTGCTCGGCACCGACTCGCCCACGTCGCCGCATGCGCCGCTGCCCAACATGTTCATCGCGGCGACACGGCGTTCGGCACTCGATCCGTCGTTGCCTGCCAACATCGCGCACTACGCCTTGCCCCTGGCGGACGCGATCGTGCACGCCACCCGTGACGCCGCCTGGGCGAGCCGCTCCGAGCACCTTCACGGCCGTCTCGTCGAGGGGCTGTACGCCGACTTCATCGTTCTCGACCGGGACATCTTCACCCGACCACTCGAGGAACTGCTCGACACGCGAGTACTGCGGACAGTCGTGGGTGGCCGCGTGGTCCATCGCGCGCAGCCAGGGGTGCACCGATGAGCCACACCATGACGGCACCAGTGCGACCAAGGCAGGCGAAGGCGAAGCAGCGGCCCACCGGGGTGATGCTGCGGTTCATCGCCACTCGCATCGTGGGGCTGGTGGTGACCTTGTTCATCGCGAGCCTGGTCGTCTTCGGAGCGCTCTACGCCGCACCGGGAAGCCCGCTCACCTACCTCACGCACGGTCGCACCGTGAGCCCCGAAGCAATCGCCTCGATCAAGGCCGAGTACCACCTCGATGACCCCATCTGGCAGCAATACCTGCGGTGGCTCGGTGGCGTGGCGCACGGCGACCTCGGAACATCGATCATCTACAACCAACCGGTGGCTTCGCTGGTCGGAAGTCGCGCCTCCGCGACCACGCTTCTCGTCCTCATGGCCGCAGCGGTCGTCCTGGTGCTCGGGTTGGCCATCGGCACTCTCGCCGGTCTCAAGCCCGGCTGGTTGTCACGGTCCGCCATGGCCGGCGCGACGGCCGTCATGGCGGTGCCGACCTTCGTCGGAGCGGTCGTGCTGATCCTCGTGTTCGCCGTCAACCTGGAGTGGTTCCCGGTGTTCGGCGCCGGCCGTGCGGGCCTCGACGAAGTCTACCACATGGTTCTTCCGTCGATCGCGCTCGCGCTCGCGTCCGTCGCGTTCGTCGCGCGACTCGCCCAGACCGCGATCCGGCAGGAACTGTCGGCCGATCACGTGCAGACGGCGATCAGCCGCGGACTGTCCCACGGGGTCGTCGTACGCAGACATGTGATGCGCAACGCCGCGATGCCGGTGCTCACCGTCGCGGGTCTCACGATCGCCGGTCTGATCGCGGGAAGTGTCGTCGTGGAACAGGTCTTCCAGCTCGGCGGGCTCGGTCAGTTCCTCGTGAGTTCGGTGCAGCAGAAGGACTTCCCCGTCGTACAGGCGATCTGCCTGGTGTACGTCGCCGCCTTCATCGTGCTGAACACCCTCATCGACATCGCCTACACACTGCTCGACCCGCGCGTGTCGATCGGGAAGAAGGACTCATGAGCACGACAGCAGCGGTGCGACGTATCGGGGCCCGAAAGGCCGGCCGGCGGACGACGCGGCGTGCGAGAGCCATCGGCCTGTCCGGTTGGGTGGCGATCGCCCTCCTCGGACTCGTCGTCTGCTTCGCCGTCCTCGCACCACTCCTTTCACCGCAGGATCCGAACGCCGTCGACCTCTCCGGTGCGTACCAGGGCTCGAGCGGCGCGCACCTGCTGGGAACCGACGCAAGCGGGCGAGACCTTCTCTCGCGCCTTGTCCACGGCTCCCGCACCGCGCTGATCGGACCGTTCCTCGTCGTGGTGATCTCGACGTTCCTCGGGACGATCCTCGCGCTCGCGGCCGTGTGGTTCGGCGGCTGGTTCGACCAGATGGTGGTGCGCGTCGTCGACGCCGTGTTCGCCTTCCCCGGTCTGCTGCTGGCGATCCTGGCGACCGCCCTGTTCGGGTCCGGCCTGAACGCCGCCGTTGTGGCGCTGTCCATCGCCTACGTCCCTTACATCGCGCGCATCGTGCGGAGCGCGGCGCTGCGCGAACGCTCGCTGCCCTACATCGCGGCACTGCAGGTTCAGGGCGTGCACGGGGTGCGGATCGCAGTGCGGCACATCCTGCCCAACGTGGGTGGGCTGATCGTCGCCAACGCCACACTCGCCTTCGGGTTCGCCCTGATGGACCTCGCCGGCCTCTCGTTCATCGGCCTCGGGGTGCAGCCACCGACATCGGACTGGGGCGCGATGGGCGGCACCGGTATGGCCGGTGTGCTGCAGCAGCACCCGCAGGAGGCGCTGCTCGCCAGCGCACTCATCGTCACCACCGTCGGCGCCGTGAACATGCTCGGCGACCGACTCACGGAGCGCTGGGAGGCACGCTCGTGAACGCACTTCTCGAAGTCGACGGTCTGACCGTTCAGTTGCCGGTCGCGGGCGAATCGCGCACCGTGCTGCGCGACGTCTCGTTCTCACTCGACCGTGGCAGCACTCTCGGTCTGGTCGGAGAGTCCGGTTCGGGCAAGTCGATGACGGTTCGCACCATCGCACGCCTGCTCCCCGACGGCGCCGAGGTCCGCGGCGGTATCCGCTTCGACGGCGCCGAGGTGTTCGACCTTCGCACCGACGCCCTGCGGTCCTATCGGGCGAAGGACGTCGCGATGATCTTCCAGGACGCACGGGCCTACACGAACCCCGTACGCACGATCGGCGACTTCCTCACCGAGGCGATGCGCACCAACGACCGGATGCCGAAGCCCGCTGCTCGCAAGCGCGCGCAGGAACTGCTCGCCGAGGTCGGGATCGGGGACCCGGAGCGCCGGCTGCGGCAGTTCCCCCACGAGCTCTCCGGCGGCCTGCTGCAACGGGTGATGATCGCTGCCGCGGTTGCCGCGCGACCTCGGCTCATCCTCGCCGACGAGCCGACGACCGCGCTCGATGTCACCACCCAGGCGGAGGTGATGGCGATTCTCCGGCGCATGCAGCGCGAGTACGGCATGGCGATGCTCTTCATCACTCACGACCTGGAGCTCGCCGGTGCCGTGTGCGACGAGACGATCGTGCTGTACGCCGGCCAGGTCATGGAGCGCCAGGCGTCGGTGCAACTGCACCAGAACCCGCTCCACCCCTACACCGCCGCACTGGTGCAGGCACGACCCGAGATCGACCGACGCGTCGATCGACTGCCCGCGATCACCGGTCATCCGACCACCGCTTACGAGGCGCCGGACGGCTGTGCGTTCGCGCCGCGCTGTCGCTTCGCGCAAGAGAGGTGCCGGGCAGGAGTGCCGACCCTGCTGCAGATCGGTCCGTCACAGACCCGGTGCGTCCAGATGCCGGGCCTGCACGGCCAGATGGTGCGGCAGCAGCATCTCGGCTCCCCTTCGAACGAGGAGGTCCAGCGATGACTGAACCGCTGCTCGTGGTCGAGCACCTGACCAAGACGTTCGGCCGTGGGCGTGCCGAGTCGACCGCGGTCGCCGACGTGAGCTTCGCCCTGACCCCGGGCGGAGCCCTCGGTATCGTCGGCGAATCCGGCTCCGGCAAGACGACCACAGCGCGGATGATCATCGGCCTGGAGCGTCCCTCCGGTGGTCGCATCGTGTTCCGGGGCGAGGACCGCACACACCCGGCGCGTTCCGCACGCAGTCGCCGTCAGCGGGGCCGGGACATCCAGATCGTCTTCCAGGATCCGTACACCTCGCTCGACCGCCGTCAGCGCATCGGCGACTGCCTCGCGGAAGTCGTCGGCGTTCATTTCCGGCTCGGCCGCGACGAGACCAGGAAGCGCGTGAGCGAACTCGCCGAGCTCGTCGGACTCGACGACCGGCAGCTCGCGGCACTGCCGAGGTCACTCTCCGGAGGGCAGCGTCAACGCGTCGCCATCGCTCGTGCGCTCGCCACCGATCCGGACATCCTCATCCTCGACGAGGCCGTGTCGGCCCTGGACGTCTCGATCCAGGCGCAGATCCTCAATCTGCTCTCGGACATCCGGCAGAAACGCGGTGTGAGCTACCTGTTCATCAGCCACGATCTCGCCGTCATCCGCCAGGTGACCGACGACACGATCGTCATGCGCCACGGCGCCGTCGTCGAGCAAGGGCCCACCGCCGCCGTGCTCGACAACCCTCAAGACCCCTACACCCGCTTGTTGCGCGACAGCGTCCCTCACAACGGGTGGGACCCCGAAGCCATCACAGCCCGACACTGACCAGGAGTTGCGCCATGTACTCACCCCGCCCGCGCAGACGGGCCACGGCACTCGCCGTCGCCGCCACCACCACCCTCGCGTTGGCCGGTTGCTCCGGAGGCACATCAGGCACCGAAGCGGCGACCGGGTCCTCCGACGCGCTGACGACCTTCACGCCCACGGGCTCGGGCTCGGTCGACTCGATCACCTGGAACGTCTTCCAGGGCGAGCCTCAGACCATCGACCCCTTCCAGTCGGCCGACTACACGCCGAACATGATCAACTCGAACATGTGCGAGACCCTGCTCGCCCAGACACCCGACTTCCGGATCAAGCCCAATCTGGCGAAGTCGTACTCGAATCCCGACGCGACGACCTGGGTCTACAAGCTGCGCGGCGACGTCACCTTCTGGGACGGCTCGCCGATGACCGCCGACGACGTCGTGTGGAGCATGCGGCACAACTTGACGGACAAGTCGAGCTTCTACGGCTACCTGTACTCGAACGTCGCCTCGATCGCGAAGACGGGCGCCGGCGAAGTGACGGTCAGGCTCAAGAAGCCCGACTACCTCTTCAACGATGAATTGGCGAGCTTCGCCGGTGTCGTCGTCGAGAGGAAGTTCTACGAGCAACACGGCAAGAAGGTCGGTACGCCGGACGTCGGTGTCATGTGCACGGGCCCGTACAAGTTCGGCAAGTGGACGCAGGGCCAGTCGATCGACGTGAGCCGCTACGACGGCTACTGGAACAAGTCGCTGCCTCTGAAGGTGAAGAACATCGACTTCACTTTCCTGACCGATGACTCCGCGATCACCTCCGGTCTGCTCTCGGGCCAGATCGACGGAACTTACGGTCCGCCGATGGCCGGGCTGACACAGCTGAAGGCATCGTCGGCGGGCAAGCTCTACTCGGGTCCCGCGCCCCTGGCCGTCACGCTCGTGGTCGCGAACCAGAAGGGCGCGATGGGCAACGCCGAGGTGCGCAAGGCACTCCAGATGGCCATCGACTGGAAGGGCATCGGCGGCCATGTGTACGGCGGTGAGGGCACCCCTGCTTCGCTGCAGACCGTGCCGGCCGTGTACGGCTTCGCGAAGGACGACCTGACCGCGTACGCCGACTCGGTCAAGACCGATGGCTCCGCGAAGATCGACGAGGCGAAGAAGCTGCTCGCCGGCGTTCCGGCTGACGTGAGATCGAAGCAGATCAGCCTCGTGGTTCCGCAGCAGGCGGAGACGCAGCAGTTGGGCGTGGGGATCAAGGACGCGGCCGACAAGATCGGCTTGAACTTCAAGCTCAACGTCGTACCCGCAACCGGCTACTCGAACTACCTGTACGACCCGGCGACGCGTGGCGACACCGACCTGCTGTACACGCAGTTCTGGCCGAACATCCCGAACCCGCTCGACTGGCTGGGCCTCACCGCGGTGACCGGCGGCACCTTCAACCAGTCCGGCTACAGCGGCATCGACGGGCTCTACGCCGAGGCGATCAGCACGAAGGACGACAGCGCCCGCTCCAAGCTGGTCGTACGCATGGAGCAGAAGCTGCACGACGAGATGAATCCGATGTTCTCCGGCATCGAGCTGACGAACGACGTGTGGCTCGGAAGCAAGATCACCGGGGCGCCGGCAGCATTCGACTACGTCTACTACCCATGGGCGGCTCACCTCGGTGGAACCGGCAAGTAGTCCTCATTCGACTTTCGCTGGTCCCGGGGAAGCGGGGTCGGGCTGCGGCCCGATGTGCCGTTCGCCGCTTTGGGGCGGGGCCGCGAATGATACGAGGGTTGGGGCCGGGCCTGACACCAGGGCTCAGTGCCGCAGCAGTGCCCGGCGCGTTGCTCGGGCCAGTCGGGCCGCGGGGTGCCGGGACGGCGGGGTGGGGCCCGAGCGCTCCAGCCACCAGGCACGCAGCCGTCGCCGCGCCCCGGCGTCCTCGGGGAGCCCGGCGCGCAGCAGGTGCTCGGCGAAGTCGAGGGCGTCGCGCCGGTAACCGCCGGTCGTCGGACGGCTCTGGGCATAGTCGAGGAAGGCCGGCCGGTACGCCTCCCCGAGGATCACGGGCAGCTCGGGAGCGACCTTCGCGACGACACCGGACCGCTTGGCGGCGAGGGCGCGCGCCTGCACCCCGAGCCGCACCCGGTCGAATCCCTCGGGCACGGGAGTGCCGGCGACGAGGGACGACAGCAGTGCGGCCTGCGCGAGCGCGAGCCGCTCCCGCGCGGTCGCGTCACCGGCGCGACCACGACCGGATTCCGGCCCCCTTCCGTCTGTCGGGTTGTCCGGAGTGACTGCGCCTGCCGAGGCGTCCGGCCCCACTGCGCGCGTCGAGGTGTCCGGCCCCGTCTCGTCCGTCGGCCCCGGAGCCGCGGCGGCTCGGCTCGCCCCGGCCGCCGCCCGTGTCGCGGTCATGGCGGCGACACCGGTGTCCGCCCCGGTCGCCGCCTTCTCGACCGTCTGCCGAATCGCGGACAACTCCCGCTCCAGTTCGTCCGGTTCGGGGAAGTTCTCGTCGCGCTCCAGCAGGACCCCGGGCGGGGTGACGCGCGACGCGAGGCCGGCCAGGATGTCGAGGACCGGCCGCGTCACCGGGTGGGCGTGGCTGTCGTGCCAGACGCCGTCGCGTTCGAAGCCGCCCGCGACATGGACGTACGCGATGGCCTCGACGGGCAGCTCGTCCAGCGCCCCGGCCGGGTCCTCGCCGCGGTTGACGTGGTTCGTGTGCAGGTTGGCGACGTCGATCAGCAGCCGTACGCCGGTGCGGTCGGCGAGGTCGTACAGGAACTGTCCCTCGGTCATCTCCTCGCCCGGCCAGGAGATGAGCGCCGCGATGTTCTCCACGGCGAGCGGCACGGGAAGCGCGTCCTGGGCGATGCGGATGTTCGCGCACAGGACGTCCAGTGCGTCGCGGGTGCGGGGGACCGGGAGCAGATGGCCCGCCTCCAGCGCCGGCGAGGCGGTCAGCGGCCCGCCCGCCCGTACGAACGCGATGTGCTCGGTGACCAGCGGCGAGCCCAGGACCCGTGCGCACTCGGCGAGCGCGGCCAGCCGTGCCTCGTCGGGACGGTCCGCGCCGCCGAGGCCGAGGGAGACGCCGTGCGGGACGACCGTGACACCGCGCTCGCGCAGCCGCACCAGCGACTCGGGAAGATGACCGGGGCACACGTTCTCGGCGACGGCCTCGACCCAGTCGATGCCCGGCATCCGCTCCACGGCTCCGGCGATCTCCGGCCGCCACCCGATGCCCGTACCCAGTCGTTCCATCGTTACCTCCTCCGCCACGGGTCCTCCGCCGCGTCCTCGGGCGGACCACGGCCGCCGCACCGGGCGACCCGGCCGCCTCCGCGTCCTCGCCCGGCCGACCCCGCCCGTCGCCCGGCCGACCCCGTCCGCCCCCCCGTCGACGACCGCCGCCGCCGGTGTGACGGAGTGATGGCCCCGGTCCCCGGGGCCGAACCCTCCCCGGGGACCTTCAGAGGAACATTTGAGGGTTCCACTCCAACGGCGGGCACTACGGCACGCGACCTCCAGGAAGAGCTGCTGGTGACCATGCGGCACCGCGCGGCGGCCCACGGCGTACGCCTGCCGCCCGCGGCTCGCGGCCACGGCCCACCCGGAGGAACCCGTGATCACCCGTCTCCACAGGCACCGCCGGCGCGGTGCGGTCGCCCTCGCCCTGGCCGCCCTCGTGGCGTCTCCCGTCGTGACCCGCAGCGGGGTCCCGGCGCACGCGGCCACGCCGTCGCAGGACGCCTGCCACACCGTCGGCGACGCGATGCCCTACGGCGACTGCGGGCCCTTCCACCAGGTCTTCGCCGACAACTTCAACGGCCAGTACGTGCCGCTCGGGGCCTTCACCGGCTGTGCCGGCGACGGTGACTTCCACTGCGCCGGGCTCAGGACGTCCGGCGGCGTCTACCACCAGATCGGCGCCTACCCCCGCGGCTGGTACGACACGGCCAACCCCAAGAATCACTCCAACGGCAACACCCGGACCTTCGGCGGCGAGTACCGCGCCGACGACACCACCTGGATCGGCCCGTCCGCCACCGGCGACGGCCAACTGCACGTGCGCATGTACCGGCCGGCGACGGGCGACAACCATGTGGCCGCACTGGTGCCGCTGGGCTGCATGAACATCCGCTACGGCAAGTTCAGCGAGCGCTGGCGCGTCCACGGCGCGCTAGACGGCTACAAGATGGCCCATCTGCGCTACGCCGGAAGCGAGATCGACTTCCCGGAGGCGGGCGAGAACTTCGTCCACGACCCGATCAGCGCCTTCGTGCACGGCTTCCGCGAGTACAACGCCGACGCCCCCGGCCGCTGGACCGACTGGCACACCAGCACCTACGAGATCACTCCCTCCGGCGTCACCTTCTACCTGGACGGCAAGAAGATCGGCCATGTGACGGGCAACAACCCCGACACCACGCCCTGGGTGCTCCAGAACGAGTCGAGCCTCGGCGGCCACTACGCCGCGAAGGGCTCCTCCGTCCAGATCGACACGACCTGGCTGACCTGCTACAGATACGAGGCGGCGCGCCGATGAACCCCTGACGAGCCGCAGACCGCGGACCGTCGACCTCGGCTCAGGCCTGCGGCCCCGCCGGCCACCGTCGGCCGCGCGCCCGGCCCGGGAGCGCGCCGGGCCCCGGACACCCCTGCGTCACACCGCGTGGATGTTCGGCCGGACCTCCACGATGATGTCCGCGTCCGCCGCGTCGCCCTCCTCCTCGCGCCAGAGGAAGACGCGCACGTGCTTCGCCCGGGGAAGGCCGCGCGCCTTCCACTCGGTCATCAGGTCGGCGACGACGAGGGCGACGGCGTACTGGGCGCCCTCGCTCGAATCGGCGGCGGTGATCGCGCCCCGCCACCGTTCGGGGTCGCTGCCGTAGGGGCGCCATCCCTCCGAGCCATGCGGCTCGAACACCTGGTACACCCAGTCCGTCTCGGTGCCCATAACGCCGATCCTGTCACCAAGGAGTCCCCCGCGCCGCATCGGACTCTTGTGCGGGACGGCGCGCGCCGCGGGCCGTCAGCCCCGGCGCAGGGCCGGGTGGTCCGCCACCACGGTGCAGCTTCCGGGGGCGATCTCCGTGAAGCCGGCGTCGCGTACCAACGGCAGGCCGGACGCGGTCAGTTCGGGCCAGCGGGACGGGGGCGCCGTGCGGACCTGGAGCGTGAAGCCGGCATCGCGCCAGGCGGCGCGCTCGTCGTCCGGCAGGGCCCACCAGGCGAGCTGTGCGCCGTGACCGGCCTGGGCCATCGCCTTGCCCGCGGTCATCTCCAGGTCCGGGTTCAGCCACAGCACCGGCGTCGACGGGTCCGGCTCGACCGGCGGCTCCGGGTCGTCGAGGTCCGTGCCCGAGACCTGGAGCCGGGCCAGGTCCTTGGGCCAGCCGTCCAGCGGCACCGGGGGGAAGACCCGGATCTCGGCGGACTTGCCCGTGACCGTGATGCCGGGCAGTGCCTCGGCCCGGCGCCACTCCGCGCCGCGCGCCCGGCGCACCACCTTGCGGATGCGCGCGTCCTGCCAGTCCCGCATCGCCTGGGCCCATTCGCCCTCGCCGAGCGAGCGCTCGTCGCTGAGAAGCACGAGCACGGCGCGCGCCGCGGTCTCCAGCGCGTCCGTTCGCGCCGGGGGAGCGGCCCGCTCGATGCGCACCACCATCGGCATGACGAACTGCGGTGCCTCGTCGCGTGCGGTGCGCTCGGCGTGGAAGGGGCTGTCGCTGTCCTGGCCGTCGTTCGGGGAGTCCGCCGACGCTGCGGGGGTCTGGTCACTGCTCACGACGCCAAGTGTGCCAGGCGGAAGATCGGGTCATCGGGTGAGCCGTCGTGGGGGAGGAGGCGGCCGGGACGTCATCCGGAGCAGGCCGTGCGCTGTGCCTCCTGCCACGTGCAGACCGGGCAGAGCGTGATCCCCTTGAAGGACTCCGGGTACTCGGTCGGCTCCCGGCACAGCACGCACTCGGCGAACGGCGGGCCGCCCGCCGCGGGTACCGGGGCCACCGCCTCTGCCGCCCGGGTATCGCAGTAGTCGCTCATGCCCCCAGCGTAAGCGGAGGCGGCCGACGCCCACCGGCGTCCGCCGGGGCGCGAGGCCGTGCCGGCCGGGCCGCTGCCCGGCCGGTCGGGTGGATACGGCCCCGGCGTCGGTGCGCCGGGCCGGGGCGACCGCGAAGTCATCCGCCCGGCCGCCGCAGCCGCCCCGCCGGCCGGCCCCTCGGGAGCGGAGCCGGCCGAGGCGGTGGGTCACTCGTCGTGGGTGACCGAGGCGGGGGCAGGTGCCGGCGGCTCCTCCTCGGCCGGGGGCTCCGCCCACAGCTCCGGAGGGGCCTCGCCCGAAGGAGTCGCGGCGCCTTCGCCGATGGGTACCTGGGCGAGCCCGTGCGCGGGCGCGGCGGCCTCCTCCGGAGGCTGTGGTGCCGCCTCACCCGTCGGCGCGCCCTCGGCCGACCGCTCCGGAGCCTCGACGGCCGGCCGGACCGACGTGCCCGGCGCTGACCGTGCCCCGTTCTGCCCCGTCGCGCTCTCGGAGTACGCCGACCGCTCCAGGAACCGCAGCAACTCGACCGGGAACGGCAGGACCAGCGTGGAGTTCTTCTCCGCCGCGACCGCCACCACGGTCTGCAGCAGCCGTAGCTGGAGCGCGGCGGGCTGCTCGGACATCACCCCGGCGGCCTCCGCCAGCTTCTTCGACGCCTGGAGTTCCGCGTCCGCGTTGATGACGCGCGCCCGGCGCTCGCGGTCCGCCTCCGCCTGGCGGGCCATCGACCGCTTCATCGTGTCCGGCAGCGACACGTCCTTGATCTCGACCCGGTCGATCTGCACGCCCCAGCCCACGGCCGGGCTGTCGATCATCAGTTCCAGGCCCTGGTTGAGCTTCTCCCGGTTGGACAGCAGGTCGTCCAGATCGCTCTTGCCGATGATCGAGCGCAGCGAGGTCTGCGCCATCTGCGAGACCGCGAACCGGTAGTCCTCGACCCGGATGATCGCGTTCGCCGGGTCGATCACCTTGAAGTAGACGACGGCGTCCACGCGCACGGTCACATTGTCCCGGGTGATGCCCTCCTGTGCCGGGATCGGCAGCGTCACGATCTGCATGTTGACCTTCTGCAGCCGGTCGACGAAGGGCACGATCACGGTGAAGCCCGGCGGCCTGGGCGTGCCGAGGAGCCGTCCGAAGCGGAACACGATCCCGCGCTCGTACTGTTTGACCACCCGGGCCGCCGCGGACACGTACACGAGTCCCACGGCACCGAGTCCGACCAGCGCACCCACCAGCTCCGAGAGCATGACGACCTCCTCACAGAGAGGTCCGGTATATCCCGTCAATCTGGTGTATCCGTCAATCTGGCATATCCGGATGCATCTGCACCTACCACGATAATTCCGCCAGGGTCTATGAAGCGAGGGCCCGCCGGTGCGGCACCGGCGGGCTCCCGTGTGTCTGGCGCCGAGCGGTCCCGGGTGTCAGCCGCCGGAGGTCAGCCGGACGGGATCCGTCCCGGCCGCGCTGTGCCGCTCCGCCCAGTTCTCCAGGGCCGTACGGCAGGCGTGGTCCAGATGGTGCAGCCCGGCCAGGTCCAGCTCCACCGGCCGGTCCTGCGGCAGCGCCTCCAGGCTGTCGAGGATCTTCGGCAGCCGCAGGAACGTCGCATTGCCCGACAGATACGCCTGCACCGGGCCCGCGCCCTTGTCGATGACCTCCAGCCGGATGTGCGAGGCCTCCCACGCCGTCTTCACCACGGCCAGCGCGAGCCCGATGAGCACGCCCTCGAACATACTGATCGCCACGATGGACACCGCCGTGACCAGCAGGATCAGCGCCTCACCCCGGTGCTCGCGCCACAGGGTCACCAGCACCCGTACGGGGACCAGCTTGGCGCCGGAGTACACGAGAACGCCGGCGAGCGCCGGGATCGGTATGTACGCCAGCGCGGACGGCAGCAGCGCCGCGAACAGCAGCAGCCACACACCGTGCAGCACACGCGACGCCTTGGTACGGGCACCCGCCTGGACGTTGGCCGCGCTGCGCACGATCACCGCGGTCATCGGCAGTGCCCCGAGCAGCCCGCACACGGTGTTGCCGGTGCCCTGCGCCATCAACTCCTTGTTGTACTGCGTGCGCGGACCGTGGTGGAGCCGGTCCACGGCGGCGGCGCTGAAGAGGGACTCGGCGGAGGCGATCAGCGTGAACGCGACGATCGTGCCGAGCAGGCCCACGTCCGCCAGTTGGCCATAGGCGCTCAGGGAGGGCGGCTGGACCGAGTCGAGCAGCCCCTTCACCTCGACCGTGGCCACCGGCGGGCCGAGGACCACGGTGGCGAGGGTGGCGAGGCCGACCGCGGCGAGCGGACCGGGCACCGTGCGCACCGCGCGCGGCAGGTGCTTCCACAGCACGAGGACGGCGATGGTGCCCGTGCCGAGTGCCAGGGAGGCCAGCGCGCGGGCGCTCGACGCGGCGTCGACGAGCGCCCAGGGCAGTCCGGCCATCTTGCCCAGGCCCGAGGCCGGGGGCTTCGCCCCGACCACGGAGTACAGCTGTCCGGCGATCAGCACCAGGCCGATGCCGGCCAGCATGCCCTCCACGACGGACAGCGAGATGGCACGGAACCAGCGCCCCAGTTTCAGCGCGCCCATGAGGAGTTGGAGCACCCCGGTGGCGAGCACGATCACGCCCAGCGCCGGCAGCCCGAACTCCCGTACCGCTTCGAAGACCAGCACGGTCAGTCCGGCCGCGGGTCCGGAGACCTGGAGGCTGCTGCCGGGCAGCACTCCGGTGACGAGGCCGCCCACGATGCCGGTCACCAGGCCGAGTTCGGCGGGCACGCCGGAGGCGACGGCCACGCCCACGCACAGCGGGAGCGCGACCAGGAAGACGACGAGGGAGGCGGTGAAGTCCCGCCTGAGGTAAGGGAATGCGCTCATCGGGCCGCTCACAGGGCTTCGAAGGTGTCGGTGGCGGTGCGGTGTTCGTGCACGGCTCCGGTGTGCACCTCGTAGTACCAGCCGTGCAGGCGCAGTCGGCCCGCCGCGAGGCGCTGTTCCACGCACGGGTAGGACCGCAGGCGCAGCAACTGGGCGAGCACATGGTTGCGTACGGCGTCCGCGACCGCCGGGTCGTCCGCGCCGGTCGCCCGGGGTTCGGGCGCGGCGTGCGCGAGCCAGTCGCGCACGGCCGGGACGGCGGTCAGGTCGTCGCCGCGCACCAGCGCGCCGACGGCACCGCAGTGGGAGTGGCCGCAGACGACGACGTCCTTGACGCCGAGCACCTCCACGGCGTACTCGATGGTGGCCGCCTCGCTGGTGGGGTGCTCGGAGGCGTACGGGGGCACGATGTTGCCCGCGGTGCGCAGTTCGAACAGCTCACCGGGCCGGGCTCCGGTGATCAGGGCGGGCACGACCCGGGAGTCGGAGCAGGTGATGAACAGGACCTGCGGGGACTGGCCCTCGGCCAGCCGGGCGAACTCCTCGGGGCGCTGTCCGTGCGCACGGGCGTGATCGATGAGGGGCTGCATTGTCAGTTCCTCCTGGCGCGCTTGGTCCGGCGCGTCGGTGTACGAGAACGTGGCATATGCGGATACGGCGACAGGACCCCACGTCGACGCGCTCGGCCAACGTGGCGTGGTGAGGGGAGGTCGCTGTCCGTCCGTACCGGATGGACCGCTCAGTGGCGGAACACCTGGAGTGCCGCGGGAGTGTGAGCGGTCGAGGGTCTGGATATGTGCGGTGAGGCGGGCCGGCCGGCCGGGGCGCCGCTCGCCGACGGCGTCGGCGTGGGGGCCCCCGAGACGGGTTCCGCGGCCGTGCGGTGGCGGTCGCGGGTGCGCAGCGGGCCGGTCGGGCCCGCCAGATGTCCGGTCCCGCCGCAGCGGACGATCTCGTCCGTGTCCTCCGCGCGCTTGCTCGTGACAGGCTCCGGGAAGCCGGCGGCGGTTGCCTGGGTCCGGTCCGCGGAGGCGGAGGAGGCGGTGGGCGTGACGAGGTGCAGAGCCAGCAGGGCCGACAGGACGGCGGACAGCGCCGTCAGCACCCACCGGACCGTCGTGCCGCGAACCATGCGCCCCCTCCCCGCTGCGTGCGTGCGTCCGTCACGGATGACGTGAGCAACACGTTAACCTGGCCGGCTCGTTTGCAGGGTTAACTTCACGTTTCAGGTAAAGGACAGCCCAAAAACCGAGGTGAGAGTGGCTAGAACGCGCCGGTGGCGCACAACCGTTTGGGACTGTTACGCCTTCACGAGACCCTGTGCGTCGCGGGCGAGGGCGGTGAGGCGGGAGATCGCACGGAAGTACTTCTTGCGGTAGCCCCCTTGCAGCATGTCCTCGCTGAACAGCCGGTCGAACGGCACGCCGGAGGCGAGCACCGGCACCTCCCGGTCGTAGAGCCGGTCCGCGAGCACGACCAGCCGCAGCGCCGTCGACTGGTCCGGCACCGGCCGGACATCGGTCAGGCAGACGGCCTTCACCCCGTCGGTCAGCGCGCCGTAGCGGCTCGGGTGGACGCGGGCGAGGTGCTCCAGGAGATCCGGGAAGGCGTCGAGCGAGGCGCCGTCGGTGGCGTACGCCGCCTTCTCGACCTGCTCCTCGGTGAACGGCGCCGGGGCCTCGGGCAGGCCGCGGTGCCGGTAGTCCTCGCCGTCGATGCGCAGGGGGCGGAAGTGCGCGGACAGACCCTGGATCTCCCGCAGGAAGTCGGCGGCGGCGAACCGGCCCTCGCCGAGCTTGCCCGGCAGGGTGTTGGAGGTGGCGGCGAGCGCGACGCCCGCGTCGACGAGCTTGCCGAGCAGGGTGGAGACGAGGACGGTGTCGCCGGGGTCGTCGAGTTCGAACTCGTCGATGCACAGCAGACGGTGCCCGGAGAGCGTTCGGACCGTCTGCTGGAAGCCGAGCGCACCGACCAGATTGGTCAGCTCCACGAAGGTGCCGAAGGCCTTGAGCGCGGGCTCGGCCGGGGTGGCGTGCCACAGGGAGGCCAGGAGGTGGGTCTTGCCGACGCCGTAGCCGCCGTCGAGGTAGACGCCGCGGGGTCCCGCCGGGGTCTTGGGGGTTCTCGCCTTCCCGAAGCCGAAGAGCGAGCGCCTGGCGGGCGCGGCCGGGGTACCGCCGATGCTCGTGGCGAAGCTCTCCAGGACGCGCACGGCCTCGCTCTGGCTGGGCTGGTTCGGGTCCGGAACGTACGTCGCGAAACGGACCGAGTCGAAACGCGGCGGCGGCACCATCTCGGCGACGAGCCGGCCGACGGGGACGTGCGGGTCGCGGGCGCTCAGGGACAGCGGAACCGCTTCGGCTATCGGGTCGATCCCGGAAGCGGCGGAGGAGGAGGACACGGTTCCCCATGCTAAAGGCCGTGCCACACTGCACGTCATGCGACGCCTGTTCCCTGTGACCGACGAGACAGCGCCCCGGCCCGGTGGCACGCCCCCCGGCGGGGCGGAGACCGCCGATGCCGGCCCGATGGGCGGGCATCCCGCCCCGGACGCCACCGACCGGGAGTGGAGCCTTCGGGAGCTGGCCGCGGCGTACGCCTACCCCGAGCCCGGACCCGGCGGCCGGGAGCCCTGGCTGCGCGCCAACATGGTCGCCACCCTCGATGGCGCCGCCCAGCACGAGGGGCGCTCCCAGCCCATCTCCGGCACCGGCGACAAGCGGATCTTCGGCACGCTGCGGGGGCTCGCGGACGCCGTGCTCGTGGGCGCGGAGACGGTACGGCAGGAGGGCTACCGCCCGGCACGCGTGGGTGCGGACTTCGCGGGGCTGCGGGAGGCGGCCGGACAGGGTCCCGCGCCCGTGATCGCCGTGGTCAGCGCCGGCCTCGACCTGGACTTCTCGTGGCCGCTGTTCACCTCGCCCCTGGTGCCCACGCTGGTGCTGACCGGCGCCGGCGCGGCGCCGGACCGGGTGGCCGCGGCGGAGAAGGCGGGCGCCCGTGTGCTGATCGCCGGGGACGGCGTGCGGGTGGACCCCGCCCGCGCCGTCCGCGCCCTGGCGGACCTCGGAATGACCCGGCTGCTGAGCGAGGGCGGCCCGCACCTGCTCGGGCAGCTGGTCACGGCGGGGGTCCTGGACGAGCTGTGCCTGACGGTCTCCCCGACGCTCACGGCGGGCGACGCGCAGCGGATCGCCGGGGGCCCCTCGATGGCGGTGCCCAAGCGTATGAGGCTGGTGTCGCTGCTGGAGGAGGAGGGGTTCCTCTTCAGCCGCTACTGCCGGGCCTGACGGTGTCCGTTTGCCGTACGGCAGGCACACTAGATCTTGCTATCCCCGTGCGATCACGGGGCAGGATGGTCTCCGCAGGGCCTCTACGGCCCACGGACAAGAGGCCCCCCGGAGGGGTCCTCGGAGGAGGAAGGGGCGCCTGCCGTGTTCACGAGCGTCTTGATGATCGAGAAGGCTCTCACGTCGGCCGATGTGGAGTTCGTGACGACCTTGCACGGTGAGGAGCCGGTCACCTTCCGTGTGCTGCTGCAGCCGCGCGGCGACCAGGCCGACCGCCTGTTGCGCGCCATCGACGACATCGCCCTCGGCGAGTTGGACGAGGCCGCACACGAACGGGAGACCCCGGAGGGCAAGAACGCCGCCGCCCTCGGGCAGCAGGCTCTGGAGGTGTCCCTGACCGCGCTGCGGGCGGCCGGCAGCGAGGCGGAGGGCCGCCTCATCGAGGAACATCCGCTGGACGCGCTGAAGACGCTGGTCGACGAGGTCCACGCGGACGAGGTGATCGTGCTGACCGACCCCCACTACGTGGAGGAGTTCTTCCACCGCGACTGGGCGTCCAGGGCCCGGCACAAGGTGGGTGTGCCGGTGCTGAAGCTGTTCTCGCACAGCAAGGCGTAGCCGCCGGGCCGGGCGGGGCCCGGTGCCCCGCGAAGCCCGCTTCCGCACGGGGCGCGGTCGCCCGCGTCCCGTGCGAGGAGCCGCCCCGGTACGCAATAGGCTGGGGGCGCGTTCTCGCGCGAGGACGCCCACCGTCGTACCGGATCTTGGGGAGATACACGCATGGCACCCGGCCTTCCTACCGCCATGGACCGACCGCACTTCATCGGCATCGGCGGCGCCGGGATGTCGGGCATCGCCAAGATCCTCGCGCAGCGCGGCGCCCGGGTGGCGGGCAGTGACGCCAAGGACTCGGCGACCGCCGAGGCCCTGCGGGCGCTCGGTGTGACCGTGCACATCGGACACGCCGCCGAGCACCTCGCCGACGACGCCACCTGCGTCGTCGTCTCCTCCGCGATCCGGGCGGACAACCCGGAGCTGACGCGTGCGGCGGAGCTGGGCATCCCCGTGGTGCACCGCTCGGACGCGCTCGCCCGCCTGATGGACGGCCTGCGCCCGATCGCGGTCGCCGGCACCCACGGCAAGACGACCACCACGTCGATGCTGGCGGTGTCCCTGACCGAGCTGGGCCTCGCCCCGTCGTACGCCATCGGCGGCGACCTGGACGCCCCCGGCTCCAACGCCCTGCACGGCGAGGGCGAGATCTTCGTCGCCGAGGCCGACGAGAGCGACCGCAGCTTCCACACGTACGCGCCCGAGGTCGCGATCGTCCTCAACGTCGAACTGGACCACCACGCGAACTACGCGTCCCTCGAGGAGATCTACGAGTCCTTCCAGACCTTCGCGGGCCGGATCGTGCCCGGCGGCACACTGGTGATCACGACCGACCACGAGGGCGCGCGCGAGCTGACACGGCGGCTGGACGGCTCGGTGAAGACGGTGACGTACGGCGAGGCGGAGGACGCCGACGTACGCATCCTCTCGGTCGTTCCGCAGGGTCTGAAGAGCCGGGTGACGGTGCTCCTGGACGGCGCGGAGCTGACCTTCACGGTCTCCGTCCCGGGCCGCCACTACGCGCACAACGCGGTCGCGGCACTCGCGGCGGGCGTGGCGCTGGGCGTCCCGGCGGCCGAGCTGGCCACGGCCCTGGCCGCGTACACGGGTGTCAAGCGCCGCCTCCAGCTGACGGGCGAGGAAGCCGGCGTCCAGGTCATCGACTCCTACGCGCACCACCCCACGGAGATGACCGCGGACCTGGAGGCGATGCGGGCCGCGGCCGACGGCTCCCGCATCCTGGTCGTCTTCCAGCCGCACCTCTTCTCCCGCACCCAGGAGCTGGGCAAGGAGATGGGCGAGGCGCTTGCTCTCGCGGACGCCTCCGTGGTCCTGGACATCTACCCCGCCCGCGAGGACCCCGTCCCGGGCGTGACGAGCGAGCTGATCATCGCGGCGGCGCGGGCGGCGGGCGCCGAGGTGCGGGCCGTCCACGACAAGGCGGAGGTCCCCGAGACGGTGGCGGGAATGGCGAAGCCGGGGGATCTGGTTCTCACCATGGGCGCGGGGGACGTCACGGACCTGGGCCCGCTCATCCTGACCCGTCTGTCGAAGTAAGGGGCTGACACAGCATGGCGTACGACGTGGAGAAGCCGGACGAGCAGTGGCGCGCGGAGCTGAACCCGGCCGAGTACGCGGTTCTGCGCAGGGCCGCGACGGAGCCCGCCTTCGTCGGTGAGTACACCGACACCAAGACCCGGGGCGTCTACTCCTGTCGGGCGTGTGGCGCCGAGCTCTTCACCTCGGACACGAAGTTCGACTCGCACTGCGGCTGGCCGAGCTTCTACGACCCGAAGGACAGCGACGCGGTGGAACTGGTCGAGGACCGCTCGCACGGGATGCTCCGCACCGAGGTGCGCTGCGCCCGCTGCGGATCGCATCTCGGGCATGTCTTCGAGGGCGAGGGCTACCAGACCCCGACGGACCAGCGGTACTGCATCAACTCGATCTCACTGCGGCTGGAGCCGACCGAGGACTGAGGTCGGCGCCTTCCGCGCCGGTGTCACCACGGGCAGCGCCGGTACGACGCCACCATCCCGCTCGCCGAGAAGCGCCACCAGGCACACCTCGCCGAACTCGACACGGGGGAGTACGGGGGACGCCGACCGGACGGAAGTCGCGACGCTGCGGTCGTACGTGGAGGCCCTGGGAGGCAGGCTCCGCGTGATGGCCGACTTCGGCGACACGGAGTACACCGTCGCCTGATCCCTTTCCCTGCCGATGGCGGAGCAGAGCGAGGGGAGAGGTACCGCTCGGGTTTGCGGCGCGGCCGTGACGTATCGCGGCACGTAAGTCAATCGACTGAGTCGCGCCTGCCCGGCTTGCGCGAGGGTGGGCGCAGGACGCCCGTCGGACCCTGCGGTCCGCTGGCCTCCAGATGTTCGGCAACTGCCCCAGGAGACGACGTCATGTCTGCCTATGACCCCCTTGGGCCCGGTGACCCCCGGACCGCGCCGACCGCGCGGCCCTCGGAGGAGTCCCTGGCCATTCCCCGGCTGGCGCCCGGCCGCGCGCTGGCGCACCTCTACCGGCCGGCCGGGACCGGCGCCCCGCTGCCGGTCATCCTTGCCGCCGGCGGGGGCGCGGAACCGGGGGGCGATCCGCTGTCCGGCGACACCTCGCTGCGCAGCCTGGCGCGCCTGACGAACGCCGCCGTGGTCCAGTTGGCGTGTGGTGACAATGCAGGCACCTCGGCTCTGGACGACGACTGCTTCACCGCGTCGTCGTGGCTCGCCGCCCATGGACACGAGGCGGGCCTGGACGGCACGCGTCTGGCTCTCGTGGGCCTGGGGGAGGCGGCCGGCGCGATGGCGCGGGCCGCACGCATGGCCACCGCGTGGGGCAGCCCGAAACTCACCGCGCTGGTGCTGGCGCCTTCCCGGGACGAGGCGGAGTCACCTTCCCTCGGTCCGCAGGACACCCGGGACTTCGCGGCTCTGGATCCCCGCTACCCGTGGCCCCGCATCTGGATCACGACCGAGCAGACCTGGGAAGGGGCGTTCGAGAAGGTGGTCGCCTTCCTGCGTTCGGCACTGACGGAGACCTGGCCGGCCGACGGACGGGAAGAGGCCTGAGGGTCCCCGCGTCAGGGGATCGGTACCCGCACCCGCGCACGTCGGCTGTCGGCGCTCGACCGGGATTGCCCGCCGCCCGGTCGGGGACTATGGTCTGTCAGGATCAGTCAAGGGATCATCCGGTGGCAGTTGCCATGCCGCCGCACTTCCATCGCCGCCCGGTCGCCCAGGAGCCGTCGGAGACGGCGTTCGTCCGTGAGGCACCGGCACTGTGCCATGCGTCACTTCTTCCCCCGGCGGCCTGGCGGTGTGTCACAGCCGCGTCTGGCGGTCCGTCCCAGGGGCGCCTGGGGCCGGTGGGGTCGGTGAAAGGACGTACGAGGTGGGGACCCACGGTTCCGCCGAGCCTGGCGTGGGCAGGGGTGCTGGGATCGTGGGCCGAGCGGAGGAACTGGTCCTGCTCGCCTCCGTACTGAGTGGCGTGCGGGAGTCCGGGGCAGCGCTGCTGCTGCGCGGCGACGCAGGAGTGGGCAAGACCGCCTTGCTGCAGTGGGCGGAGGACTACGCCCGTGAGGCCGGCACCCGTGTGATCCGCGCCGAAGGGGCGGAGCAGGAGTCGGAACTCGCCTTCGCGACTCTGCACCAGGCGCTGTATCCGCTGCTTGACCACATGGAGCGGCTTCCCCCCGCCCAACAGGCCGCGCTGAACCGGGCCTTCGGAGCGCTGGACGACGAGGCACCGGACCGGTTCGCCATCTCCGCGGCGGCCCTCGCCCTGCTGCGCTTTGCTTCCCGGCCCCATCCCCTGCTGGTCATCGTCGACGACACGCACTGGATCGACGCCTCGAGTGCCCAGGTCCTGGGCTTCGTCCAACGCCGGATCGCCGCGCTGCCCGTCGTCCTGCTGACCGCGGCCCGCGTGGGCTGGGGCAAGCCGATGGATCTGACGGGTGTTCAGGCGGTGGATGTCGCTCCGCTGCCTCCCTTGGAGGCTGCCGCGCTGCTGGCGCGGGAACACCCGCACCTCGCGATCCCGACCGCGGAGCGGCTTCTCGCGGAGGCGGCGGGCAATCCCCTGGCCCTCGTGGAGTTACCCACGCGGCTCGACGAGCGGCAGCAGCGCGGAATCGCCCCGTTGCCTTCGGCGCTGCCCCTGAGTGATCGGCTGGAGGACGTCTTCGCGGGACGGGTCCGGGCGCTTCCGGAACCGGCCCGCTACGGGCTGCTGCTGGCCGCCCTCGCGGGAAGCGGCGCAGGCGGCCTGCGTACGGTCCGGGCAGCGGCCCAGGGCTGGGAGGGGTGGAGCGAGCAGGCACTCCAGGCCGCGGTCGGCAGCGGACTGGTCAGCATCGATTTCACCCGCGAGGCGATCGCCTTCCGGCATCCGCTCGTGCGCTCCGCGGTCGTGCATGTCACACCTCCCGTGGTGCGCCGTGCCGGACACCGGGCGCTGGCCGAGGTGCTGGCCGACCAACCCGAGCGGCAGGCCTGGCATCTGGCGGATGCCGCGGCCGGGCCGGTCGAGGCAGCCGCAGTGGCACTGGAGCACGCGGCCGATCGGGCCCTGGGCCGAGGCGGCCCGGCGGAGGCCGCGGCGGCGCTCTCCCGTGCGGCCGATCTCAGCCCGACGGCGGAGGGCCGCGCGCGACGCCTGGTCGAGGCGGCTTTCGTCGCCGTGATCGGCGGCCAGATGGAGCTGGCCGAGGGGTTGCTGGAGACGTGCGAACGCGAAGCCCTGCCCGCTGATCCGCTGAGACGGGCCACCGCGGCCGCCTACCTCATGTTCTTCCGCGACGGCGATCTCGAGGGAGTCCGCAGAACGCTCCCGCCCCTGCTGGACGAGGCCTACGGGGGCGAGCAGTCCGAGCCGGTCCTGGACGACGCGTTGTACGTCCTCATGAGAGCCTGCGTGTACCTGGGCCAGGCCGATCTCTGGGAACCGGTCATCGGGGTGCTGGACAAGGGGTCCCCGCACGCCCGTATCGGCTTCGACGCCATCGCCGATCCGGCGCGCACCGCGTACACCGTCGCCGACCGGCTCCGCGCAACCGTCGCGGACCTGCCGTCCGGCCTGCCGGCGTGGCAGGCGCGATGGCTGACCCTCGCCTCCATCCACCTCGACTTCTACAGCGAATTCGCGGAGGTGTGGGTGGGGCTGACGAGCCGCAGCTCCCACGCCATCCAGCAAGTGGTGACGGCACTCGCCCTCTACCCCATGTTCCTGGAGGGCCGCTGGGACGAAGTCGAGGCCATGGCCGAGGAGGCCGTCGAGCGGGCCCGCGGGCACGGCGACCAGTTCCACGTCGGTCTGATGAGCTACTACCTCGCCCTGGTCGCGACCGGACGCGGGGACGAGGAGCGGCTCACCGTGCTCAACGCGCGGATCGCCGACTGGGCGCGACCGCAGCGGCTGAACGCCGTGCTGGGCATGGTCGAGGAGACCAACGCCCGGGCCGCTCTCAGCCGGGGCGCTTACGAGGAGGCCTACGCACACGCGAGCTCGGTCACCCCGCCGGGCGTGCTGCCGCCCTTTTTCTTCATCTTCCACCGGGTCTTCCTGGACGTGGTGGAGGCGTGCATGCGCACCGGCCGCGTCGACGAGGCGCGGGCCCATGTGGCAGCCGGTCGGCAGGCCCGCATGGACGCCATCTCCCCGCACTACGCGTTCATCCTCGCCGGCGCGGCCGCCACGGCTGCCGGGGACGAGGAGGCCGATCAGTTGTTCCAGGACGCTCTGTCCCTGGCCGACCGTGACCGGTGGCCCTTCGAGAAGGCGCGGATCCAGCTCAACTACGGCGAGTGGCTGCGCCGCCGCCACGACCGCCGCCGCGCACGCCAGCTGCTGAACCGCGCACTGTCGACCTTCCGCCGGCTCGGAGCCGAGCCCTGGGCCAGGCGCGCCGCCGAGGAGTTGCGTGCCGCGGGTGCCGCCGCGCCGGCCATGGCCCTCGCCGAGGGTGCCTCCGCGCTCACCGCCCAGGAACTGCGCATCGCGGAACTGGCGGCGCAGGGGAAGACCAACAAGGACATCGGCCTGCTGCTGCACCTGTCCCCGCGCACGGTCGGAGCCCATCTCTATAAGATCTACCCCAAACTGGGCATCTCTTCCCGCACCGCTCTGCGGGACGCCCTCGCGGGCGGCTCTCCGCCGGGTTAGATCTGCCCCCGCGACTGCGTCAACTCGCCTCCCGGGTCTCCTGCTCTGCCACGGCGCAGCGCCACTCGCGCAGTGACATGCCGTACGCCGCACGAAAGGCCCGGCTGAAGTGGGCCGGGCTGACGAAGCCCCAGCGCTGGACGACCGCCGACACCGTGGGACTGACCTGGCCGCGCCGGGCGAGTTCGCTTCTGCATTCCTCCAGCCTGCGTAGCTGGATCCAGCGTTCGATGGTGTGCTCCTCGCCCTCGAAGATCGTGTGCAGGTGCGGCACGGAGATGGACAGGTGAGCGGCGATCGTCTCGGGCGAGAGATCCGGGTCGGCCAGGTTCCGGCTGACGTACTCGCGTACCCGTGCGGTCATGGGATCGAGGTCGCCCCTGCTCTCCCGGGCCGTGCCCCGCTCGCCGACCAGCGCGGCCAGCAGATCGCCGACGGTTCCCCCGAGGAGCTCGCTCACCGGCGCGGGGTGGCTGAACCGGCTCTCGGCCAGCATGGACAGAAGCGGTGCCAACCTCCCGGCCACGCCCTCGTCCGCGGACAGCGGCAGGGCGGTGACCGAGCGGACGTCGCGGTCCGGAACCGCCAGAACGCTTTGCGGCACCTGGAAGACGTGCATGCGGAAGGTGCCGGGCTGGTCCAGGGTGAAGGGCCGGGCCGACGAGTAGAGCACCATGTCGCCCGGGTTCAGGAGTGCGGTCCTGCCGTCCTGGACGAGTGTGGACCGGCCCTGGGCCTGCAGGCCGACGGACACGAAGTCGCCGGCGGTCCGGACGCTGGCCGCGTGCGCGGCGGTCCGGCTCATCCGTTGCGCGTCCGCCTCGATGGTCGCGACCTTGACGTAGCCCAGGCGGCCACTGGCGATCTGTCCGGCGAAGGACGACGCGCTCTTGAGCGTGACGGACAGCGGGCCCAGGGTGCGGCTGACAGCGTGGTTCCAGAACTCCCGTTTGGCGTGACTCGGCACGGATGCTGTTGTCAGGATATTCCGCATGTGAACGACTTCCCGGGATAAGGGCGCCCGATAGGGAATCGCCCTGCTCAGACCGTAGCCGCGAACCGCAGCGCCATCGTTTCGACCGGTCTGGTCCTCTCCGAGGCGTGGGTCCGCACACATGAGGGTGGCGGTGCCGGCCGTCCTGGCAGTAGGTCAAATGACTGCTCATCCGTCGACGGAGCGGTGCGTCCGACGTAGGTATGTCCGACGAGAGCCGGTGCACCGCCCTCCATCCCGCCCGACCCCCGGGGCGTGCCGCGTCCACACCCCTCGTCGCCCGTCCGGCGGCGGCGTACACGGGCCCGGCGGCCGCTCCCGGGCGGGCTGACCGCCAGGTCACCCGCCACAGAGCCGCAACACTAGCCGTCTAGACTCTCCCGGCAACGGCCTGTGCGACACCGGCCGGAATCGGGCCGCTCCTGCCACACCCGAAGGGTATTCGGCGCTTTGATACGGATAGATTCAGTCACCAAGCGGTACCCGGACGGCACGCTGGCGGTCGACCGGCTGTCCCTGGAGATACCCGACCGCTCGATCACCGTCCTCGTCGGCCCTTCCGGCTGCGGCAAGACCACGACCCTTCGCATGATCAACCGCATGGTCGAGCCGAGCGAGGGCACGATCACCATCGACGGCGTCGACATCAGCCGCCGGCCCGTGAACTCGCTGCGCCGGTCCATGGGGTACGTCATCCAGAACGCGGGCCTCTTCCAGCACCGCACCATCGTCGACAACATCGCGACCGTGCCCCGGCTGCTCGGCTGGAGCAAGGACCGTGCCCGGACGCGCGCCCGGGAGCTGATGGAACGGGTCGGCCTCGACGCGTCGCTCGCCCAGCGGTACCCCTACCAGCTCTCCGGCGGGCAGCAGCAGCGCGTCGGCGTGGCGCGGGCGCTCGCCGCGGACCCGCCGGTGCTGCTGATGGACGAGCCGTTCTCCGCCGTCGACCCGATCGTGCGCAACGGGCTGCAGGAGGAACTCCTCAGGATCCAGGACGAGTTGGGCAAGACCATCGTCTTCGTCACCCATGACATCGACGAGGCGATCCGGCTCGGCACGATGGTCGCCGTCATGCGGATCGGGGGCCGGATCGCCCAGTTCGCCCCGCCCGCCGAACTGCTCACCTCCCCGGCAGACTCCTTCGTGGAGGCCTTCCTCGGGAGTGACCGGGGCATCCGGCGGCTGTCCTTCTTCATCTCCGGGACACTGGAATTGGCCATGGCCCCGGTCGTCGCCGTCGACGCCACCGCCGAACAGATCGCCTCCCGCGCCACCCCGGACACGCCCTACCTCCTCGTCACCGGCCTCGACGGCAGGCCGCTCGGCTGGAGCGAGCCGGAGAACCTGGTCGCGGGGGACATCGCGCCGGAGCGGCTGCTGCCGTACGGGAGGCCGTTCGTCCACGGCAAAGACTCACTGCGCACCGTGCTCGACGGCGCCGTGCTCTCGCCCACCGGCTGGGCCGTCGCTGTGGACGGCGACGGCCGGGTGGTCGGGGTCGTGTCGCAGCAGTCGGTGGGCGAGGCCATCCGCAGTGCCCGCACCGCAGGCGCGCAGGGGGAGAAAGTCGCCGGATGAATCGGTTCTTCGATATCCCGAGCGATCTGCAGAGCAGCTATCTCGGCCTGATCGGCCTGCACCTGAGGGAGGCGCTGCTCCCGGTCCTGGCGGGCCTGCTGGTCGCCCTGCCCGTGGGTCAGATCTGTGTGCGGTTCCGATGGCTGTACCCACCGGTGCTGTGGGTGACGACCGTGCTGTACGCCATCCCGTCGCTGGCCTTCTTCGTCGTCCTCATCGACTACACCGGCCAGACGGAGACCACGGTGATGATCCCGCTGGCCGTCTACAGCCTGGTCGTCCTCGTTCCGGCGATCGTGGACGGCGTCCGTTCCGTGCCGCAGGAGACGCTCGACGCGGCCGCCGCGATGGGCTTCGGACCCGTACGCCGGTACCTCCAGGTCCAGTTGCCGATCGCCGTGCCCGCCGTCATCGCCGGACTGCGGGTGGCCACCGTGTCCAGCATCAGCCTGGTCAGCGTCGGCATGCTGATCGGCAACCAGGGCGCGCTGGGCAACCTGCTCAACGACGCGAACATCTACCACCGTCCCGAACTCGCGTGGAACTCGGTGATCACCACGGCGGTCCTGGCGATCCTCGCCGACGCCGCGCTGGTCCTCGTCCGTGTTCTGCTGACCCCGTGGATGCCGAGCGGCGCGCGCCGCCGGAAGCCCAAGGCCGCCGTGGCCCGGCCCGATCAGGCCGTGCCCGCCCTGGAGGACGCCGCCCGGTGAACGTACTCGGTTTCGTCAGCGCCTTCTTCAACGACAGCGCCCACTGGCACGGCTACGACGGCATCCCCACGCGCCTGTGGGAGCACATCCAGTACTGCCTGGAGGCACTCGCCTTCGCCGCCGCCATCGGGCTGCCGGTCGGCCTGGTCACCGGCCACTACGGGCGCGGGGGCACCGCCCTCTCCCTGATCGCCACCGCCGCCAGGGCCCTGCCCAGTTTCGGCCTGCTGGTCCTGATGGTCACCCTGCTCGGGTTCGGTCTGCTGCCCGTGATGATCCCCCTGGTGGTCCTCGCCGTTCCGCCGATCCTGGTCACCACCTACGAGGCCGTCCGTTCCGTGGACCCGTCCCCGGTGGACGCCGCCCGCGGCATGGGCATGCAGGAGTCACGCATCCTCTTCCAGGTGGAACTCCCGGTCGCGCTCCCGCTGATCCTCAGCGGTCTGCGCTCGGCGGCCATCCAGATCGTCTCGACCGCCACCATCGCCGCGTACCTCGGCCTCGGCGGCCTCGGCCGGTACATCATCGACGGTCTCTACCAGAAGAACTACGAGAAGGTGGTGGGCGGCGCCACGCTGGTGGCCGTGATGGCGCTGACGACGCTCGCCGTGTTCGGGGCGGCCGGGCGGCTCGCGGTGTCGCGGGGGGTGCGGCGGAGCGCCTGACGCGACGACCGGGGGCCGGGAACCCCCCTGTCCCGGGCCCCCGTGTGGTGTGTCATCCCTCGCTGCGGGCCAGCGCCTGCTCCAGTACGACGAGCAGCGCGTCCCGCACCGAGCCGCGCTCCCGGGCGTCGAAGACGACGACCGGGACGCGCGCGGCGACATCCAGTGCCCAGCGGACCCCGTCCAGGCCGTACTCCACCTTTCGGTCGAAGGCGTTGAGGGCGACCGCGAACGGGATCTTCCGGTGCTCGAAGTAGCCCACGGCCGCGTAGCAGTCGTCGAGGCGGCGGGTGTCGACGATGACGAGCGCGCCGACCGCGCCCTCCACGATGGTCCGTCCGTCATTTCTTCACGACCGGACGTGCACTCCGGACCATGCATCGAGGCCAATCGGTGACCGAAATGGTCTTGACCGACCGAGAACCGGCTGGATTGGATCGGTGGGTGCGGTGCCCGCACCCCCGCACAGCTGTGCCATGCCCTGCTTCAACCCCATAGCCCGGAACGGGAATCGTGACTTCTACCGCGAACACCAGCACGTCCAGCAGGAGACTCCCCGGCGCGGCCGCCGTCGCCCTCGCCGCCACGGCGGCACTGCTCGCGGGGTGTTCCTCGTCCTCCGGCAACAAGTCCGACAACCCCCTCGCGGGCGGCCAGGCGGGCGGTGACACCGTCGTCGTCGGCTCCAACAACTTCGCCGAGAGCATCCTCCTCGCCGACATCTACGGCGAGGCTCTCAAGGCCAAGGGCATCAAGGTCACCTACAAGCCCAACATCGGCAGCCGCGAGACCACGTACGGCCTGCTCAAGAACGGCTCCCTCACGGTCCTTCCGGAGTACAACGGCGCCCTGCTGGCCTATCTCGACAAGAGCGCCGCCCCGAAGACGGCCGCCGCCACGACGGCCGCGATCAACGCCAAGCTCGACGCGAAGCTGATGTTGCTCGACGCGGCGCCCGCACAGGACAAGGACTCCGTCACGGTCAACGCGGCCACCGCGACGAAGTACCACCTCACCGACAAGTCCAGCATCGCGGACCTCAAGGACGCCGCCAAGGACTTGGTCATCGGCGGCTCGCCGGAGTTCCAGACCCGGCACCAGGGCCTGGTCGGCCTGAAGGACGTCTACGGACTGGAGTTCAAGTCCTTCAAGGCGCTCGACGCGGGCGGCCCGCTGTCCGAGGCGGCGCTGCAGAAGAACACCGTGCAGGCCGCGGACCTCTTCACCACGAACCCGACCATCTCCAAGGAGAAGTTCGTCGTCCTCCAGGACACGGAGAACCTCTTCGGGTTCCAGAACGTGCAGCCGCTGGTCTACAAGCCGGGACTGTCCCAGAAGGGCGTCGACGCGCTCAACGCCGTCTCGGCCAAGCTCGACACCGCGGCCCTGCTCGACCTCGACACCCAGGTGCAGCTCGGCAACAAGGACCCGCTCGACGCCGCCCAGGCCTGGCTGAAGTCGGCGGGCCTGGACTGACCCGTCCGCCGTGGAGACCACCGCGGACGGACGGTGACTACGTCGACGTGCGGTAGGTGCAGCGCGTGCGGTGGGCAGTAAGCAGGACGAGGTCCTGGAGGCAGTACGCCCCGGCCCCGGGGAACCCCCTGTTCCCTGGGGCCGGTTCGGTGTCCGGTGAGCCGGGCGGCACGGCCGCCGGGGCGGCGCCGGACGAGGTCATCCGCGGGACGGCTCCTTCACCTGCGCCGCCGGGGTGCCGCGGTCCTGGCGCGGCGGGGCGGGAACCCCGACCAGCAGGGCGACGAGGCCGAGGACGACCACGCAGCCGATCAGGTAGATGACGTAGTTGATGCTGCCGGTCCCGTCCTGGATCCAGCCCGCGACGTACGGGATGACGAAGCCGGAGAAGGTGCCCATCGAGTTGATGATGGCCAGCGCGCCGGCGATCGCCGCACCGCTGAAGAACCGGCCGGGCAGGGGCCAGATCAGCGGGAAGGCAGCGGTGATGCCCGAGGCCGCGATGGTGAACAGGATGATCGACAGGACCGGGTTGTGCACCCAGGTGGTGACGACCAGCGCCGCGATGCCGATGGCCTCCGCCACCGCGATGTGCCAGCGCCGCTCCTGCGTCCGGTCGGAGTGGCGGCCCAGCCAGATGGTGGCGACGGTCCCCGCCGCGAAGGGCACTGCCGTGACGAGTCCGATCTCACCCGAACTGAAGTGGCCGAGCGTACCGACGATGGTGGGCAGCCAGAAGCTGATCAGGTAGAAGCCGGAGAGCAGGGCGAAGTACACGAAGCCGAACACGTACAGCCGCGGCTCGCGCAGGGCCGCGCGGAAGTTGTGGTGCTGTTCCGTGTGGACCGTGGAGTTGTCGTCCTTCAGGAGTTCCTTCTCCTCGGCGGTCAGCCAGCGGGCGTCCTGCGGTCCGTCGTCCAGGACGCGGGGCAGGAGTATGCCCAGGATGAGGGTCGGCACTCCCTCGATGAGGAGCAGCCACTGCCAGCCGCTGAGCCCGAGTGCGTGGTGCAGCTCCTGGATGATCTCGCCCGAGATCGGGCTGCCGAACGCTCCCGCGAACGCCGCCGCGGCCAGGAACCACGCGCTCGCCGCGCCGCGGCGCCGCTCCGGGTACCAGTACGTCAGATAGAGCAGGACACCGGGGACGAAGCCGGCCTCGAACGCGCCCAGCAGGAAGCGCAGGACGTAGAACTCGGCCGGCGAGGTCACGAGGGCGGTGCCGGCGGACGCCAGGCTCCACAGGACCATGATCGTCGACAGGGTGCGCCGGGCCCCGAACCGGGTCATCAGCAGGTTGCTGGGGACCTCCAGGGCGATGTAGCCGATGAAGAAGATGCCCGCGCCGAGGCCGAAGGCGGCGTTGCTGAGATGCAGGTCCTGCTGCATCTGGAGCTTGGAGAAACCTATGTTCACCCGGTCGAGGAACGCGACCGTGTAGCAGGCGAAGATGAAGGGGATCAACCGGCGGTTGACCTTGCGGTAGACCTGGTCCAAGGGGTTGTGCGGCATCGCTTTCTCTTCTCCCTCCCGTGCGGCGGATGTCTCGGTCATCTGATCCGCACCCGCTCTTTGGCCATGTCGTCCACGGAGTTGACCCCGATGAGCTGCATGGTCGTGACCATCTCCGTACGGAGGATCTCCAGGACGCGGTCGACGCCGGCCTCTCCGCCCGCCATCAACCCGTACAGGTACGCCCTGCCGATGAGTGCGGCGCGGGCGCCGAGACCGACCGCGGCGAGGATGTCCGAACCGGACATCACGCTTCCGTCGACGTAGACCTCGGCGCGGTCCCCGACGGCCGCCGCGATGGCCGGTAGCTGCTCCAGCGGCGTCGGCGACTGGTCGAGCTGGCGACCGCCGTGGTTGGAGACGACGACGGCGTCCGCGCCGGCGTCGACCACCGCCTGGGCGTCGGCGACCGTCTGGATGCCCTTGACGATCAGGTGCCCGGACCACTCGTCCCGCAGCCAGCGCAGGTCGGCGACGGTGGTGCTGGGGTCGAAGACCTGGGTGGCCAGTTCCGAGACCGTTCCGGCGAACGAGGACAGCGAGGCGAACTGGAGCGGCTCGGTGGTCAGGAAGTCGAACGTCCAGGCGGGGTGCCGGATGCCGTCCAGGAAGGTCGACGCGCTCAGGGCCGGGGGGATCGTCATGCCGTTGCGCACATCCCGCAGGCGCAGCCCGCCGACGGGCGTGTCCACCGTGAGCACCAGTGCCTCGTAGCCGCTCCGCGCCGCGCGGCGGACGAAGTCCCTGCTCGCCTCGCGGTCGCGCCACAGGTAGAGCTGGAACCATCGGCGTCCGCCCGGCGCCTGCTCGGCCAGCTTCTCGATGGAGGTCGTGCCCATCGTGGACAGGGCGTACGGCAGCCCGGCCCTGGTCGCGGCCCGCGCGACGGCGGGCTCGCCGGCGTGGTGCATCATCCGCGTGAAGCCGGTCGGAGCCAGCACCAGGGGCATGGCGGCGGGCCGTCCCAGCACGGTGGTCGAGGTGTCCACCTTCGTGACGTCGCGCAGCACGCCCGGCGTGAACTCGACCCGCTCGAACGCCTCGCGGGAGCGGCGCATGCTCACTTCCCGCCCGGCGCCGCCGTCGGTGTAGTCGAAGACCGCCCGCGGCACGCGGCGCTTCGCCTGCCGGCGGAGGTCTTCGATCGAGGCGGCCTGCCGCAGTCGACGGGTCGTGGGGCTCTCTGCGGACAGGTTGGTGCGGAGCAGCGGTCGCAGCTCCGACCAGCGGGGGAGTTGTCGGCGGGTCATCGCCAGCCTCCAGGAAATGAGAGGGCGGATAGAGACTCCCTGTACGCTGCATGCTGAATGCAGCATGCGGGCACGCCTTGAAGGATGCGACTCCGAGTGGCGGAAAACAAGAGCCCGGTATGCTGCATGCATCACGCGAAGGAGTGGCAATTGATCCGATTCGAACCGGTTCAGCGGCCGTCGTCGCTGACCGACCTGGCCTACACCCGGCTGCGTGCCGCCATCCTCGACGGCGATCTGGCGCCCGGGGAGGCGATCAGTGTCGTCGCCCTCTCCGAGCTCCTCGACATGAGCCGCAGCCCGGTGCGGGCGGCCGTCGAGCGGCTGACCGCGGAGGGCCTGTTCTCCCTGTCGGGCGGCAGTCCGGTGGTGCGGGAGGTCAGCAAGGCCGATCTGCTCGACGCGCTCCAGATCAGGGCGCCGCTGGAGGGACTGGCGGCGGAGCTGGCGGCGCCGAGGCTGACCGAGGAGCAGACGACCGAACTCGCCGAGCTGAACGAACGCTTCGCGGCGGCCGTGTCGCAGGGCGACAGCAAGGCGGCCCGCAAGGCCGATCTGGAGTTCCACCAGCGCGTCCAGGCCGAGTGCGGCAACGCCATGCTGGTGGAGCACCTGGACCGCGTGCAGTCGTTCCTCGTGCTCGCCGCGTACTCCGCCGCGTGGGAGCACACCTGGGACCAGGCGGTGCCGGAACACGCGGCGATCATCGACGCCCTGCGAGCGCGTGACCCCCGGGCGGCGTGCCTGGCCGCCTCGGCGCATGTCAGCCGGGCGCGGGAGCGGGCGCAGCGGGAGTTCGCTCGGTGAACCTGCCGGACAGCTCCCGAACTGCGGTGACGATCCCATAGGGTGCGGCGGACGGTGGCGGTGCCGAGGTCTTCCCCGCGCACGCCGAGGAGTTCGCCCTTGTGCAGGCCGGTGCGCAGGGCGAGTTCGAACGTCGTGCCCACCCCCTCGCGCGGGATGCACGGCCGCCGTCCGTCGCGAACATCCGCCTACCGAAGCAGCCTGCACCGTGCACAATGCAATTTTCAACTTGCTGGTTGCGAGGAGTTGTTGGCGGATGCCAGAGTGTCCGTATCGCCGGAGGCCGATGAACGTAGCGGCTGAGCAGCTCGGTTGGGGGACCGGGCTGTGCGTTCAGTCATCTGCGGCGCGGGGGACACGGGGCGCGCGTCCGGGCGTCCGGCGGCGGGCACCGGCCAGGGTGCCCAGGCAGACGAAAGGCGCACGGCGATGGCTCCGCCCTCCCTCCCCCTGTCCTCCGCCCGCCTGCCCGCGGGTGATTCCCTCCGCCGATCCGGTGTTTTCTACCTCCGGGCCGTCCCGGCCACGGTCGGCGCGGCCCGCAGCAGCGTCCGGGGGCTGCTCCGCCGGTGGGGCACCGGCGCGGAGACGAGCGAGAACGCCGTTCTGGTGATCTCCGAACTCGTCACCAACGCGGTGCTGCACACCGCGAGCGAACGCGTCGTCTGCCGGGTGAGCACCGACGGCCAGCGGCTGCGCATCGAGGTCGAGGACCAGAGCCTGAGCGGCACCGTGCCGGCCCGGGGCTGCCCCGGCCTCGACGACCAGGGCGGCCGCGGGCTGATGCTCGTCTGCGCCCTGAGCATCGACTGGGGCGTGCAGGGCGCCCCGCGCGGGTCCGGGCGCGTCGTCTGGGCCGAGCTGGCACCGGAGCCCGGCGAAGTGATCGCGGGCGGCCCGCCGCCCACCCCGCATCTGTAGGCCCGTCCCCACCCGGCCGACCGAGCCGACGGGGCGCACCGGCGGGGAGGGCGCGAGCGCACGCCCGGACCTCTCCACCCCTGCGCAGGGCCCCGGAGGTGAACGAGCACCAAGGACTGTCACCCCCCACGGAACGACCGCACGCCCCCGAACCGCTGCCTTGTTCGTCCCTCAGCCGACCGTCCCCCAGCCGGCAGTCTCCGGGTCAGCCGTTCCTCAGCCGGCGGTCTCCGGGTCAGCCGTCTCCCGGTCGGCCGTCCGCCTCCGCCGGGCGGCTGCCCCTGCCCGACGAGCTGGCCGCCACCCTGGGTTACGACGCCGTGGGCATCCCCCGGGAGCACAGCGAGAAGATCACGAGCCGTCTCTTCCGTATCGGCTGCGTCTTCGCCGACGACCTCAGCTGGTGGTGGATCGTCCCGGAAGGCTCCGACATCGGTGTGACCTGGCCGCCGTCGACGTCCTACGCGGTCGGCGCGTGCCTTCGGCGGTCCGCCGGCCCGGCGACGGACGTGCGGCTCGCCGACCCCTCCTGGGGCAGCCCCCGTCCCAGCCGGCCGCTGCTGATCCACCGCCCGGACGGTGACTCTCCGTACACGCCGCTCGTCCCGTTGTACTTTCTGGCCTGCCGCCTGGCCGGCAGCGCCCCGCACTGGTCCCCGGGTGTTCGGCGCCTGAGGCGGCTTTGGGTCTCGGGCGCCTCGTCGGTCCCTCTCCGGATGACGTCCGGCGCCCGGTGGCGCATCCTTGCAGGGGCGCGATCGGGGTACCCGGATGCCCTGAGCGAGCGACGGGAGAGGTGCCGGCGCCTCCCCCTCGACAGCGGGCGGTGTGTGGGCATGACCAAGAACGAGACAAGCGGCAAGGGGGGAGTCTCCAGCAACGCGGTGTTCGGTGCGCCGTGCTGGGTCAGCCTGACCACGCGGGACGTCGAGACCACGGAGGAGTTCTACCGGGCCGTGTTCGGCTGGGAGTGGCGGTCGAACAGCCTCGGTGACCGGTTCAGGGTCGCGCAGGTGGACGGGGTGCCCGTCGCCGGGATCGCGGCGGTGGCCTCGATGTGGCAGATGGCCGTGGCCTGGACCGTGTACTTCGCGGTCCCGAGCGCCGACGAGGTCGCGGCCCGCTGCCGCGAGCGCGGCGGCACGACGGCCGTCGGCCCGCTCTCCCTGCCGCCGGGCCGGGCGGCCCTCCTCGCGGACCGCGACGGAGCCGTCTTCGGCATCTGGGAGGGCCGGCTCCTGACGGACTGGGAGCAGTGGCGCGAGGCCGCTCCCACCTTCATCCGGCTGCACACCCGCAACGCCTTCGACGCCGCCATCTTCTACGGGGAGGTCCTCGACTGGGCGTCCTCGCGCCAGGGCTGCTGCGAGGTGCAGTACGACGGTGACGAGGTCGTCCTGCGCAGCGGGGAAGTGGTGGTGGCGCGGATCCACTCGGGGGCCGTGGAGTCGGCGCCGGACCCCACGATCCGCCCGCACTGGCAGGTGAACTTCGCGGTCGCCGACGTCGCCGCCTGCGTACGGACCGCCCTCACTCATGGCGGCGAGGCGCTGCAGTGGGAGGAGGGTGCCGAGGAGGCGGTCCTGGCCGATCCGGACGGTGCCCGCTTCACGGTGACCTCCCAGCGGGAGCGCTGAACCCGGCCCGGCTCCCTGGGGCCCCGGCGGGCGGGGCCCGGTGGGTGCCCGTGGTGGGGAGGCCGGGCTCAGGACGTGGCCGAGTCGGCGGTGGGGGACGGTGCCCGGCGGCGGCGCAGCAGGCGCCGGCGTGGCTCCTGGTCCGGCAGCCAGCCGAAGGCCAGACAGCTTCCCGTCGCGCCCAGCAGCAGGCCGACCAGAAACCCGCCGAGGTTGGACGTGACCCAGGTGCCGAGGGACACCAGGATGCCGACGATCGAGTAGAAGAGCCGCTGCGCGGGGTTGAAGAGGACCAGCAGACCGCACAGCAGCATCACCGTCGGCAGCAGATAGCCCGCGAGGCCCTGCATGCCGATGTGCAGGACCACCTTCAGCGATGCCTTCTCCGTGAGGAGGATCTCCGCCCCGCCCAGCGCGAGCAGCAGCCCGCCCCAGAAGGGGCGGTTCCCCCGCCAGCTCCGGAAGGCGGACCTCGCCCGGCCGGACATCAGCACCCCGTGTCGTGGAAGCCGAGATGGAGCCCGGGCAGGGTGAACACACCGGCCGTGGTGGCGTAGTTGGTCTGCCGCAGGTTGTCGATGTGCACGGTGTCGGCCTGCTGGCTGAAGACGCCCTTGGCGCCCTGCACCCCGCCCTTGTCCAGGGTGCTCGCGTCGTTGCCGATCTCGATGCCGTGGAACGAGGCGTTGCCGGACATCACGGTGGAGTCGGTGGTCAGACCGGTGGCGGTCACCTTGTCCTTGCCGCCGCCGGCGGTGATGTACAGGTTGGTCCCGCCCAGGTCGACACTCTGGCACAGCTTGGTGAGCGTCGCGTTCTTCACCACGGAGGTGACGACCAGCACCTGGCCGCCGGTGTCGCCGGCGTTCGGGCTGTCCTCCGCCATGGTGTCGAGGTTGCCGAACTGCTCGAAGCCGGTGCCGTCCAGGTCGACGGCGGTGACCGTGAAGGGCATGCCGGAGATCGCGAACTGCACGCCCAGCGCCCCCTGGGCGGTCATGATCGCGAGACCCGCGGCGAGGGCGGTCGCAGGCACCGCCATCACCGCGGCGCGGCGCAGGCGGACCCTCCCTCGTCTCGCGGGCGACCTCTTGGCGGTGGAACCGCTTTCTCGGTGCTCGGGGGTGGAACCGGGGGACGCCGTGGCGTCCGAGGACGAGGCCATGTCTGCTCCTGGGCATAGTCAATGCGGGGAGGGCTGCACGGGCGCGGTGTCCTGGCGCGGACAGCGGCTGCCGCGCGACGCCTCCTCACACCTCCCGGCGTGCGCAAGGGCTTTCTCGTGGCGCGGCAGTTACCGACGAGAAAGTTACCGATGGTTACACAAAGGGTCAAGGGACTTGTGGCAGAACGGTGTCGATGGCGTGACGCCCATGCGAGGAAGGCGTCGGCGTCGCACCCGGCGCACCGTCCCTCCACCTGGTCCGCGCTGACGCCACGCTCCAACTTCCTTACAACGTATTGACGGTGATGGTGCATCAGGTTTACAACTTCGACTGTTTCCCATGTTTTCCACGGATCCGTGGCGCCGGATCCGTCGCACCGCGCACGTCGCTCTCCCGGCCCCGTCCGCCTGGGGCGTCGGCGACGCCCCCGTCCGCGCGGTGCACTGCACGGATCCCCTCACCTTCCGACCGCGATCCGTTCGTTCTCCCCCGCGGCACCGGCACGGCCGCCCTCCCCTGTGCGCGGCCGGCCCCGGCGGCCGACGGTCGCTGCCGGCCCGTCCCGTCCCGTACGCAGAAGGCGTCCCGGACCGGCAACGGCACCCATCACCCGCACAGCTCCCCGTTTCGGAGAAGAGGCCCCCCATGCGTACGACTCGATCTCTGCTCGCCCTCACCGGTGCCGCCGCGGCGCTCGCCGTGGCCGCGGCCTCCCCCGCCTCCGCGGACGGCGCGGTGCTCACCGCCTCAGGCACCGCCGTCGCCGCCGGCGACGTGCTCAACGCCTCGCTGGCGAGCGGCACCACCGCCACGCTCTCCTCCAGCGCCTCCGGCGCCAGCGGCGTCTCCTGCACCTCGTCCGCGTTCACCGCCACCGTCACCGACAACCCGGCCGCGCCCGGCACCGCCACGGAGTCGGTCACCGGCCACACCTTCACCAGCAGCAGCTGCACCAGCAATGTCACCGGTGTCCTGGGCGTCACCGACATCACCGTCGACCATCTGCCCTACACCGCGACGGTCGCCTCCGACGGGACGCTCACCGTCACCCCGCCCGCCGGCTCCACCGTCCAGACCACGGTCAGACTGCGCACCCTGCTCGGCACGATCACCTGCGTCTACCAGGCCCCCAGCCTGACCGGCAAGGCCGACAACGCCGACCACAGCCTCGCCTTCACCAACCAGCAGTTCACGAAGTCCTCCGGCTCGTCCCTGTGCTTCGCCAACGGCTACTTCACGGCGAAGTACGCCCCGGTCACCGACACCAGCCAGCCGGGGAACCCGGCGGTCAGCGTCAACTGAGCCGGAGCTCCAAGGCCGCCTCCGGCCCGCCCGGACCGGAGGCGGCCGTTAGCGTAGGACCATGGCAACGGAGAGCGCCCGAGGGGCGGTCGGAGTGATATGTCCGGGCTGCGGCTCGCCCCGCGCGCGGCCGGTACCGGAGGTCTGCGCCGGCCGGACGGCCCGGAGCGAGGGCCTGGCCGACCGGCTGGCGGGGTCGCCGGACGTGCCGTCGCGGTTCGACAGCTCCCTGCACGTCGTGGAGGGCATGCTGCTGGCCGGCGTCGGTATCGCCGTCGCCTACGGCGGCATCGACGGCGGCAAGCCGCTCCACACCGCCGGCGGCTGCCTGCTCGCCGTGCTGCTGCTCATCGGCACGATCGTCGTGGTGCGGGGCGAGAGCCGCGAGCGGGCCCTCGTGGCGGCGGGCGCGCCCCACGCCCACGCGCTGTGGCGATCGGCGTACTACTGCGCCGGGTGCGCGTCGGTGTTCTGCCCCGGCGGCACACCATGGCAGGGTCGGCTGACACCGGAGCAGTTCAAGAAGCTGGTGTGGACCGAGGCCGGCTACGGACCGCAGCTCGAGGAACGGTTCACGGACGTGCACCTGCCGTCCGGGATCCCGGCCGGCCCCGGAGGAAGCCCCGACCATGTCTGACGCCCCCGTGATCCTCGCCGACGAGCCGGGTTCCTTCGCACACGGTGTGCTCGCCGGGCGCCACCCCGCCCTCATCCGCGCGGTGCGGGACGCCTTCCCCTACGGCCCCGGGCAGCGGCGGGCGCTCGACGCGCTGCTGACCAGCGCCACCGAGGGCGTCATCGAACCGCTCGGCACCGAGGACGACGAACGCTGGGCGGAGTGGGGCGCCCGCCGCTACCTCGGCCGCTCCTGGTTCGAGGTCCCCTTCCTGTGGTCCGAGAGCTACTTCTACCGCCAACTCCTCCAGGCTGTCGGCTACTTCGGCCCGGGCCCCTGGCAGGGCATCGACCCCTTCCGCCCCCTCAAGCTCGCCGAACTCGACGCTCCGGAGACGGACGAGGAACTCGCGGCGCTCGACCGGCTGACGGGGCAGCCCGAACAGGAGCAGGCACGGGCACTGCTCCACGGCTCGCTCTGGGGCAACCGCGCGGACCTCGGCTTCCGGCTCTCCGCACCCGGCGCCACCACGGCGGTCTCCCAGCTCGTCGCCGACGACAGCGAGACGCTCTGGTCGCTGCTGCCCGCCGGCACCGTCTGCCTGGTCGCCGACAACGCGGGCCGGGAGCTGATCCCCGACCTGCTGCTCCTCGATCATCTGCTGCGCCACGGGCGGGCCCGGCGGGCGCTGCTGCACGTGAAGCCGTACCCCTACTACATCTCCGACGCCACGACGGCCGATGTCGTGGACGCGGTACGCCGGCTGACCGCGGCCGACGGCGCGGCCGCCGACGCCGGGGAGCGGCTGTGGGCGGCGCTGGCCGACGGCCGTCTCGACGTCCGGGCGCACCCTTTCTCCTGCGCCCCGCTGCCGTACGCGGACATGCCGCAGGACCTGCGCGCCCAGTTCGCCGCGGCGGACCTGACGATCTTCAAGGGCGACCTCAACTACCGGCGCCTGGTGGGCGACCGGCGCTATCCGCCGACGATCCCGTTCGCGGACACCACCGCCTATTTCCCCGGCCCGGTGGCGGTGCTGCGCACCCTGAAGTCCGACGTGGTCGTCGGCCTGGACGCGGCCACGGAGGCCGCCCTGGTCGCCGCCGAGGGACAGCGATGGCGCACCAACGGCACGCACGCGCTGATCCAGGTCCGGCCCTGACCCTCAAGTGACGTGCACAGCCGGTGATGTGACGCCGTCGATGCAGTGGGAGACGAGCCGTCCCGGCGGCGTGGCCGGCCGAGCACGTCGGGCTCGTCCCGCCGGACGACGGGACGGTGCTCGCGCAGGGTGCGGCACGCCGCGTGGGGCACCCCGTCGGCGTACCGGCGGGGTCGAAGACGTCGGGCGTCGGGGACGGGCGGCGACTGCCGTACGGTCACGCCGGGGCGTCCTCGGCCCGCAGGAAGTCCTCCACCGTGCGGATCAGATCGAGGGGCGCCTCGTCCATCGCGTAGTGGCCGACCGACGGCAGTTCGACCAGCGAGCCGCCGGGATACCAGCGCAGCCAGGTCTCGCGCAGCAGCCCCGCCGTCAGCGCCGGGTCGAGCGCGCCCGCGACGGCCAGCGCGGGCACGGTCGCCCCCTCGACCTCGGCGTGGAAGTCCTCCCCGGCCCACGAGTCCAGCCACGCCCGGAACGCCGTCGCGTCGCTGGTGGCCAGCGACCGCGCGACCATACGGTCCAGCCAGGCGGCCGGGGCCCGGCCGCCGGTGGTGACATCGAGGATGGCGCGCCGGTTCGCCGGCTGGTGGGCGGCCCCCGCGAACAGCTCCCACTGGTCGGCGGGCAGCGCCACCCCCGAGGCCGGGACGGGCGAGACACCGACGATCCGGCGCAGGCGGCCTGGGGCCAGCGCGAGCAGCCGCTGCGCGACCGCGCCGCCCATCGAGTGCCCGATCACCGAGAACCGGTCCCAGCCCAGCCGGTCCGCCAGTACCACGAGGTCGGCGGCGGCCTCGGCAGTCCCGAACGCGCCGGGCGCGTCCTTCGCCGCCCCGTACCCGCGCAGATCCACCAGGGCGTAGGTGAAGGCGCGGCGGTCGAGATCCGGCAGCACCGTCGCGTACGCGGCCCGGTCGGCGAACCAGCCGTGCACCGCGAACACCTTGTGGGCGCCGTCGCCGTGCACTTCATGAGGCAGTACGAAGGAGGTCATGCGACCACCGTGGCCCCGGGGAGGAGGGGCGGCAAGAGGATGTGACGTCCCGTCCCCCGGAAAGCCGCCGCAGCCCCGGCCGCGGAAGGCTCCCGCGCCCCGGATTCACGCGATGGTGTGATCACATCCCGTCACACGGATGGCCCGCTCGGCCCACGGGTAGTGCCCGGCCATGACGCAGCCGTTCCAACTCCCGCACTTCTACATGCCGTACCCCGCGAGGCTGAACCCGCATCTCGACGAGGCGCGGGCCCACTCCACGCAATGGGCCCGCGCCATGGGCATGCTGGAGGGCTCCGGCATCTGGGAGCAGTCCGACCTCGAAGCGCACGACTACGGGCTGCTGTGCGCGCACACCCACCCCGACTGCGACGGCCCGGCCCTCTCCCTCATCACCGACTGGTACGTCTGGGTGTTCTTCTTCGACGACCACTTCCTGGAGGCCTTCAAACGCACCCAGGACCGCGACGCCGGCAAGGCCCACCTGGACCGGCTGCCGCTGTTCATGCCCACGGACCCGGCGACCCCCGTACCCGAGCCGGAGAACCCCGTCGAGGCGGGACTCGCCGACCTGTGGGCGCGCACCGTGCCGTCGATGTCGCCCGACTGGCGGCGCCGGTTCGCGGTCGCGACCGAGCACCTGCTCAACGAGTCGCTGTGGGAGCTGTCCAACATCAACGAAGGACGGATCGCCAACCCCGTCGAGTACATCGAGATGCGCCGCAAGGTCGGCGGCGCCCCCTGGTCCGCGGGCCTGGTCGAGTTCGCGACCGCCGAGGTGCCCGCCGCCGTGGCCGAGTCACGCCCGCTGCGGGTGCTCATGGAGACGTTCTCCGACGGCGTCCATCTGCGCAACGACCTGTTCTCGTACCAGCGCGAGGTCGAGGAGGAGGGCGAACTCAGCAACGGCGTCCTCGTCCTGGAGACCTTCTTCGGCTGCACCACCCAGGAGGCGGCGGACACCGTCAACGACATCCTCACCTCACGGCTGCACCAGTTCGAGCACACCGCGCTCACCGAGGTGCCCGCGCTCGCCCTGGACAGGGGACTCACCCCGGACGAGGTCGCCGCGATCGGCGCGTACGCGAAGGGACTCCAGGACTGGCAGTCCGGCGGCCACGCATGGCACATGAAGTCCAGCCGCTATATGAACAAGGACGTCCGCCCCGGGCGCCGCTTCGCCCCGACCGGCCCCGGCACGTCCGCCGCCGACGTCCGCGCACTGCTCGCCGACACCGGGGCCACGGGGAGGCTGCGCGCCTACACCCACGTCCCCTTCCAGCAGGTGGGACCGTCCCTGCTGCCCGACTTCCTGATGCCCTACGAGCTGGAACTCAGCCCGCACCTGGACGGGGCCCGTGCGAGGCTCACGCCCTGGGCGCACCGGACGGGCATCCTCCAGGAGGGCGTCTGGGACGAGGACAAACTCCTCGCCTACGACCTCCCGCTGTGCGCGGCCGGCCTGGACCCGGACGCGACCGGTGAGGCGCTGGACCTCAGCTCCCGGTGGCTCGCCTGGGGCACCTACGGCGACGACTACTACCCGCTGGTCTTCGGTCTGCGGCGCGACCTCGCGGCGGCGCGGGCGTGCACCGAGCGGCTGTCGTCGTGCATGCCGCTCGACGGCGGGGAACTCCCGGTGCCGGCCAGCGGCATGGAGCGCGGTCTGATCGACCTGTGGGCGCGCACCACCGCCGGCATGACCCTCGACCAGCGGCGCACGCTGCGCGCCGCCGTGGACACGATGACCGAGAGCTGGCTGTGGGAGCTGTCCAACCAGCTCCAGCACCGCATCCCGGACCCCGTGGACTACCTGGAGATGCGCCGTGCGACGTTCGGCGCCGACCTCACCAAGAACCTGTGCCGCATGGGCCACGGCCCCCAGGTGCCGCCCGAGGTGTACCGCAGCGGCACGGTCCGCGCCCTGGAGAACGCGGCCATCGACTACGCGATGCTGATCAACGACGTGTTCTCGTACCAGAAGGAGATCCAGTACGAGGGCGAGATCCACAACGCCCTGCTCGTCGTGCAGAACTTCTTCGGCTGCGACTACCCGACGGCCGTGCGGATCGTGGGCGACCTGATGACCCAGCGCATGCGGCAGTTCCAGCATGTCGCCGACCGCGAACTTCCCGTGCTCTACGACGACTTCGACCTCTCGAAGGAGGCCCGGGCCATCATGGACGGCTATGTCGTGGAACTGCAGAACTACATGTCCGGCATCCTGAACTGGCACCGCGGCTGCCATCGCTACGGCGCGGCCGACCTGGCCCGGCGCACCCACGGTTTCGTCCCGGACCTGGCGTCGGCCGTACGCCGGCGGCCGGAGCCGGCACCCCGCTGACCGCGTCCGGACCGAGCCGAGGCGGTACGAACGGAAGGCGATCCATGGACCAGACCGCGTCGCGCCCCGACCCGGTGCCCGGCGGGGGGCGGTCGTCCGGCCCCGCACGGCGCCCGCAGGCCCCTGCGCGCCGGGGCGGACGCCTGACCACCCTGCTGTGCGCCCTGGTCGTCGGGACGTTCATGGTGCTGTCCGGGGTGGGACTCGGCACGGTGGGCGCCACGGTCACCGGCATGAGCAGGCTCGCCCAGATGAAGCGGCACGCGGCGGCGTCCGGGCGGTTCACACCGGTCCTCGGCGGCCGGTCGCGGGACGCCGTGCTGCACGCCCCGGCGCACACCACCACGGCCCACGGGGGCGGTGCGGACCCCGTGCCGGCGCTCCCGCGGGTCACACTCGGCGTCGAGGCCGTCGACGCCGCGTCCGGCGGCGCGCTCCTGGCCGGCGTGCGCGTCCCCGGTGCGGGCCACACCGCGGGTCTCGTGCGCGGCGACGTCCTGCTCGCCCTCGACGGAACGCGCCTCGGCTCGGCCGCCGACCTCGCGCACGCGATCGCCGCCGTCCGCCCCGGCACCCCCGTCACCCTCACCGTCCGCCACGCCGACGGCACCCGTGCGCACCTGACCGCGACCCCCGGCGTCCTCACCTGAGCCGTTCCGCCGCCCGTCCCCGCCACCGGCACGCCGCGGGCCGCCATGGCCGCAATACGCTCGCGTCCGTCCCGGTGGAAGGGCAGGATGCTGCCCGTAGACCCTGGGAGAATCCGGACCCGCGGAGGACATGGATGACCGGCACGCCCGCGCACCCCGGCCAAGGCGGCCCCGCGCCCTTCACCGCCGACGACTACGCGGCCCGTATGCGACGCGCCGCCCAGGCCGCCGACGCCGCCGGGCTCGCCGGGCTGCTGATCGCGCCCGGACCCGACCTGGTGTGGCTGACCGGGTACCGGCCGGCGGAGACCGAACGCCTCACCCTGCTGGTGCTGAGGGCCGGGCACGACCCCGTCCTCGTCGTGCCCACCCTGGAGGCGCCCGACGCCGCGGAGGCGGCCGGCGGACCCGCGCTGACGCTGCGCGACTGGACCGACGGCAAGGACCCGTACGAGAGTGCCGCCGCCCTGCTGCGGCCCGACGGCCGCTACGGCATCAGCGACAACGCCTGGGCCCTGCATCTGCTCGACCTGCGCGAGCGCCTCCCGGACACCGGGCACCTCGCCCTCACCCGCGCCCTGCCGATGCTGCGGGCCGTCAAGGACACCGCGGAACTGGACCGGCTGGCGGCCGCCGGGGCCGCCGCGGACGCGACGTACGAGGAGATCAGGAAGGTCCCCTTCGCGGGCCGCCGGGAGCGGGAGGTCGCCGCGGATCTCGCCGATCTGCTGCGGCGGTTCGGGCACACGCAGGTCGACTTCACCATCGTCGCCTCCGGCCCCAACGCCGCCAACCCGCACCACGAGGCCGGCGAGCGCGTCATCGAGCGCGGCGACATGGTCGTCCTCGACTTCGGCGGCCTCAAGCACGGCTACGGCTCGGACACCTCCCGCACCGTCCACGTCGGCGAACCGACCGACGAGGAGCGCACGGTGCACGACCTGGTGCGCGCGGCCCAGGAGGCGGGCTTCCGCGCGGTCCGGCCGGGTGCCGCCTGCCAGGACGTGGACCGGGCGGCCCGCGCGGTCATCGCCGACGCCGGGTACGGCGAGTACTTCATCCACCGCACCGGGCACGGCATCGGCGTCACCACCCACGAGCCGCCGTACATGATCGAGGGCGAGGAACAGCCCCTCGTCCCCGGCATGTGCTTCTCCGTGGAGCCCGGTGTCTATCTGCCCGGCCGCTTCGGCGTCCGGATCGAGGACATCGTGACGGTGACCGAGGACGGCGGGCGCCGCCTCAACAACACCCCCCGGGAGATGGCGGTGGTCGACTGAGAGGGCAGGGCCGGCCCCGCCGCGACCGTACGGCGGAGACGGCCGGCCGCCCCGGCACCAGGAGCCCCCAGCACGCCCCCGAGACGACAACGGCACGATCATGACCCAGGCACCGACACCGACGGCGGAGACCGTACGGCGACTCGTCCGCTCCCTGCTCCCCGACGAGGAGGGACCGGACGTGAGGCCCGCCGCCGAGCGCCCGGGACAGTCCACCTGGTGGGTCGGCACCCGCCATGTGCTGCGGCTGGCCACCGACCGCGACGCCTCCGCCCGCCAGCGTCGCGCACTGCGGCTGCGCGCCCTGGTGCGGCCGCACGCCGGGGTCCCGGTCCCGACGAGTGTCGCGCACGGAGAGTGGGCCGCCGGCCTCGGCTACACCCTCGACACCCGGCTGCCCGGCACCACCGGCGAGGAGCCGGACATCTCCGCGCTCGGCGAGGCGGACCTCGCTGCGCTGCTCAGCGGATTGCGCGAGGTGCCCGTGCGTCAGGTCGAGTCGCTCGGCGTGCCCCGCGTCCCGCCCCGCTCGCTGGAGGTGCTCCGGGCCGTCGCCGCGAGCGCCGCCGGCCGCCTCGCCGCCGTCGAGGAGTTCGACCCCGCGCGACTCGCCCAGCTCACCGCGCCCGCCGGCCGCCAGCTGATCACCCAGCCCGGCGCCGCCGTCCTGGTCCACCGCGACCTCGGCGGCGACCACCTCGTGGTGAGCGGCGACGGGCGGGTGCGCGGCGTTCTCGGCTGGTCCGAGGCGGTCATCGGCGACCCGGCCGAGGACATCGCCGCTCTCGCGGTCGCCGTCGGCGCCCCCGCGGCGGTGCGCGCCGCGACGCTCGCGGGCTACGGTGCCCGCCCCTGTCTGCGCGGCCTGTGGCTCGCCCGCTGCGACACGCTCGCCCGCCTCGCCGACGGGCTCGAGGGCCGCGATCCCACCCCGCCGCCCGTCCTGCGCGCACGGCTGCGCCGCGCCTGGGAGGCGATCCTCCTGGAACGGGTCACCGAACTGCCGGACGCCGAGACACCCTAGACCTCCGGGCGCGCGGCCGACCCGCCTCGCACCAGTGGTCCCGCGCCCTCGTCACGCCCAGGTCAGCACCACGCACGACTCGCCGGGCAGATGCAGCACCCCCTCCTCGTCCGGCGGCGGCACGGGCTCCCACGCGGCCAGTACGCGCGCGTGCGGGAGGCCGAGAGGGATTTGCGCGGGCTCCTCGGCGAGATTCACGGCGACCCGTACGTCACCGCGGTGGAAGGCGAACCAGCGGGCGTCCTCGTCGTAGGCGACCTTCACCCCTTCGAGGTCGGGGTCCATCAGGTCGGGCTGGTCGCGGCGCACGGCGATCAGCTCGCGGTACCAGGCCAGCACACGCGCGTGGGGCTCACTGTCCGGCTCGGACCAGTCGAGGCACGAGCGGTCGCGGGTAGCCGGGTCCTGGGGGTCCGGCACGTCCTCCTCGGCCCAGCCGTGGGCCGCGAACTCCCGGCGCCTGCCCCGGCGTACGGCCTCGGCCAGTGCGGGATCCGTGTGGTCGGTGAAGAACTGCCAGGGCGTCCCCGCGGCCCACTCCTCGCCCATGAACAGCATCGGCGTGAACGGCGCGGTGAGCACCAGGGCCGCCGCGCACGCCAGCAGCCCGGGGGAGAGGGACGCCGAGAGCCGGTCCCCGAGGGCGCGGTTGCCGACCTGGTCGTGGGTCTGGGCGTAGCCGAGCAGACGGTGGGCGGAGACTCGCGAACGGTCCAGCGGACGTCCGTGCCGCCGGCCGCGGAACGTCGAGTAGGTGCCGTCGTGGAAGAAGCCGCCCGTCAGGGTCTTGGCGAGCGCCGCGAGGGGCGCCCGGGCGAAGTCCTCGTAGTAGCCCTGCGACTCGCCGGTCAGCGCGGTGTGCAGCGCGTGATGGAAGTCGTCGTTCCACTGGGCGTGCAGCCCGAGCCCGTGCTCCGCGCGCGGGGTGATGACCCGGGGGTCGCCGAGGTCCGACTCGGCGATCAGGAAGAGCGGCCGGCCGGTCTCGGCGGCCAGCGCGTCCACGGACGCGGACAGCTCCTCCAGGAAGTGCAGCGCGCGTGTGTCGTGGAGCGCGTGCACCGCGTCCAGGCGCAGCCCGTCGAGGCGGTAGTCGCGCAGCCAGGTCAGGGCGCTGCCGATCAGATACGCGCGCACCTCGTCCGAGCCCGGCCCGTCCAGATTGACCGCGGCGCCCCAGGGCGTGTGATACGTCTGCGTGAAGTAGGGGCCGAACGCGGGAAGGTGGTTACCGGAGGGGCCAAGGTGGTTGTGGACCACGTCCAGCACGACCCCGAGACCGCGTTCGTGGGCCCGGTCGACAAACCGTTTCAGCGCCTCGGGCCCACCGTACGGCTCGTGCACCGCCCAGAGACTGACACCCTCGTACCCCCAGCCGTGCCGCCCCGGGAACGGGCACAGCGGCATCAACTCGACATGCGTGACGCCCAGTTCCACGAGATGGTCCAGCCGCCGCGCCGCCGCCTCCAGCGTGCCCTCGCGGGTGTACGTCCCCACATGCAGCTCGTACAGCACCGCACCGGGCAGCCCGCGCCCCGCCCACCGGGCACGCCAGTCGAACCGCCCCTGGTCGACCACCGCACTCAGCCCGTCCGGACCGTCCGGCTGGCGGCGCGACCGCGGATCGGGCAGCACGGGGCCGTCGTCCACCGCGAACCCGTACCGGGTGCCGTCCCCGGCCTCCGCCTCACCGGTCCACCACCCCGAGCGCTCCGGATCGCGCTCCAGCGCGCGCGTGGCGCCCTCGCAGTGGAGCGTCACCCGCTCTGCCTGTGGTGCCCACACCTCGAACTGCACGGACGGTTCCCCCTCGTCTGCTCCTCGTGATGTAGCGCGTCCATGGTGCTGCATAAGAGATCAATCAGCCGCCGGATCCACCCGTTTGACACGCCCGAAGGACCCCGACGGCGTCGGCGGTCGTTTTGTCGTTTCCTGGACAGTGCGGGCCGACTGACCGACAATCACCTTCGTGACGTCGTCTTTCGAGTTCCACACGTACCCCGCGCGGCTCTCGGACGCCGAACGTGACAGGGCGCTGAAGATGCTCAGCGACGGCGTCGCCCTGGGGCGCCTGTCGCACGACACGTTCATGCGGCGCATGGAGCTGGCCCTGGCCGCCCGGCAGCCGCAGGAACTGGCCGCGCTCACCGCCGACCTGACCACCGAGAAGCGCTGGTCGCGTCTGGTCTTCGGGACCGTCGAGGCGGTCTCCGGGTTCACCGTGCGGCTGCGCCGCGCCTGGCAGGCCGAGCGGCTGCCGAAGCTGCTGCTGCCCCAGCCGGACAACCCCTATCCGCTGCGGATCGGCCGGGACCCCGCGAGCGGCCTCCGGCTCAGCCACGACACGGTCTCCCGTGTGCACGCCGAACTCCGGCACCAGGGCGGCCTGTGGGTGCTGCGCGATCTCGGCTCGACCAACGGCACCACCGTCAACGGCCGCCGGGTGATCGGCGCCGCGGTCGTCCGCGACGGCGACCAGGTGAGCTTCGGATCGATGGCCTTCCGGCTGGCGACGCAGTAGCGACCACCGCGCCGCCCCGGTACGCCACGCCCCTGCGGCTGGCCCCGTCGGCCACGGCGGGCGCCGCGCCCTCCCGTTCGAGTGAGTCCGGCTGGGGTCCGGGGGCCGCCATGCCGATGCATACGGAATGACGACGAAGACCACCCTCGCCCTGCGCGGCGTCCTGATCGCCGCGACCGCCCTGCTCCCCATGGCGCCGGCCCAGGCCGCGCCCCGGCCGGCCGCCACCGGCAACTGGCTCTATCTGACCGTCGCCAACGGCGATGACCGGTCCCGGGACATCAACGGCACCCTGCTGCTGTGCGACCCGCCCCAGGGCCACTCCGAGGCCGTAGAGGCCTGCGCGGAACTCGACGCGGCGCAGGGGGACATCGGCCGCATCCCGCCCGACGACTCGTTCTGCCCGATGCTCTACGCCCCCGTGACCGTGTCCGCGCGCGGCGAGTGGGACGGCCGCCCGGTGGAGTACAGCCACACCTTCGCCAACACGTGCGAGCTGCAGGCGCGGACCGGAGCGGTGTTCGCGCTCGCGGACCGGGCGCTGCCCGGCGTACGGCACCGGTCGGTTCCGGGCGTACGGCACTGAGCCACGCCTCCGCGCGCGTGCCCGGCGTCCACCGGGGCACGCGCGCGGGGTGGCTGCTTGTGCCCTCGTGCGGGGTGGCGCTTGTCCGCACGCGAGGGGGCGCCTGCGCGGGCGCCCGCGCGCCCGCGTGGCGCGGCGCGTGTGCGCCCGCGCGGGGCGGTGCCGGCGGGTGCGCCCTGGGTGCCCGCCGCCCGTGCCCGTGGGCAGTGCGCGGGGAGCGGTGCCGGGCCGGCCGGCGACGGCACGGGCGTTGACCGAGCCTGGCGCCGGGGGCGCCGCATGCGGTGCGCCGTACGTAGGTCCTCACTCCCCGGCGACCCGCTCCAGCAACGCCACCGGCAGCCGTGCGAAAAGGTCCGCCACGCGCGTGTGCCCCTCGAACCGGCGCTCAGGGGCGAGTACGTCCGCCCACCGGCCGGGTGGCAGCGTGAGGGACGTGTCGCGCCAGCCGCCGCTCTCCGCGAGACGCAGCGACAGCCGGGTGACCGCCGTGAGCACCTCCCCGGACCGCGCGAAGGCCACGCAGTGCGCGGCGGCCGGACCCTCGGCCCGAAGCGGTGTGTACGTCCCCGACGCGCCGAAGACCTCCGGGCGCCGTCCGCGCAGCCGCAGCGCGGCCCCGGTGAGGTCCGCCTTCTGCGAGGGTGCCTCCCGCGGCGCGAACGGCCGCCGGTTGTCCGGGTCGACCAGCGCCCGGTACTCGCCCTCCGTGCCCTGGTAGACGTCGGGCACGCCCGGCATCGTCAGATGAACCAGCGCGGCCCCGAGGACGTTCGCCCGGATGTGCGGCGCCAGCGCGTCCCGCAACTCCGTCACGAGCCGCCCCGGGGCCCCGCACGGCCCCTGGGCGACGAACGCCGCCACGGCCTCCTCGTAGCCCGGGTCCTGCTCGGTCCACGTGGTGTGCAGCCCCGCCTCCCGTACGTGCTTGAGCAGTGCCCCGCCCAGGCGCTCCCGGTCGGCCCGCCCGAGTCCGAAGAGCGTCTGCCAGGCGACCCACGCCAGGTGCGGGTCGGGCCCGGCGTCGCCCGCGCGGGTCACCTCGGCCAGCACGTCGGCCCAGCGCTCCGGGCACTGGGTGAGCACCGAGACCGCGGCCCGCACATCCGCGCTGCGCTTGGTGTCGTGCGTCGACAGCACCGTCCCGGTGGCGGGCCACTCGCGCCGCACGCGCGCGCAGTACGCGTGGAAGTCCTCCGGGGCGACGGCGGGGTCTCCGGGGTCGCCGCCGACCTCGTTCGCGGACAGCAGCGGCACATAGCGGTAGAACGCCGTGTCCTCCACGGACTTGGCCCGCAGCGCCGACGCCGTCTGCGCGAACCTGGCCCGGAACTCGGCGTGGACGGGCCCGTCCCCGGCCCGTCCCAGCGCGAGGTCCCGGACGACGGTCACCGCGTGGGCCTCCTCGGGTACGGCGAAGGCGGCGCGGGCCTCGGCGGCGGCCTCCTCGGTGACGACCGCGGCGGCGTCCCGGGAGGCATACGGCCGGTACACCTCCAGACGGACGAGTAGTTCGCGCAGCGCGGTCCGCAGCGCCCAGGGCGCGTGGTCGTGCAGCGCCGGGTCCGGGGAGGTCGCGCACAGGCGGCTCGCCACGCGGGTGAGACGGTCCATCTCGGTCGCCAGCTCATGGGTGACCACCTCGTACGCGGCGCGCCGCACGGTGGAGGCCCAGTGCCCGCCGCGGTCGCCCACCGGGGCCGCGAACCGCCGGTAGTGGCCGAGCAGGTCCGCGGCGCCCGCGGGGTCCGTGAACAGCCCGTCCACCCGGCGCAGGGCGTCGTATCCGGTGGTGCCCGCGACCGGCCAGGCGGCGGGCAGGTGCTCGCCCGCGGCGAGGATCTTCTCCACCACGGTCCACCGCCCGCCGGTGGCCTCGTGCAGACGGCGCAGATACCCCTCCGGGTCGGCCAGCCCGTCCGGGTGGTCCACGCGCAGACCGTCGACCACCCCCTCGTCCAGCAGCCGCAGCAGCGTCGCGTGGGTCGCCGTGAAGACCTCCGGGTCCTCCACGCGCACCCCGATCAGCTCGGAGATGGTGAAGAACCGCCGGTAGTTCAGTTCCGTACGGGCCAGCCGCCACCACACCGGGCGGTACCACTGGGCGTCGAGCAGGTGCGGCAGCGGCAGCGTCCCGGTGCCCTCGCGCAGCGGGAACACCTGGTCCTGGTAGCGCAGCACGTCCCCGTCGACCTTCAGCCGCCCGATCTCCTCGCCGAGCCGGCGCTCGAGCACGGGCAGCAGCACCTGTCCGCCCTGCGCCTCCCAGTCGATGTCGAACCAGCGCGCGTAGCGCGACTCGGGCCCCTCGCGCAGCACCTCCCACAGGGGGCGGTTGTGGCGCGGGGCGGCGGCCATGTGGTTGGGCACGATGTCCACGACCAGGCCCAGCCCGTGCTCGCGGGCGGTGCGGGCCAGGGCGCGCAGTCCCCTCTCGCCGCCGAGTTCCTCCCGTACGCGCGCGTGGTCGACGACGTCGTAGCCGTGTGCCGACCCGGGGACGGCCTCCAGGACCGGAGACAGATGCACATGCGAGACGCCGAGTGCGGCCAGGTACGGCACGGCCGCCTCGGCCGCGCCGAACGGGAACTCCGGCTGGAGCTGGAGCCGATAGGTGGCGGTGGGCACCGGCGGGGCGGGACGCTCAGGTGTCATGGAGTCCTACGTACCCGCCCCACCGGTTTTCGTGCCGGGGACGCGCCGTCGGGTGCCGTCCTGCCGCGCTCAGGCGGGCCGTTGCAGCACCACCAGGCTCCGGTCCACCAGGGCCAGCAGAGCCCCCGCCGCGATCTTGTCACCGGTGCCCGGTGTCACCCCCTTTGGGACGGCAGTGTCGACGACCACCTGCCATTCGCGCCCGTGGTCGACCGGCACCACGAACTCCAGCGGTTGCGGCGAGGCGTTGAACAGCAGCAGGAAGGAATCGTCGGTGATCCGCCCTCCGCGCGGGCCGGGCTCGGAGATCGCGTTGCCGTTCAGGAACACGGTCAGCGCGCTCGCCTGCGCCGACGTCCAGTCCCGCTGGGTCATCTCCTGGCCCTGCGGGGTGAACCAGACGATGTCGGACAGCTCGTCGTGCGTGCCCTGCACCGGGCGGCCGTGGAAGAAGCGGCGCCGGCGGAAGACCGGGTGGTCCCGGCGCAGCCACACCATCGCGCGCGTGAACTCCAGCAGGTCCCCGCCGCCGTCCTCGGGCCACCGCACCCAGGACAGTTCGTTGTCCTGGCAGTACGCGTTGTTGTTGCCTCGCTGGGTTCGCGCGTACTCGTCGCCGTGGCTGAGCATCGGCACGCCCTGGGAGAGCATCAGCGTGGCGATGAAGTTCCGCATCTGCCGGTCCCGCAGCCGCAGCACCTCCGGGTCGTCGCTCTCGCCCTCGGCCCCGCAGTTCCAGGACCGGTTGTAGCTCTCCCCGTCGCGGTTGTCCTCGCCGTTGGCCTCGTTGTGCTTGTCGTTGTACGCGACGAGGTCGTGCAGCGTGAAGCCGTCGTGGCAGGTGACGAAGTTGATCGAGGCGAGAGGCCGTCGGCCGTCGTCCTGGTAGAGGTCCGAGGAGCCGGTCAGCCGGGAGGCGAACTCCGCGAGCGTGCGGGGCTCGCCGCGCCACAGGTCTCGTACGGTGTCGCGGTACTTGCCGTTCCACTCGGTCCACAGGGCCGGGAAGTTGCCCACCTGGTAGCCGCCCTCGCCCACGTCCCAGGGCTCGGCGATCAGCTTCACCTGGGAGACCACCGGGTCCTGCTGGACGAGGTCGAAGAACGACGACAGCCGGTCGACCTCGTGGAACTGCCGGGCGAGCGTCGCCGCGAGGTCGAAGCGGAAGCCGTCGACATGCATCTCGGTGACCCAGTAGCGCAGCGAGTCCATGATCAGTTGCAGCACGTGCGGGGAGCGCATCAGCAGGGAGTTGCCGGTCCCGGTGGTGTCCGTGTAGTAGCGCGGGTCGTCCGCCAGCCGGTAGTACGAGGGGTTGTCGATGCCCCGGAAGGAGAGCGTCGGGCCGAGGTGGTTGCCCTCGGCGGTGTGGTTGTAGACGACGTCCAGGATGACCTCGATGCCGGCCTCGTGCAGCGCGCGGACGGCCGACTTGAACTCCAGGACCTGCTGGCCGCGGTCGCCCCAGGAGGCGTACGCGTTGTGCGGGGCGAAGAAGCCGATGGTGTTGTAGCCCCAGTAGTTGGCAAGGCCCATGTCCACCAGACGGTGATCGTTGACGAACTGGTGTACGGGCATAAGCTCCAGAGCGGTGACGCCCAGCTCGGTCAGGTGTTCGATGATGGCCGGATGGGCGAGCGCCGCGTAGGTGCCGCGCAGTTCGTCGGGCAGCGCCGGGTGGCGCATCGTCAGGCCCTTCACATGGGCCTCGTAGATCACCGTGCGGTGGTACTCGGTGCGCGGCCGGCGGTCGTCGCCCCAGTCGAAGTAGGGGTTGATCACCACGGACGCCATGGTGTGGGGCGCCGAGTCGAGGTCGTTGCGCCGGTCGGGGGAGCCGAACGGGTACCCGTACACCTCCTCGCCCCATGTCACGGTGCCGCTGACGGCACGCGCGTACGGGTCGAGCAGCAGCTTCGCCGCGTTGCAGCGCAGCCCGCGCTCCGGGGCGTACGGGCCGTGCACCCGGAACCCGTACCGCTGCCCGGGCATCACCCCGGGCAGATACGCGTGCCGCACGAACGCGTCGGTCTCCCGCAGCTCCACCGCCGTCTCCGAACCGTCGTCGTGCAGCAGACACAGCTCGATCCGGTCGGCGGCCTCCGAGAAGACCGCGAAGTTGGTCCCTGCGCCGTCGTAGGTGGCGCCGAGCGGATATGCCTCTCCAGGCCAGACCTGCATGGACACGACTCTCCCAGGTGTGCCGGCCCCAAGGGGCGCCCTGAAGCCGAGTCTTCCCCGAAAGTAAGGGAACCCCCTATGGCGTACCTCCCTCTTACCGGCCGACCAGTGCATACGTGAGGGCCGCGGTCACCCGTGCGACCGCGTATGCCGAACCAGTGGGGCTCAAAGCCAGGCGCTGCTCAGCGTGCGGCTTCACCACGCCCGGCAGCCGGGAATCCCAGGCCGTGTTCGTGTGCAGGAACCCGGACTGCGGCTGGTCGGGCAACGCTGACCACAACGCAGCCCGGAACGTCTTGCACCTGTACCGGATGGGCCTCGCGCTCATCCCGGCTGCCGGGAGGGCAGTCGTCAGGCGCGCCAAGCGCGTCAAGCCCGCTACCGCAAGGCAAGCAGGAATCTCCCGGCCTCAGCCAGGAGAGCACTTCAATTCACCGAGTACAACCGGTGTGAGCAGTTCGCCAGCGACAACCTCGGCAACTGCGACGCCGGCGCGGGCAAGTCGGTCGACCGGTGGGTCAACGGACAGACGCTCACTCACCCGGTGGTGTGGGTGAATGTCGGCTTCCACCACATCGCGCGCGACGAGGACCAGCAGCCCATGCCGGTCCACTGGCAGGGCTTCTCGATCGCTCCACGCGACGTCACGGCTATGAATCCCCTCACTCCGCCGGCCCTCGCGAACCAGAACGGGCAGGTGCCGCCTGGCAGTTGAGAAACGACCCTGTCCATCCGGCTGCGTCCCGCCGCTCTCCCGGAGTACTCTTCCTTGATCGTTGGCTGGGGCCTGGCCCCTGAGGAGGCTCGGGGGAGCGGAAGGCGGTGCGCGGGTGGGCTCGGGAGGGCTGGAGCTGCCCCCTGGTGACGAGGGTCACGAGGGGAACTCCACGGATGTCCCGCCCGGGGCGGTGTCCCTGGCACGGCCGATGGAAATGGGTTCCATCGGACCGGAACTGGACTGGGACGCCGAGGCATGGCGCGAGGTACGGACCCGCGCCCAGCGGGCGGGACGCGCCTACATCTGGCTGAACCTGGTCGAACAGCGGTTGCGCACGGTCGTGGCCGCTGTTCTCCGTCCCATCTACGAACCCGTCCACGGCGACGACTGGGTGGTCGCCGCGGCCGGCCCGGCCGGCCAGGAGTGGGTGCAGCGCGCGGTCGCGGTACGCGAGGTCAGCCGCCGCAAGGGGTACATGCTCGACCCCGCCGACGACAATGTGCTCAGCTTTCTGACGCTGCCGCAGCTGCGCGAGCTGATGGTGCAGCACTGGCCGTGCTTCGAGCCGTACATAGACGAGCGCCGTGACGTGGAACTCGCCCTGGACGAGCTGGAAGTGACCCGGAACGTGGTCTCGCGCAACCGGGCCCTGTCGGAGACGGTGCTCGCCCAGGCCGAGCGGGCCTCCGCCCGGCTCCTGGAAATCCTCGGCGCGGGCGGCGACGTGCCCTCCGCGCGCCGGCTGCCCGTGGACGCGGTCGAGGACCTGGTGGGCGACCGGTACGCGGACCTGGTCGCCGTCCATCCCGACCGGGTACGGCTGCTGCGGCAGTTCCCCGCCGAGGACATCTTCGGCGGCGCCCGCCGCCTCGACGCCATCGGCATCGGCCTCAACCTGCTCGTGCAGAACTTCTCCGGGCGCCGGCTGGTGCGCCTCGCGGAGACGGGCTCCCGGATGCGGCTGCTGTTCCTCAACCCGGCCTCCAGCGCCGTCAAGCGGCGCGAGCGGGAACTCGGCATCAAGAAGGGCGAGCTGAGCCGGGCCGTCGAGATGAACATCCTGCACATGCGCCGGGTGCGCGCCCGGCTCCGCGACCCGGGCGCCTTCGAGATCCAGGTCTTCGACGAGACGCCCCGCTTCACCGCGTACCTGGTGGACGGGGACGGCTCCGACGGGATCGCCGTCGTGCAGTCCTATCTGCGGCGCACCCGTGGCATGGAGGCGCCGGTGCTGGTGCTGCGCAACGGCACCCGGGTCGTCAAGTCGGACGAAGCCGTCGAGGGCGGGCTCTTCCCGACCTATCGCGAGGAGTTCGAACTGGCTTGGGCGGATTCGCGCCCCGTGTCCTGAACTGTGCCGCGCGGTAAGCGGAACGCGATCCTCGGATTGTCAGTGGTGCATGCGAAGGTGGAGCCCACTGGGGGAAAGCACCACCGAGAAGGGGGGCCGCCATGGCCTGGCACCGAGAGCTGCTGACCGGATTCGACCTGGAGACGACCGGGACGGATCCGTATGAGGCGCGCATCGTCACGGGAGCGGTGATCGAGGTCAAGGACGGGGAGCCGCTCGGCCGCCGCGAATGGCTGGCCGACCCCGGCGTGGAGATCCCGGCGGACGCGGTCGCGGTGCACGGGATCAGTAATGAGCGGGTGGCCGCCGAGGGCAGCCCGGCCGACCAGGTCGCGGACGCGATCGCCGACGTCCTGGCGGAGTACTGGAAGGCGGGCGTCCCGATCGTCGCGTACAACGCGTCCTTCGACCTCACCCTGCTCACGGCCGAGCTGCGCCGGTACGGACTGCCCTCACTGCGCGAGCGGCTCGGCGGTCTGGAGCCCGGGCCCGTCATCGATCCCTACACCGTCGACCGCAGGGCCGACCGCTACCGCCGTGGCAAGCGCACCCTGGAAGCGGTCTGCGGGGAGTACGGCGTCCCGCTGGACTTGGCGCACGACGCCGCCGCCGACGCCCTGGCCGCGGCCCGCCTCGCCCGCGCGATAGCCGGCCGTCACCCGAAGATCGCGGCGCTCGGTCCCGCGGAGCTGCACCGTCGGCAGATCGAGTGGCACGCGGACTGGGCGGCGGACTTCCAGGCGTTCCTGCGCCGCAAGGGTGACACGGAGGCCGTGGTGGACGGGGCGTGGCCGCTGCGGGAGGCCGCGGAGCACAAGGTCTGACGGGGGCTCGCAAACTCAGAAGGGGTACCAGCGCACGGTCTCGTCCCCGTCCCGCAGCGACGCCACCCGTCGCTCGAACTCTGCGAGGGCCTTGGGGTTGCTCGGCGCGTGCTGGGCCACCCAGGCGCAACTGGCGGTCTCGCGCGCGCCGCGCAGCACGGAGCAGCCCTCCCAGGTGCGCACGTCCCAGCCGTAGGTCCGGGTGAAGGAGTCGTACGCCTGCGCGGGCAGCCCGTAGCGGTCGCGGGACAGGGCCATGACCACCAGGTCGTGCTCGCGCAGATCCGCGGCGAAGGTCTCCAGGTCCACCAGGACCGGTCCGTCCGGGCCGACGTGCACATTGCGGGGCAGCGCGTCGCCGTGGATCGGGCCCGGCGGCAGATGGGGCGTCAGGGCCGCCGCCGCGGCGGCGAACCCGTCCCGGCGCTCGCGCAGATACGCCGCGTCCGCCGCGTCGATCGCATCGCCCGCCAGCCGCAGCCAGCGCTCCACCCCGCCCAGCAGATCGCGGGGCGGCAGAGGGAAGGAGGGGGAGGGGAGTGCGTGCACGATCCGCAGCAGCTCGGCCAGGTCCCGTGGCTCGGCGGGGCGTACGGGATCGGGCAGGCGGTGCCACACCGTCACCGGGTGGCCGTCCACGAGAAGCGGCCGGGGGTCGGCGGCCCGCACCGCGGGGACGTCCTCCTCGGCGAGCCAGACGGCGGTGTCCAGCTCCCGCCGTGCCCGGTCCAGGAGTTCGGCGTCGCGGCCCACCTTGACCACGAGGTCACCGGCGGCGAACACCGCGTTCTCGCCCAGGGCGAGGAGCCGCGCGTCCCCGGCCGGCCCGGGCAGCACGCCCGCCGCCGCCAGCACGCCGCGCGCCGTTGCCTCGTCCATGTGTTCGCCTCCGTGCCTCGACGCGGTCCTTGATGCGCTCGTGAACGACCGCCGAGCACACGCCCCGGCCGTCCGCCCGCCAGTCTCGCATTCCCCCAGGTCGCACCGTGAGCGGCCCTGACCCCTGCGTGGGGTTCCCGGGGACCGCCGGCAGAGCTCTGAGCAGCCGTAGCCAGTCATGTCCGCCACTCGCTCGTACCCCATCCCGGACACTGGAAGCGCAGAAATCTCCCCGGCCCGGGGGCGCCGCCTGGTCAGCCGGCAGCGTTCTCGGCGACCGGCACCTCTTTGATCGCTGGACGCTGCGCTGGTGCGGGGGATCGCAGCAGGGTGGCGGCGAGGAGGAGAGAGAGGGCGACGAGGCAGGCGCCGATGCGGAAGGCGAGCTGGTAGCCACCTGCGAGTGCTGAGGTGGTGCTTGCCCCGTCGGCCAGCAGGGTGTCCGTGTGCGAGGTGGCGAGGGTGCTGAGGACCGCGAGGCCGAAGGCGGCGCCGATCTGTTGCATGGTGTTGAACATGCCGGAGGCGATCCCCGAGTCCTCGGGCGTGGCCGCTGACATCGCGAGCGTGGCCAGCGACGGCATCGCGAGGCCGAATCCGATGCCGAGCGGCAGCAGTGCGGGCAGGACGTCCACGGCATAGCTGCCGCTCGCCGGTACGCGGCCGAGCACCGCGAGACCTGCCGCGATCAGCGAGAGTCCCAGAAGGAGTACGGCACGGGGACCGAAGCGCGCGATCAGCTTGGGCGAGAGGCCGAGGGACAGGGCACCGATCGCGACCGAGACCGGGAAGATGCCGAGGCCGGTGTGTATCTCGTCAAGTCCGAGCACCTTCTGCAGGTAGAGGACGCCCAGGAACTGGAAGCTGAACATCCCGGCCACCATGAGGGCCTGGATACCCATCGCTCCCGAGACGTTGCGTGAGCGGAACATACGCAGCGGCAGGAGTGGGTGGGTCGCCGTCGCCTGGCGGCCGACGAATGCCAGGAGCAGGACGAGTGCCACGGCGCCGAAGCTCAGCGTGTGTGCCGAAGCCCAGCCATGGTCGGTGGTCTCGACGATCGTGTAGACGCCGAGGATCAGTGCGGAGGTGACCAGGAGCGCGCCCATGACGTCGGTCCCCTTGCCGAGGCCGACACCCTGTTCGGGTGTGAGTACGCGCCAGGCCGACAGCACGGCCACGATGCCGATCGGGACGTTGACGAAGAAGATCCAGTGCCAGCTGATGGTCTGCGTCAGGGCGCCGCCGGCGAGGAGGCCGAGCGAGCCGCCGGCGGACTGGACGAAGCTGTAGACGCCGATGGCTTTGGCCCGCTCCTTCGGCTGCGGGAACAGGGTCACGACCATGCCGAGAGTGACGGAGGAGGTCACCGCGCCGCCGATGCCCTGGACGAACCGGGAGGCGAGCAGCATCGCCGGGTCCTGGGACACGCCGCACAGCAGCGAGGCAGCAGTGAAGAGGCTCAGGCCGGCGGTGAAGACGCGCTTGCGCCCGATGAGGTCGCCGAGCCGTCCGGCAAGCAGCAGCAGGCCGCCGAAGGGAACCAGGTAGGCGTTGACCACCCAGGCCAGGCTGGACGAGGAGAAGCCGAGGCTGTGCTGTATGGACGGCAGCGCCACGCTCACGATGGTCCCGTCGAGAATGACCATCAACTGCCCGGCACAGAGCACGGCCAGTGCCACCCAACGCGATGCCTGAGCTGATGAGTTGGTACTCCGCACGGGAACCCCTCCCAAAGGTGCATGGTTTGTTACAGCGGCCATCTTCTGTAACCATGACGCGTAGCGGAAGGAGGCACTTTGATGTCACGCAGTCACACCGATGTGTCCGACCAGGTCAGCAACGAGGCGTGCCCGCTCACCGAGGTCCTCGACCACGTAGCGGGCAAGTGGAGCATCGGAATCCTCGTCGCCGCCGCACACGGACCAGTCAGATTCACCGAGTTGGAACGCGCCATCACAGGCATCAGCCGACGCATGCTCACCTTGAACCTGCGCAAGCTGGAACGCGACGGCCTGCTCATCCGGACCGTCTACCCCACCGTGCCACCCAAGGTTGAATACAGCCTCACGCCCATGGCCCACGAACTCCACGCAACCCTCACCGGACTCGTCGGCTGGGCAGAACGCCACCGAACCGACATCACCACCGCCCGCGCCACCTACGACGCCGCCACCACATCGGCTCTGACGCCTACGCAGGACTCGGCAGGTTGAACAATCTCCTACTGGGGGACGCTCCCATTCGGTCGAGGTGGGCGGCTGGATGCGGCAGACTCCGACGGTGCGTGATCACGTGGAGGTTCCGACGGGTTTGTGGCTGCGAGCTGGTCGGCCGGTGACGTGCGGGCGGTCTTGACGGCATGTGCGGACCCTCTGATGCGCGGACAGGCCAGGGAGTCCGTGACGTCGGTGGAAGCCGCGGAATGTTGGCTGGCTGGGCAGGCTGAGCGGTGGCGTGCGGGTTCAGCCTTCGCGTTCGCTGTCGTCGACGGGCAGAACACCGTGTTGGGCAATGTGTCCGTGGGCGTGATCGATCGGCGTCATGGAACCGGCTGGGTGTCCTACTGGACCACCCCAGAAGCCAGGGGCGCCGGCGTCGCCTCCCGGGCCTGCCGGTCCTTGACCCGATGGGCCTTCGACGATGCCGGACTCTTCCGTCTGGAACTCGGCCATCGGGTCAACACCCCGGCCTCCTGCGGCGTGGCCAGGGCAGCCGGATGTGCGGTGGAGGGCTTGCAGCGGCAGAAACTGGAGTACGACGGCGTGCGCTCTGATGTCGAGCTTCACGCCCGCCTTGCCACCGACGCAGATTCCGACCGCATCTCTGTCGCCTGAGCCGCTCGTCACCGCTCAGGGCGCGTATCGGGTCATGATCAATCTGCGGGAATCGCCCTCGCGGCGGGGCCTGGACCGTAGATCTTCTTGCGTGACGCGAGTGCAACTGACTGACGAGGAATGGGAGTTCATCGAGCCGTACCTGCCGATCGGCGAGTACGGCCCCTACCCCGAGCGGCTGCGACAGCAGTTCGAGGGCGTGATCTGGACCAAGGGCGCGGCCGTGGCCATGCCCGTCCCGTCGCCGCGCGCGTCACCGCGGTCCTCGACGACGCCTGGCAGCGCAGGCGGTCGGCGGGCACTTCTCGTGGACGCTGATCCACACAGAGGCCCTGTAGTCGCTGGCGTCCGACTCCTACGCCGACTTCTTGCGCCGTTCCGAGGAGGAGTAGCGCATGGCCGCCCAGTTCTATCGGGCCGTACGGGACGCCGCACGCCGCGAGTTGCCGCACCTGGCCGCCGGCCACACCACCGCCCTGCAGGCCGCGAAGGCCGTCGCCGACCGGCTCGCCGCCGAACACCAGCTCACGTACGTACCCTCCGTAGAACTTGATTGCTTCCTTAGGGTGGAAAGAGGAGGAGGCAGAGAGGTGCGCAAGAGATCCGGGTACTCATACCTACCAGCAGCTAATAGTCAAGGAATCCACTTCAGGCGGGGAAACTCTTCTGCGTAACATTATCGCCCTTATGTGAATTACCGCGTCGTGTGAAATCAGGGATCCAGTCCGCTTCTAGCCGAGAGCTGCATCGCTATGCCTGATGGTTCTCATTGGTCGAGGCCGCAGTACCTCCATGAGGCCGTAACCAACCCCAACATCCACGTGGCAGGAACTCACAGTTACTACAGCCACGCCTGGTCCGGCGATTTCGAGGGGTCCGTGGTGCGTTACCTCCACGGAGATGCCTACAGCCGAGAGAACCGGAACTGGGTGCCACCCTGGCCCATTGACCAACTGCATATCGGCGACTATGTGTGCATCGGAGCCGAAGCTGTCATCCTCATGGGCGGCAACCATCTTCATCGCACAGACTGGTTCAGCCTCTATCCTTTCCGCGACATTCGCGTCGACGCTTATCAGGGAAAGGGAGACACTGTCATCAAGGATGGTGTCTGGATCGGCATGCGCGCCATGATCATGCCTGGCGTAACACTAGGCGAAGGCGCCGTAATTGCTGCTCAAAGTGTAGTCACCCGCGATGTGCCGCCCTACACCCTTGTGGCCGGCAGCCCTGCACGGGAAGTGCGGAAACGCTTCACTCCGGAGGTCATCGACCGACTCCTGGCACTGGATATCTACAAGTGGAGCGACGAAAAATTTGAGTCTCTACGTTCGGTTGTCTGCGGAGCAAGTATCGACGCCCTCGAGGAGATGTCCCAGACATGGGACATCTCAAATCTAACGGTCCATAGAAATGCAGCCGCTGCCCCTGTGGTGTGACCTCGCCCGTACATGCGCGCAGACGGAATCGGAATCACGAGGTACGGGTCTCTTCTAGACGCTTCAAGGAGGAAACAGGAATGTGTCAGATTCCTTACTCTCGTGTCGCTCTCGTCACCGGTGGGTCCGGCGGGATCGGTCGCGCCATAGTCAGACGACTGGCGGAAGAAAAGTTTTCTATAGGTGTTCACTACGCAGAAAACAAGGATGCGGCCTACAGTCTGGTGGAGGAAATAGCGTCGCGTGGCGGTCGGGCTATCGCAATCCGCGGCGATGTCGCCGATGAAGACGCGATGGCCGCAGCCTTCGATGAAGTCGAAGTCGAATTCGGGGGAATCGACGTCCTCGTGCACACCGCCGGTATCATGCGGCCTGGACCAATCGCGGCCCTGGACCTGACTGACCTCGACCAAATCCACCGCACTAACATCCGCGGCACGTTCGTCGTCGACCGGTTGGCGGCCCGGAAACTACGCGCCGGCGGAGCAATCATCAACTTCTCCACCTCCATGACCCGCACGCAATGGCCCGCCTACGGTGCATACGTCGCGAGCAAGGCGGCTGTCGAGGCAATTACTCTGGTGCTCGCTCGCGAGCTGCGCGGCAAGGACATCACGGTCAATGCTGTCGCCCCCGGCCCTACCGCCACCTCGATGTTTTTCGATGACAAGAACGAGATAACCATCGGCAACCTCACCAAGGCCGCACCGCTCGAGCGTCTGGGACGCGCCGAGGACATGGCCGAGATAGTGGCCTTCCTCGCAGGACCGGCGCGCTGGATAAACGGCCAGGTACTGTTCGGCAACGGTGGTCTTGCCTGAACCGAACAAGACTCGGTGTTGAACGTGCGCATCACGTCTGGTCATCGATGTCTTTGGCTGACGCCACATCGGGACAAAGTGATGACTCTAAACCCTCCGACCTGCAGGAACGTGAACCTCCGACTGTAATGCCAGTCAACTGATCGGGAAACTCGAATGCAAGCCCCCCAAAGAAGAGTTAGGGCATCAGAAAGTGAACAAAACGAGAACCATTAGGGTAGTCGCTGGTGCGGTATTTGCTTTGATGGGCGTGTCAGCCACTGCCTCGCCAGGAACAGCTGCTACCAGGGATGTCGGCACAGAGAAGCTCTACCTGACGGTCACTGGAACCACGCAGTACGGGTATCCGTTTACATCAAAGAAGCCGGGGGACGAATTCGGCGGCAGCGGGAAAGTTAGTGAGAGGAACGCCAGAGTAGGCGACGGAAAATTCTCGTACTACTGCAAAATCACTGCTGTCAGTACCGCTCCCAACACGCTCACCAGCATCTGTCACGCCGCGCTGGACCTGCCAAAAAAGGGGCAGATCACGCTGGAGGCACTGGTAACCCAAAAGGCTGGCACTTCGGGTTTCATGATGGCGGTTACGGGTGGAACAAACGACTACGAATTTGCAAGGGGTCATGCTGACTTCACTGAAACACCACGACCCGCGAGAATCGTCGTCTCTCTGGTCCATCCAAAGACGCCGGCGTAGTGCCCGGCGTGGCAGCACCTCGCTGACCGGCACTGTCAAGTTACTGCAGCCGGAGTTCGGCTTGCCTCGCCGAGGGCGGGGGGCACGAATTGGTGTTGAACGCGCGCATCAGCCCTGGGTCGTACAGCAGGCCCGCGCGCCGCTCGTCAGCCCGGAAGAGATACCTACACCTGGCTAGTAGGGCTTTGTTAGGTCCTGTGGTGGGGTTCGGGAGTGGGGGCGGGTTGGCCGCATATCGAGCAGGCGCCGGTCCAGGTGGCCAGGATCTT
>NZ_JBSFXK010000017.1:46836-118548 GCF_053595355.1 Streptomyces sp. NPDC002513 | reverse complement strand
CCCGCTGGCTGCCCCAGGCCGACCACCCCCACACCGCAACCACCCGAAAGCCGCAGATCATCGAGCTACAGCGCGGTTCACCACCACGCTCTGAACGCAGCTTCCCAGGGGTCCGCGCTCTGACCTTGAACCCGGGCGAGCACACCTTCATGACCTCCCTCCTCCCCGGTCCCCACCGGGGCCGGGATCAGAGGTGTTCACCACTCGGGGGGAATCTCCGCTTGACGAGATGACCCGGGTAGGCGAGCTTCCTGGTTGTTGGTCGCACCCGACGTTCATCGGCCCAAGCGCGCTCGCAGCATGCCCGTGAGAGTGGTGAGTTCCTGGACACGCACAACGCTTGCCATCGCCATGAAAACACCCAAGAAGACGACCGTACCGGCGGCAAGAGCCGAAAGGGAACCCGTTGCAGAGCTGCCCAGCAAATGCAGAATTACGAAGCTTGCCGCACCCGCTGTTCCTGCGGCAGGAACACAAGCCACGAAGAGTCGTGTGTACGCGCGTCCAACCCTGGAGCCATCAAGGCTTCCTCCAAGGCGACGGCGTAGACGACGCCAAGCGACCCCCACGCCAACCGCATAGGCGATACCGTACCCGGCCGCCATGCCGGTAACAGCCCAACGTGCGGGTAGGAGTCCAAAACTCAGTCCAGCCATGATGGCATTCGTCACCGCGACAATCACCGTGTTATAGAAGGGGGTGCGTGTGTCTTCGTAGGCGTAGAAACCCCGCAACACCACATATTGAGCTGAGTACGGAATAAGCCCCAGCCCGAACGCCATGAGCATGTATCCAATATTTTCGGCACCAGCGCCAGACCCTGCGTACAGCAGGGTGGAAAGCGGCATGCCGATAGAGAGAAACGCGAAGGCGCATGGAACAATCGCCACTGCAGAAGTTCGCAGGCCATAGGAGATGTCATCACGTACAGCGCCGCCGTCGTTGTCATTTGCCGCCCGGGAGATCCGTGGCAGAACCGCTGTCATTACGGAAACGGTGATGATGGCGTGCGGCATCTGCCAAAGCAGTAGGGCGTAATTGTAGGCGGTAATTCCTGTGCCCTCGTGGTGCTGAGCCTCTGCGATGGCCCCTGCTTTAGTGGCAAGTTGCGTAACTACAATCATGCCCAGTTGATTAGCCAAAACGAACAAGAGCGTCCATTTGGCCAGACCAGCGGCCTTCCCCAGTCCGTGTCCGCGCCAGTCAAAGCGCAGCCTGATGCGAAATCCGGTTTCCCTGAGGTAGGGAATCATCGAGAGGGCCTGAACTGCGAGGCCAAGTAGTGTGCCAACCCCCAGAAGCCGCACACCCTCGGATGAAATATTGTGAGCAGTCACCCCGGATGCGGTGACGTTCCCGAACGCCCAGATGAATGAACCGAAGGTTGTGATAATGATGATGTTGTTGAGGACTGGCGTCCACATCATCGCGCCGAAACGATCACGGGCATTCAGGATCTGCCCCATGACAACGTGTACGCCCATGAAGAACATGGTGGGCAAACAGTATCGCGCAAAGGCGACTGTGACAGCCATCCGTTTGGGGTCGGATGCAATATCCGGTGAGAGCATATGGACGAGATAAGGGGCGCCAAAAACACACAGGGCCGTGACCGCACCCAAAAGCGCGATCACGAGGGTCATGAGTCGATTTGCGTACGCCTCGCCTCCGTCGTCATCTTCCTTCATAGCCCGCACCAATTGCGGGATAAATACTGCGTTGAGCGCCCCACCGCCCACTAGCACGTAAATCATGGTGGGCAGGACATTTGCGACCTGGTATGAATCTCCCAGGGTGCCGACCCCGATGGCCGCAGCCATGACCAACGTTCGAACGAATCCAGTCAGCCGGGAAACGATCGTACCGGCGGCCATAATGGCACTGGATTTTAATAACCCGTGGGCTCGCCCGGTGCCCTTACTGCTCGCACTTGCGACGTCCGCAGCATCATCTGGTCGGGATCCCGACCCTGGGCCCACTGCCAGCCCTTCAGGGTGAGCCCGGTAGTGGTATTTCCTCAGTTGGATGGTGGGTTTGTCCATCCACTCATCAGCACGCCTCGCGCCGTCCGCGCCCTCATGATGACCAGTGTTTAACGAGTCGTCCATATTGCTCCTAATTTTGCAGCCAAGCATTGGCCTGGCACTGGTCCCTGGATGCTCACCCGGTGCGGATGAAGCAACCGGTGGTCAGGTCTTGGCGGTGCTGGATTTGCCGCCTGCGGCAGGATGGAGCCCCACCACGCGTGGTGCCCGAGTGACGGCAGCCCCGACGGCAACGACGCCACACGCGGCCAGTGATCACCTTCGGCGATCAACCCGGAAGAGGACAGAGCCCTCGCCCAACAGCCCGCCCGAATCCTACGGATCAGAAAGTCGCAGCCGTGGCGGCTGCACACCCCGACAGCGTGGCTGACCGTCGTCGGCTGAGGCTCAGCCACCAGACCGGGCCTCCGCCCAGGGTGCCCGGAGCGAACAGGTCGTGCCACTCGCGTGCCAGATCGTGCGGGGAACCACGGGGAACAGCGGGGTCCGGCCACTGGTACGACCAGGGCTCCAACATCGCCCCGTCGCAGGTCAACGCAACAACTGCCGCCAGGGTTTTGTGCCGGTCACTCGGTGGCGCGCCGCTCCCTGAACCGGGCGGCAGCCGCGGCGAGGTCCACGATCGGGGCGGGGTAGTCCAGGGCCGCACGGGTGGCTGCGTCGAGGTGGGGGACGCAGTGGACCGCCGTGGCGTCGAGGTGGCGGAGCTCGGGGAGCCAGCGGCGTACGTACTCCCCGCGGGGGTCGTACCGGCGTGCCTGGACGAGTGGGTTCAGGAGTCGGTTCGGGCGAGTGTCCGTGCCCGTCCCGGCGACCCATTGCCAGTTGAGCTGGTTGTTCGCGAGATCACCATCGACGAGGAGGTCCAGGAAGTGGCGGGCTCCCACCCGCCAGTCCACATACAGCGTCTTGGTGAGAAAGCTTGCCGCGAGCAGGCGGGCCCGGCCCGGCATCCAGCCCTCGTGGCGGAGCTGTCGCAGGGCGGCGTCGACGACGGGGTAGCCCGTGCGGCCGTCCCGCCAGGCTTCGATCTCCTGCGTGGCGTGGCGCCAGCGGTCGCGCCGGGGGCGGTAGTCGTGGTCGACCGCGTCGGGGCGGGCTGCCAGGACCTGGTGGTGGAACTCCCGCCAGGCGAGCTGGCGGACGAAGGCATGCGCCCCGGGGTTGTCCTGCGCGCGGGCCTGGTGCAGCAGTTCGGTAGGTGAGAGGCAGCCGAAGTGCAGGTAGGGAGAGAGCCGGGAGGTCGCGTCGGCGGCCAGGTCGTCGTGCTGGGCGTCGTATACGGACATCGGGCCGGACAGCCATGACCGCAGCCTCCGGCGGGCCTCGGATTCACCGCCGGCGGGCAGACCCTGCGACGCAAGGCCCGGCGCGAGTGACTCCGGGTGTGGCACATCGGCCGAGCGTACGTCTGGTACCCGTACGGCGTCCGGTGCCGGCAGGACGCCGCGCGCAGAGAAGCTCTCCCATCGGCGGAAGTACGGGGTGAAGACCGCGAAGTGGTCCTTGCCCGCGGGCGACAGCGCCCCCGGAGGTACAGCCGTCAACGAGGCGTCGTGGACACGTAGTTCGCGTCGGTCGCCGGCCAGCTCCGTGCGCAGCCGGTCCTCGCGCCGTGCCGCGTAGCGGCTCACCCCGCCCGCGATGTGCACTGCGACGGCCCCGGTCTCCGCCGCCACCCGGCAGGTCTCCTCGACCACGTCGCCGACGCGCACCACCAGTCGGCCACCGCGAGCCCGCAGGGCCGCGTCGAGGTCGGCCAGGCTGTCGGCGAGGAACGCCGCGCGGTTGGGTCCGGGGAAGCCGGTGCGGCGGATGCCGGTGTCCACGACGAAGAGCGGGACCACACGTTCCGCGCCCTTCAGAGCGGCCTGGAGGACCGGGTTGTCGTGCACCCGCAGGTCGGCGGTGAACAGGGCGACCGAGACGCGCACGGTTCCTTGACCCTCCTCAGTGAGTACGGGCCGGTTCAGGGCCGGCCGATTCGGCCGCGGCGGCGATGTTGCGGGCCATGCCGCCGAAGACCGCGGCGTGGAAGGGGACCACGCCCCACCAGTAGGCGTGCCCCGCCAGGCCGTGCGGATGGAACAGGGCCCGCTGCCGGTACACCGTGCGCCCCTGTGGATCCCGGTCGACAGCCATCTCCAGCCAGGCCAGGCCCGGAAGCCGCATCTCCGCTCGCAGCCGGAGCAGCCGACCCGGCTCGATCTCCTCCACGCGCCAGAAGTCCAGGCTGTCGCCGATCCGCAGCCGGGTCGCGTCCCGGCGGCCCCGGCGCAGACCCACACCGCCCACCAGGGTGTCCATCCAGCCCCGCAGGGACCAGGCCAGCGGCGAGGAGTACCAGCCGCTCTCGCCTCCGATCGCCTCCACCACCCGCCACAGCGCCTGCGGCGACGCCGCGACCGTGCGTTCGCGGTGATCCGTGTAGAGGCTCCCGCCCGCCCAGTCGGGGTCGGTGGGCAGCGGGTCGCTGGGGGCGCGGGGAGTCGAGGCCGAAGACCACCTGGTGGCAACATCCGCGTCCTGCACGCGCCTGAGGGCCAGCTGGATCGCCCGGTCGAGGGCGACCGGCCCCTCCGGCGAGTCCGGCACGTAACGGACGATGTCCCGCTCGGCGCAGACCACCTCGTGCTTCAGCGACTCGACCAGCGGGCGCGCGAGAGCGCCCGGCACCGGGGTGACCAGACCGACCCATAGGCTGGACAGCCGGGGGGTGAGCAGCGGAACGGGGACGATGACGCGTTTCGGCAGCCCGGCGACGACGGCGTACCGCCGCATCATCTCCTCGTACGTGACGATGTCGGGTCCGCCGATGTCGAAGGCGCGGTTCACGTCGTACGGCAGCCTCGCGCACCCCACGAGGAAACGGAGAACGTCGCGGACGGCGATCGGCTGGATGCGGGTGCGCACCCAGCTCGGGGTCACCATCACGGGCAGCCGCTCGGTCAGATATCGCAGCATCTCGAACGAGGCCGAACCCGACCCGATGATCACGGCTGCCCGCAGCACGGCGGTCGGCACGCCCGAGGACAGGAGGATGCGGCCCACTTCGGCGCGGGACCGCAGATGGGGTGACAGCGCGTGCTCGGGTACTCCGGAAGGGCTCAGCCCACCGAGGTAGACGATTCGACGGACTCCGGCGGCGCGCGCCTGCTCACCGAAGATCCTGGCCGCGCGCCGGTCCGTCTCCTCGAAACTCCGACCGGTGCCCAGCGCGTGCACCAGGTAATACGCGACGTCCATGCCCTTCATGGCCGCGCGCACAGACTCCTCGTCCGTCACGTCCCCGTGCACGGCCTCCGCCCGCCCGGCCCACGGATGGTCCCGCAGCTTGCCGGGCGAGCGGGCCAGGCAGCGCACGGAATGCCCGGCGGCCAGCAACTCCGGCACCAGCCTGCCGCCCAGGTAACCGGTGGCGCCGGTGACCAGACAGCGCAGCGGCCGGTCGTCGTCGGTCATGTCGATCGCACCCATGCCTGTCGACTGCGCCTTGTCCGGCGACGGCCGGCGGATCGGAGCGCAGGAAACGTCATGGCTCTCATGTCCTCCCGGGACGTGCCCCTCCGATGTGTTCTGTCGCTGTTCTCCTGAGCCCATGCTTGGGCCCGAGGACAAGCACCGCAACCTCGCCGGTCCCGGCCGGAGGATGGTGACAGCGGGGTCGGCGACATGAGTGACTGCCCGCCGCCCTCCGAAATGCCGTGCCCCGCGTGCCCGTAAGAGCGGACAACCACAGTCACCAACGGTGCGACCAGGAAAGATCGTGCCCCTTCCGTGCCCGATCAGGCGGGGAGTCGCGGGGTAGGGTGCATCGGCGTCGGCGACGACCGGTTCGGGCTGATGAACCGCAGCACGGTGCAATGGCGGCGGCCGAACATCGTCACCGCGACCCAGGCCGCGCCCGGCTGACCCCGCAGTCCACCGATCCGGTCGGCGCGCTGTGGCGCCGGCCGGATGGGTTCACCGCTGGCCGGCCGGCCGGCGGACGGCCGAGATCAGGCCGCCGGGCTGCTCTTCCCGCTGTGGCGGAGTGGGGATCGGACGGCCGTAGGCGGCGGCGCGCTCGCGCAGGGTGTAGCCCTCGGCGTCCCAGCCGTGCCCGGCCAGCCAGCCGACCGGGTCCTCGGGCATTTCCGAGACCCACATGGAGGCCACCGATCCCGGTCCGGCGTCCGCGCCGAAGCGCTCGATCACCCCGCGCGAGCCCAGTGTCAGGCCCATCCGGCTGCCCGGTGCGGAGACGGCGCCGATCCGGGCCAGCAGCAGTTCCACCGCATCCTCGGGCAGGTAGATCAGCAGCCCTTCGGCGATCCACACGGTCGGCCGCGCGGGGTCGTGCCCGGCCGCGGCCAACGCCCCGGGCCAGTCCTCGCGCAGATCCACCGGGACGGTGATCCGGGTGCAGCGGGCGACGGCCCGCTCCTGGCGCAGCACCGAGGCCTTGAAGCCCAGCGGTTCGGCGGTGTCGACCTCGAACAACCGGGTGCCCTCGGGCCAGTCCATCCGGAAGGCCCGGCTGTCCATGCCCGCACCGAGCAGCACGACCTGCCGGACACCGGCCGCAGAGGCCTGTTCCAGCAGGTCGTCGAGGAACTTCGTCCTGATGACGATGGAGTACGCCACGCCCTGCCAGCGCCGCCGGGAGGCCTCGTCACCGCGCGGCGGCAGGGCCGAGTCCGGCCCGAGCCCGCCGGCGGTGGCGAAGGCCAGCGCCAGCGGGTCGCGGAACAACGCGTGCTCCCGCTGGGTCTCCATGGCCCGCACCCGGGCCACCCTGACCGCGGTGGCCCACACTCCGGACGGCTGCACCCGTCCCCGCCCCTCAGTCATCGCAGCAGCCTAGCTCACGGCCTACACCCTCGGCATGCGGCACGCCTTCGACGCCGACCACATCGCCGCGATCGACAACACCACCCGCAAGCTGATGGCCGACGGCAAGCGGCCGGTGTCGGTGGGCTTCTGGTTCGCGCTGGGCCACTCCAGCGTGGTGGTCGCCATGGCCGCACTGGTCGCCGGGGGCGCGAAGCTCGCCGGCGCCCTGATGGACGACGGCTCCCGAACCCACCAGGTCCTCGGCACCGTCGGCACCACGGTCTCGGGCGGCTTCCTGTACCTCATCGCCGCCCTCAACCTCGTGGCGCTGTTCGGCATCATGCGCGTGTTCAAGGCCATGCGCGCCGGACGCTACGACGAGGCGGAGCTGGAGGCCCACCTCGACTCGCGCGGCTTTATGAACCGCCTCCTGGGCCGGCTCACCAAGTCCGTCCGCCGACCAGGCCACATGTTCCCGCTCGGCTTCCTGTTCGGGATCGGGTTCGACACCACGACCGAGGTCCTGCTCCTCGCCCTGGCCGGCAACGGCGCCGCCGCCGGCCTGCCCTGGTACGCGATCCTGTGCCTGCCCCTCCTCTTCGCGGCGGGCATGAGTCTCTTCGACACCCTCGACGGCACATTCATGAACTTCGCCTACCAGTGGGCCTTCTCCAACCCGGTGCGCAAGGTCTTCTACAACCTCACCATCACCGGCCTGTCCATCGCGGTGGCCTTCTTCGTCGGCACGATCGAACTGGTCGGCGTTCTGCGCGACAAGCTCGGCTTGAGTGATGGCGTCACCGGCTGGATCGCGAGCCTGAACCTGGACAACGTCGGCTACGTCATCGTCGGCCTGTTCGTGGTCGTCTGGGCCTTCGCCATCGCTTACTGGCGTCTGGCCAGGGTCGAGGAGCGATGGAGCGCCCGGACCGCGGACACCGGTTGACGGCGTGGCGGCTGCCGTCCCGGCCCGGGCACGATCTCCCCGCTCTCGTTCCGCCGACCAGCGTGGCCATGTGCCCGTCTCGAGCCACCGAGGTTCCGGCGTTGTGTCCGCCACATTGCTCTTGCCACATGATCCCGCCTCGCTCCTGCCTGGCATGATGCCTTGAACCAGATGGCACAGTCGGCACACGGCAGACAGGAGACGGTCATGCTGGACGAGGACATGCGCCGTATGGTGACGGTCCAGGGGCTGGGATTTGTGGCAACCGTACGGCCCGACGGGACTCCGAGTCTGTCCCCCAAGGGGACGACGGAAGTGTGGGACGACGACCACCTGGTCTTCTTGGACACGCACTCGCCTGGGACCGTCGCCAACCTCTCCTGCAACCCTGCCGTCGAAATCAATGTCGTCGACCCGGTGATCCGCAAGGGCTACCGTTTCCGGGGCAACGCCGAGGTTCACACGCGCGGCGAGCTCTTTGACCGCGTCGTCGCCCGGTTCGTCAAGCAGCGCGGAACCAATCCGGCTCGCGTGAAGTCCGTTGTGCTGGTGAAGGTCCTCGACGTCGGACGGCTGGTCTCTCCTGCCTACGAGAGCGGCGTCACCGAGGAGGATATCGCCGCCCGCTGGCGCCCACGGCTATTGGGTGAAAGCCGTTGAATTTCCTGTTTGTTGGGCGGGTGATTTCCTCATGACGGGTGGCGAGGCTGTGAGACGGTGCCACTGACCTGCAACGCGGTCTCGGCGATCTCGACGGACACCGCCCGTGCTGCTCGGTGCGGGCAAACGCAAGAAGCACGGCATGATCACTGGATTCCGGTGGCTCTGGTCACCATGCGTTGATGACCGGCGCGTCGGGTTCGTGCTGCCGCCAGGCCTCGTTGAGGCGCGCGAGCCGGTCCGCCGTGGCGATGCCGAGCAGGAACACGACCTTGCCGTCGCTGACTTCGAACGCCACGGCGCCCACGACCCGGTCGTCGACCACGGCGAGGACGGCCGGGGAGCCGTTGACCAGCGCGATGTGGAACGCGAGGGAGCCGCCGGCCAGCCGCCGCTTCGCCGGCGTGGGCTTGAAGCCGGCCCGCACGTAGGAGGCGATGCGCTCGCGTGTGTTGTACCGCAGCAGCCGCCTGGCCAGTCCGTAGCCGTCCGAGACCGCGGTCGCGTCGTCGGTGAGCAGCGCCACCAGCCGTTCGGTACGCCCCGACGTGGCGGCGGCGAGGAACTCCTCGACGATCCGGCGCGCGGACGCGGGGTCCGCCTCGTCGCCGCCGCGGCGCTCGGCGGCGACCCGGCGTCGGGCCCGGTGGACATGCTGTTGGCTCGCGGACTCGGTGATGTCGAGGATCCCGGCGATCTCGGCGTGAGAGTACGAGAAGGCCTCGCGCAGCACGTAAGCGGCCCGCTCGACCGGCGAGAGGCGCTCCATGAGGGTCAGTACGGCCAAGGACACCGATTCGCGCTGCTCAAAGGTTTCGGCAGGACCGAGCATCGGGTCGCCCTCAAGGAGCGGCTCGGGCAGCCAGGCACCGGCCGCTCGCTCGTGGCGCGCCTGCGCCGAGCGGAGCCGGTCGAGGCAGAGATTGGTGACGACCTTGGTCAGCCACGCTTCCGGCGCCTCGATACGTTCCCGGTCTGCGGCCTGCCAGCGCAGGAACGTGTCCTGCACGGCGTCCTCGGCGTCGGCGGCCGAGCCGAGCAGACGGTACGCGAGCGAGGCCAGCCGTCCCCGGCTGGCCTCGAACCGATCGATGGCTGCGCTGTCCATGCGGAGCAGCCTATGCGGCGACCCTCGCACCGGCCCGATCAGCCGCGGTGGCCAGGCGGTGCCTGCGCTTGGGCATGCCGAAGGTCGGGTGGGCGATGCTCCACCCGGACCCCTTGAGCACGCCCGACTTGAGCCGCGCGGCGGTCCGGCCGCCCAGGTACCAGGACTTCGACCGGGCGTCCCCGTCCACCATCTGGAAGATCGCGTCCCGCCGCCCGAGGCTGATGTGGTTGCCGTAGTACTTCAGCCCGGTGATCGGGACCTTGCTGCCCGTCAGGCGCGCGATGATCGCGGCGGTCGCCTGCATGGTGGTGAAGCCGGCCGAGGCGCAGGACATCGGCAGCGGCCGGCCGTTCTCGCCGATCGCATAGGCGCAGTCACCGGCGGCGTAGACGTCCGGATGCGAGACCGAGCGCATGGTGCGGTCGACGACGATCTGGCCGGTCTCGGCGACCTCCAGGCCGCTGGCGGCCGCGATGGGGTGCACGGCGAACCCGGCCGACCACACGGTCACGTCGGCCGGGATGGACATACCGCCGGCGGCGATCGCCCGTGTCGGCTCGACCGCTTCGATGTCGGTGTGCTCGCGGACGGTGATGCCGAGCCGGTCGAAGGCCTGGCGCAGGTGACTGCGGGCCTTCGGGGAGAGCCAGGCGCCCAGCTCGCCGCGGGCGGCGAGCGCGATCGAGAGGTCGGGCCGGGACTCGGCGAACTCGGTGGCGGTCTCGATGCCGGTCAGCCCCTCACCGACGACCAGCACGGTGCCGCCCTCGCCCAGGCCGGCCAGGCGCTCGCGCAGACGCAGCGCCGAGGACCGGCCGGTCACATCGAAGGCGTACTCGGCCACGCCGGGGACGCCATGGTGGGCTACGGAGCTGCCGAGCGCGTAGAGAAGCGTGTCGTACGCGAGCTCGCCGTCGCCGTCCTCGCCGGTCACGGCGACGGTCCTGCGCTCGGGGTCGACGCCGGTGACACGCGCCAGGCGCAGCCGCACCCCGGTGCCCTCGAATACGTCGCCAAGCTTGCGGAACGCGAGATCCTGGCCGATCGCGAGCTGGTGGAGCCGCATCCGCTCGACGAAGTCGGGCACGGCATTGACGACGGTGATCTCGGTGTCGGCCGGAGAGAGCCGGCGGGCCAGGTTTCCGGCGGCGAAGGCCCCGGCGTATCCGGCGCCGAGTACCACGATGCGGTGCTTCATGGCGTTGCTCCTGTCTCGTTCGCGTGCCCCTTGAACGAGACGGCGCCCCGATTGCTGACAGGAGCCGGGTGTGATGCGGGTCACCGGACCAAGACGAGCGGCTGAGCCTCCGACAGGCGCTCGGGCCTGTCTCGGGCAGTCGAAACGGAGCGATGGCCACCTGTGGATCGGCGTCACAGTTGGACAAGGCTCCTTGTCATGCCAGGACCCGACAGGGGTTCCCAGAGCCTGAAGGTGCCCTACGAGCGGGAGTCGCGATCCCGCAGGGCACTGATGCTGCCGCCGGCGTCACTGAAGTGCTCATAGGCATGAGCCTGCCGGCGCGCGTCGCGAAAGGCTCTCGTAGCCGCCGCTTCGATGTGCTGCCCGTCCGGACTCGGCACCATCCGGCGCCGTTCACGGCGCACCAGCACGATCGTTGCGGCCGCCACGACGGACGCGAGCGCCAGCCCCGTCAGAACCAGGCAGAGCATCGTCACCCCTCTTACTGCTCGTTTCAGTGTGCTGTGCGCAGTCGTCTCAAGCAGATGATGCTGCAGGCGAGTTCGAGGAGTCCTTGGTGGAGGTCTGCGCCCCGGGCCGACTTCGCATCGCACCCATGGTCGGGGGCTGAGCGGTTGCGGGGTGTCAGCCGGCGGCCGGCTCATCAGCGAGGTACGGCGGGGCCGGGTCGTACTGGATGTAGCGGCGGACGGCGCGGGCGTGGTCGCGGCCATGGAGGCGGCCGATGAGCCACAGGGCCATGTCGATTCCGGCTGAGACGCCCTGGCTGGTGATCAGGTTTCCGTCGACGACGTAGCGGGCGTCGCGGACCACAACGATGTCGCCCCTGGCTTGCAGGGTGTCCTCGAACAGGTGGTGGGTTGCGACGCGGCGGCCGCGGGCCGGTCCTGCCTCGTGCAGCAGCAGGGCTCCGGTACAGACTCCGGCGGTCCAGGCAGTGCCGGCGGAGGTCTTGCGGATCCAGTCGATGAGCACGGGGTTGGACACTTCGCGGCGGGTGCCGTTGCCGCCGGGGACCAGGAGGACGTCCAGCGGAGGGTGGTCGTCCAGGGTGTGGTCCGGCAGGACCCGCATGCCCTTGTTGCAGCGGACGGCGCCGGGGCGTTCGGCGATGAGCAGCGCGGTGTCGGCGTGGTCGCGCACCATGGAGGAGGCGGTGAACACCTCCCATGGCCCGGTGAAGTCCAACTCCTCCACGCCGTCGAAGGTCAGCAGCCCGTAGGTGGTCATATGTACTCCCTGGCGGAACGGAATCGGTCGCGGTAGTCGGACGGTGCAACACCCAGACGGCGGTGGAACGCGCGGCGCAGCGTCTCCGCGGTGCCGAAGCCGTACCGCCGTGCGAGGGCCTCGACGGGCTGGCCGGTCTCGGCGAGGGCCCGTTTCGCCGCCTCGACGCGTATGCCTTCGACATACGTTGCGGGCGGGGTGCCGAGTTCGGCTGTGAACCTGCGCTGGAGCTGGCGGGGACTCAGCCCGGCCTGCGAGGCGAGGTCGGTGATGGCGTGCCGGGCACCGGGATCGGCGTGGATCGCCGAGACAGCCGCGCGGATGGGGTCGGTGGACGGCTGCCTCGACCACAACGGCACGCTGAACTGCGACTGGTTGCCCGGGCGACGCAGGAACAGCACCATCTCCTGCGCGATGGTGTGGGCGACCTCCCGGCCCACATCGTCCTCCACCAGGGCGAGTGCGAGGTCCATCCCCGCCGTCACCCCGGCCGATGTCCACACCCGCCCATCCCTGACGAAGATCGGGTCGCAGTCGACGACCAGTTCGGGATGCTCCCGTGTGAGCTGCTGCTCACGTGCCCAGTGGGTGGTCACCCGCTGTCCCCGGAGCAGTCCGGCGGCGGCCAGCAGGAACACCCCGCTGCACACGGAGGCAACGCGTCGGGCGCCGGCCCCCGCGTCGGCGATCCAGCCTGTCAGCGCCGGATCGTGACGGGCCTGGTCGACGCCTTTGCCGCCGACCACCACCAGCGTGTCGATCCCCGCAGGGTCCAGATCGGCCACACCGTAGGGAACGTGTGTCGGAAGCCCGCTGCCGGACGGTACCGGTCCCGGACGCGGTGCCGTGACCTGGCAGGAGTATCTGCCGGTGAGTTGATGGGCATGGTGGAACACCTCGTACGGACCGAAGAGGTCAAGGGGCTGGAACCCCTCGAAGATCACAAAGACGATGCGGCGCTGCTCCACTCCTCCACCCTGCGATCCGGCTCCGGATGACGTCAACGACACATACCCCACGCTTCGCGCCATACCAAGGCTGTGACGGCGGCAGTCGGACGACATGGAACGGTCCGGCCCGCCGACACCCAGGGCAACAGGACCGGGGGTCCGGTTTCGGGCAGGCCCGGGAGCGCGGCGCCGGGTTACGGGTCCTGCTCTTCACGGTGACCGCGCTTGTTGCTACCTGCGTATGGATTCCTCGTCCGCCGCGTCACGCTTGATACCACTGTCAGTAGCGGTGGCCGGGCCAGTGTGGATCCGTCCAGCGGTCCTCGCCGGTGAGTCCGAGCAGCCGTATCCGGTGCTGCAGATCCGCCGATGCGCCCGACTCGCGGAGCCGCACCGCAGCGTGGCCGAGGAGCCAGGCGACCAGTTCGGCACGCATCTCCTCCTCGTCGTGCTTGTACCAGCCGACGCTCCACGGCAGGCCGTCTCCCAGGAGCTCGTACTCCCATTCCGCGACCGCCTCGGCGAGACGTCGGTCGCTGAGGTACCCGGTCTGCTTCTCCCAGTCGGCAAGCCAAGGGCCGAGCGTTCCTGACGCCTCGGCACACATCACGAAGACCTGATGCGCCGGGACGGCGGCATCCGGATGGGTGAGGCTCTGCGCCCACCAGGCGTGCAGAAACTCGCGTACCGGATCGGCGTGATCATCGGGCCACTGCTGCCAGCGGCCGCGGGCGAAGGAGTATCCGGCCTCTTCCAGTCCGAACAGGGGCTCCGCGCGCCCGGCGACCAGGACCCTGGCGAACTGCGGCAGGATGCGGCGCAGCACGGCCGCGTGATCGGTCCAGTCGATGGCTTGCCAGGTCCGGCGCAGGAGGTCCGGTTCCAGTTCGACGTCCGGTGTCTTCAGAAGGGAGAGCTCCTGCGAACTGCCCCAGTGACATTCGCAGTTGTGCTCGTCCGGATGTGCTGTCATGCCGCGGAAGGTGACGGAGAGGTGGTCCAGAGCGGCGCCGAGACGGCGGCGTGCGGGATTGTCGGCGAGATGCATGAGGTACCCGGCCTTCAAGGACTCCGTACGGCTTCCGCCGGCCGAAGATCGCCACTTTACCCGGTGAGGCGGGCCTCGCACCGGCCGCCCTGGGATGGGTGCGGACCGCGGTGAGCCACGGCGACGGGTGAAGAACGCTAAGCCCTCGCCTGCCGGCGATGCCCTCTGGGTCACGACCGACCAGCCGAGGAAGCCTCGGCGGCCACCCCGCTCGTCGTTTCGCCGAGCGGACCAGCCCGTGCCAGAACGCCGGGGCACGGCTCAGTGCTTGTCGACCGCCGAGGCCCAGTCGAGGTTCACGCCCATGTCGGAGTACATCTTCGTGCAGCCGACGAAGCAGTTGAACTTCTCGACCTTGCCGTTGTGCAGGTACCAGAAGTCGGCGGTCGGCGCGTCGACCTTCGCGCCGGTCGGCTTGACGGTGCCCGCCGGCGTCTGAAGCGGCCCCTCGAACGTGCCCTGGATCGACAGCTCGATGCTGACCACGTCGCCGTTCACGGTGATGCGCGCCGAACCCGCCGCTCAGGCCGAGTGAGGTCGGGCCAGGCCGTGGTCGTAGGCGAAGATCACCGCCTGGATGCGGTCGCGGGCGCCGATCTTGGACAGGACGCGGCCGACGTGCGTCTTCACCGTGGACTCCGACAGGACGAAATGCGTGGCGATCTCGCCGTTGGTCCAGCCCTTGCCGATGGCGACGAGAATCTCCCGTTCGCGGTCGGTGAGGGAACTCAGGCGCGGATCCTCGGCGGAGCCGTCGCCGCCGGATGGCACGAGACGGGCGAATTCGTGCAGCAGGCGGCGGGTGAGTGCGGGCGCGATCACCGCGTCGCCGACGGCCACGGCGCGGATGCCGGCAAGGAGTTCCTCGGGGCGGGCGTCCTTGAGGAGGAAGCCGCTGGCTCCGGCACGCAGGGCTGCATGGACGTACTCGTCCAGGTCGAACGTGGTGAGTACCAGGACGCGGGAACGGTCGCCGGCGGCGACGATACGGCGCGTGGCCTCGATGCCGTCCATGCCCGGCATGCGTACGTCCATGAGGACGACATCCGGGCGGAGTTCAGCGGCCTTGCGCACGGCTTCGGCTCCGTGTGCCGCCTCCCCGACCACCTCCGTCTCGGGTACGGAGTCCAGAAGCATGCGAAAGCCGTACCGCTGAAGCGGCTGGTCGTCCACGACGAGCACGGTGGTCACCGGGCACCGCCCCGGGGAGCGAGGTCGAGAGCGGCGCGGACCGTCCATCCCGTGCCCGAGGGACCCGCGCTGACGTGTCCGCCGTAGAGAGCTGCTCGTTCTCGCATGCCCACCAGGCCATGTCCTTCCTCGTTCGCCGTACGGAGATGGTCGGCCGGTGCAGGGGGCCCGGAGTCCTGGACGGTGATGGTCAGCCGTGTGTCCTCCACGACGATCGCCAGGTTCGCACGGGCACCCGCGCCGGCGTGTTTGAGGGTGTTGGTCAGGGCCTCCTGCACGATGCGGTAGACCGTGAGCTGCACCCCGCTGTCGAGGGCGTCGACGTCACCGGCCGTACGGTAGACGACGTCCAGGCCTGCGGCGCCGACACCCTCGCACAGCGCGTCGATGTCCGCGAGACCGGGCTGCGGGCTCAGCTCGGGCTCGCCCCGCGGGCCGTCCGCCTCGCGCAGCACGCCGAGCACCCGGCGCAGTTCGCTCAGAGCCTGACGGCCGCTGTCGCCGATGAGGTGCAGGGCCTCCCTGCCCCGCTCCGGAGCGACGGCAGCGGCGTAGGCACCCGCGTCGGCGAGGGTGATGATGACGGACAGGTTGTGGCCGACGATGTCGTGCATCTCGCGAGCCACCCGCACCCGCTCGGCCGCGACGGCGAGCCTGCCCCGCTGGTCGCGTTCGATCTCCAGTCGGGCCGCGCGGTCCCGCAGCCCGGCCAGCTGGGCCCGCCGGATGCGGATCATCAGGCCGAGGGCGAGGGCCGCGGTAGCCGTGCTGAGCAGGAAGAAGAGCGCGTCCCAGACCGACACCGCCGCCGAGACGCGCGCCGCGACCAGGCCCAGCGCACCCGCCATGACGGCACAGGCCCACGGCAGCTGCCGTAGCCGCCCGTGCAGGGCCAGGCTGTACAGGGCGACGAAGAGGGCGACGTCCGCACGGAGTGCGGCGCCGAGGGACCACTGGACCATGAACACGGCCGTGATGGCGCCGAAGGCCATGGCGGGCGCCCGCCGCCGCCACAGCAGCGGCAGCACGAGCCCGGCCTGCAGGGCCAGCATCCCGACCATGGGCAGCCGGGTGAACACAAGGCGGAAGCGGCGCGGGCCGTCGCCGTCCCCATCGGCCCCGTGCAGCAGGTCCGGCAGGCAGAACATCAGGAAGACCAGCACCACCACCGCGGTGTCCAGCACCCACGGCCGGGCCTGGTCGGCGTGCCTGAGCCGCTGGCCGGCCCGGCCGAGCCGGGCGACCAGCGGCCCCATCCCGCTGAGATCATCAGTGGTCACTGCGTTCACAGGCCCATGATGCGGGTGCCGTTGCTCAGACGTCGCTGCGCAGCAGCCGGTACGCCGCCCCCGCGAGCGCCAGTGCCGTCCAGCCGAGGAAGACCAGGAGCCCGGCGGAGGGCGACAGGGTGGTGGAGTCATGCGTCAGCGCGAAGATCGACTCACCCGCGTGGCTGGGCAGGTAGGGGTCGATGTCGCCCTGCCACGAGGTGGGCAGCAGGGAGACCAGTCCCGGCACCAGCATGAGGGCGGCGACCAGGACCGAGATGCCGCCGGCGACGGACCGCAACAGCGCCCCGAGGGCGGTGCCGATCACGCCGACCAGGCCGAGGTAGAGCCCGGCACCCAGCAAGCTGCGTACGACGCCGGCGTGACCGAGGCCCATGGCAGCGGGCGTACCGGACACGATCTGGCTGCCGACGAGGAAGGCGATGAACGCGCCGACGGTCGCGATCACCAGGGCGACCAGTCCGTACACGGCTGCCTTCGACCACAGCACGGGCAGCCGGCGCGGTACGGCTGCGAGGGTGGAGCGGATCATGCCGGTGGAGTACTCGCCCGCCGTGACCAGGACACCGAGCACGCCGAGTGCGAGCTGGGCGAAGTTCGTACCGAAGAGGGACAGGCTCACCGCCGTCGCGGAGGCGAAGTCGCGGTCCATGTGCCGGCCGGAGTCGACATTGGACTTGTAGTGGCTCGCGGCGATGACACCGAAGGCCACGAGGAACAGCAGGCCCAGGCCGAGAGTGATCCAGGTGGAACGCAGGGACCAGAGCTTGGCCCACTCCGACGCCAGCACGCGCCGGCCGGTCACCTTGTACGCGGGGCGGGCCGGTGCGGCCGGGGCGGCCTCGGGAGTCTGAGGTGTGGCCGTGAGGGTGCTCATGCCGCGCTCCCGGAGGTGTCGGTGCCGGTCGTGGAACCGTGGTACTCCACGGCGTCCCTGGTCAGTTCCATGAATGCCTCCTCCAGCGACACCGCCTTCGAGGTCAGCTCGAACAGCGGGATCCCGTGCTCAGCCGCCTTCAGCCCGATCTCCCGGGCGGTCACCCCGGTGACCTGCAGTTCCTCGCTGCCGACCCGGCCGGTGATCTCCACACCCGGCCCGGCCAGCACGTCCCGCAGCCGTGCGGGATCCTGCGTGGCGACCTGCACGACGTCGCCACCCGCCTCACGGACCAGGTCCCCTACGGTCGTGTCGGCCAGCAACCGGCCCCGGCCGACGATGATCAGGTGGTCCGCCACCAGCGCCACCTCGCTCATCAGGTGCGAGGAGACGAACACCGTCCGTCCCTCGGCGGCGAGCGACGTCAGCAGATTGCGGATCCAGAGCACGCCCTCGGGGTCCAGTCCGTTCACGGGCTCGTCCAGCATCACCGTCTGCGGATCGCCCAGCAGCGCGGCCGCGATGCCGAGCCGCTGCCCCATGCCGAGAGAGAAGGCACCTGCCCGCTTCTTCGCGACACTGCCGAGACCGGCGAGCTCGATGACCTCGTCGACCCGGCGGCGCGGAATGCCGTGGGTCAGCGCGAGCGCACGGAGGTGGTTGTAGGCCGAGCGGCCCGGGTGTATCGACTTCGCCTCCAGGAGCGCCCCGACCTCCTGCAGCGGCGCCTGGTGACGGTCGTAGCGCCGGCCGTTCACCGTGACGGAGCCGCTCGTCGGCGCGTCGAGCCCGACGATCATGCGCATCGTTGTGGACTTGCCCGCTCCGTTGGGGCCGAGGAATCCCGTCACCGCACCCGGCTTCACGGTGAAGTCCAGACCGTCGACGGCCGTCTTCTCCCCGTACCTCTTGGTGAGCTGCTGTGCCTCGATCATTCGCGTTCTCTCTCTCGGACTCCGGCGCCCGGCACGCCCGACGCCTCCTCCGCCACGCTAAGACCGCGATCTCCCGGATCCGGTGGTACCAGGGACTGAACACTGCCGGGCGGGTGGTACCGGGGTACTACGGCTCCGGCGGCCTCGCCGGCCGGGGCGGCGGCGGCGGGGGCATGACCGGGCAAGCGGCAGGTCAACAGCGCTGGAAGCTCGGCAGCGGGAGGCTCGCATCAGAGCGGCAGGTCATCGGGCAGCACCCGGAACGCCTTGTGGCGGCCCAGCGGCCGTACGGCGCGGAAGTCGCGTCGGTCAAGGGTGAGGATCGCGTCGGTGTCATAGTCGGCGGCCAGATCGCCGATGACCGGCTGATCTCCAGGCTGCTGCTCGCCCGGCTGGGGTTGCTGGACGGCATACCGGCATGCACTGACAGGAAGAGCCGGCCCTTCGCCGAAGCCTGCGACGTCACCGTGCTGGACGCGCCGTTCCACGCCGAGGGGAACATCGCTACGGCGGGCGGTTGCCTCGTCCCAGTATCTCGCCACGTGGGTGATCACCCGCATGCTCGGGGAGAGTGCCGCGCGCGACGTCATCGATTACGTGGCTCCGGTCGGCGAAAACCGGGAGACCGTCGAGCGCGCACTGAGTGCCGTCCACGCGGGCGAGGTTGCGCTGCGCTGACGCCCCGCGATCAGCCGCGCCACGACGATTTTCAAGACCACCCTGGCCCGACGGCCCTGACGGCAGTCCGATACCTCGCGGAACGTCAGCGGGAAGCGGAAGCACAGCCACACGCAGTGGGAGATCACCTCGATCGGGTACCGATGCCCCTTGTGCGACGGCGACGCACTTTCCAGGGACGGCTTCCCCTCCAGCATGACCAATCCGAAGATCATCCTGCGCCATCAGTCAACGTGACAGCGTCCCCGTGCCGCGCTTCAGGGCCACGGGCGTATCCGGACCGGTACGCGACAGCGCTGCCCGCGTCGCGCCGGACCTGCGGTGGTCCGGCACGACGCGGGCAGGCGGCGTTCGGACGCCGCTACGGCGAGGTCGTACCCGCGCCGGCGGTGAAACAGGTGAACTCCGCGGGGGAGCCGAGCCGGTGCTCCACCATGAACGCCACCACCTCCTGCGCCGGTGCGACGCCCCCCTGAGGCCCCATGACGGTGACCGATCGCGTGGCCGCGGCGTTGGCGAACCGGGCGACCAGTTCCAGGTCCTCGGTGCAGCCGAGTCCGAAGACGAACGAGCTGCCGAAAGTGTCACCGGCCCCGGTGACGTCGACCGGATCCACGGCGACGCCGGGGATCCGCAGCGCCTGGGAAGCGGTGTGCACCGTGCATCCGTCCGCGCCGTGGGTCACCACGAGGATGCCGATGCCGAGCGCCAGGAACTCCGCGACGGCGTCGCTCTCGGTTCTCCCGCCTCGGTGTGCGGCGAAGCCGACGTCGTTGACGAAGACCACGTCGGCCAGGGCCAGGTATTCGCTGTCCGCCGGGTCGGTCCGGTTGACGTCCAGGTCGAAGGCGAGCCGGGTACCGTTCTGCTTCATCAGGCGGAGCACGTCGGCGGGGCCGGCCTCGCTGCCCGGCAGCCGCAGCCGCTTCACCTGGGAGACCGTGGAGTAGACGAACGAGGCCGCTTGGACATCGGCGAGCAGGCCGGGGCTGACCGCGATGGTGTACTCGCCCAGTTCGGGGATGAACACCGTGTGCTCACCGTCCACGAGGAAGATCAGAGTTCTGGAGTCCGCGAGGGAGTCGTCGGTGAGCAGGTGGGCGGTCCCGACGCCGGCCTGCTCCAGCCCGCGCCGGAGCGTGTCGCTGACCGCCCCGGAGTTGAGCACCGACACCATCTCGGCCGCCGCCCCGTAACGCGCGTACACGCACGCGGCATTGGCGATCATGCCACCGATCCGGGGCGGCAGCGCTTCGACGTCGAGCTTGTCCCGCAGCCCGGGCCATCGATCGGCCCGGAAGTACTCGTCGAGAGCGACATCACCGATGAAGACGGCACGGTTCAGCACGAGACCGCGACCGATCCGCCGGTGATCTCGACCCACGGGCTGGACACGCCGTCGATCGAGGTGGCCATCCAGTAGTAGTGCGCGGGTCCCTCCACTCCGTGGCAGGCGTCGTGCCAGGTGCCAGGTTTGAGCACCGCGACCTCGCCGGGCGACAGAATGACCGCACGCACGTCCTCGGCCGCGGGGGCGTCCGCCTCGGTGGGAGCCGCAACCGGCAGGACGACCGGCGAGGCCATGCAGAGGATCGCCTCCTCGGTGTACAGGTGCCGCTCCATGCGCCGGGTCACGAAGGGGGCGCCGGAACCGAGCGTCATGCCGAGGTGACCGGGGGCGCGCAGCAGCGGGCGCCGGGTCATCACGTCCTGCCAGCCGTCACCGCTGGACTCGACGGTGGAGGGGCCTTCGCCGGTCAGCCGGGTGATCTCGCCGTAGGGGGAGAAGTCGATCTCGGCGGCGGGAACCGCGCGGATCGCCACGAGGTCCCGTCCGGCACGGATCGCCTGGACGCTGTCCATGAGCCGGCGGATGTAAGCCGCCTCCATGACCGCGTCGTCGCGGTGGCCCTGCTTGAAGAAACTGCCCACGATGGCCCCGTCGGCGGATGCCAGCTGCGCGAACACATTGGTGTCGGTGATGCCCGCGCCGACGATCAGCGGGAAGTCCGGTCCAAGTAGTGCCCGGAACTCCTCGATCTTGTCCAGGCCGGTCTCCACTCCGGTGCCCGGGCCGGTGACGACGACCGCGTCGCAGCGGGTGACGGCGATGGCCAGATCCTCTGCCAGGGTGCGGCCGGAACGGTAGGGCTGGTACTTGAAGCGCACTCCGCCGAGCACGTGGACGCCGGTGCGCTCGCGCAGTTCCTGGAGCTCCGCGGCGAACGCCTCGTCCTCGTCCGGTGTCAGGTGGCCGGCGACCGAGTCGAGCTGCACGAACCGCGCCCCGTAGCGTCCCGCGAACTCGAAGGAGAGCCGGTGGTCGCGCAGCATGTTGACGCCGTACACCAGGTCCGGCCGCTCCGCGGCGAGGTATTTCAGCACCTCTTCCGCCACCTCGGTGGAGCCGAAGTAGTCCTCGACGACGAGTGCGTCCACGCCGCCGGCGACGAGCAGGTCGATCTCGGTGCGGGCGACCTCCAGCTTGTCCTGCGCGCTCTCGCCCCGCAGGTGGAGCATGCCCAGGACGGGCTTGCCGTCCGGGAACATGGAAAGAAATGACGAACTGCTGGTAACGCTCACAAAACCCTCTCAGTGTCCCGACCGGTCGTCGAGAAGCGTCCGGTCCGCCGCCGGCCCTGGCCAAGTGGTCAGGATTCCGGTGCGTCCTCCCGTGAATTGATACTCGCGACGATGCGCAGGGCCGCCCGGGGGGAATAGACGACGCTGGTCTGTTCGATCTTCGTTTCGCGCGAGTCGTAGATCAGTCCGTCGACCTTCATCAGGCAGTGGACGGAATCCTCGATGCCGAGAATCTCCCGGGTGGCCGCGTCAGGTGACAAGGTGCCGATCGTCATCTCACTGCGCCACGGCCAGACGTCGTACTCCTCACGCAGGATCCGGTACAGCGAGTCCGCGCCGAAGTCGTGGTTCTGCAGGCCTGGGAACATCCTGAGCGACAGCAGGGAGGTGTCCAAATGCAGACACGTCGCTGCGCCCTCACCTGCGATCCCGCGTGCCCGGACGAGCCGCAGCATCGGCTCCCCGTCCTGTTCGGTCTCCACCTGCTCCACGACGCGCGACACCGGGCGCTCGTGCCGGCTGCGCGCGTAGTCGGTGAAGCTGCCGAAGTTCCAGACGCTGTAATTCAACGGCGCGAAGCGCACGAATGTACCCTTTCCGCGCACCTGCTGCACCAAGCCGTCGTTGACCAGCAGCGCGATCGCGTTCCGCACCGTTCCCCGGGTGGTGCCGAAAATCTGCTGAAGTTCGGGCTCCGAGGGGATGGTTGCGCCGTTCTCGTACTCGCCCGCGAGAATCCTCGTTCTGAGCGACCGGTACATCTGAACGTACAGCGGCGTGGGATCATGCTTGTCGAGCGTGGCCATCGAGCGTCTCCGCGAACCTGATTGAGTGTCACTTACCCTGGTTGAGGGTGAAAGCCGGCACAGCCGAGCTCTCCAGACCATACTTCTTGAGAATGTTCACGTAAGTGCCGTCCTGCTGAAGGGCCTTCAGTGCTGCCAGCACCGCGTCCCGCAGCTGGCTCTGTCCCTTGGCGAAGCCGACGCCGTAGTACCCGGTGTTGTAGGGCTCCCCGACCTTGCCCCACTTGCCGGGCTGGGCGGCCTGGAGGTCTCCGACGCCCTCCATGCCGATCATCGACGCCTGGGCGCGGCCCTGCTGGATCTGGAGCAGTTCCTCGGACAGCGACGGCACAACGACCTGCGCGATCGGGGCCTTGCCGGCGCACTCGGCGGCGCTGACGTCCTTCACGGTCTGGATCCAGGCCGTCCCGGTCGCCACCGCCACGGTCTTTCCGCACAGGTCGGCAGGGGTCTTGATGGAGTCGGCCAGCGACTTCGGGACGAAGAACTGGTCGCCCGTCTTGAAGTAGTCGATGAAGTCGAGCGCGCTCTGGCGCTTGGTCAGGTCGCTGAAGGCGGTCCAGATCATGTTGGCGCGGTGCGTCGTGGTCGACGGCATGAGCTGCTCGAACTGCACGTTCTGGAACTCGGTCTTCACCCCGAGCTTCGCCCCGACCGCTTTGGCCAGGTCGATGTCCGCGCCCTTCAGCTCGGTCGAACCCGGGTCCGAGTACTCCATGGGCTTGTAGGCGAGACTGATCGCGACGTTCAGGGTGCCGGCCGACGCGATGTCCTTGGGGAGCATGGCGGCCAGTGCGGGGTCCTTGCTCTGGGCCGGCCCCGCATTGGCGGAGGACCCGGAGCCGCTGCCGACGGCGTCCTTGCTGCCGTCGCCGCTGCTGCCGCAGGCCGCCACGGCGGTCACGGCGAAGGCGACCAGCGCGGCCGAGGCCGCCTGGCGGCCTCGGCGTCCGGCCCACGACGGCATGGACGAGGTGCTCATTATTGCCTCCAGGGGTGGGTGATCCGGTGGGGGACCGTCAGTTCAGGACTCGGGAGAGGAAGGAGCGGACCCGCTCGTCCGCGGGATCGGTGAGGACCTCGTCAGGCCGCCCGGCCTCACGGACCTTGCCGTCGATCATGACGACGACGCGGTCGGCGACCTCCCGGGCGAAGCCGATCTCGTGCGTGACGACGACCATCGTCATGCCGTCCCGGGCCAGGTCCCGCATCACCGCCAGGACCTCGCCGACCAATTCGGGGTCGAGCGCCGACGTGGGCTCGTCGAAGAGCATCAGCCGGGGTTCCATCGCCAGTGCGCGGGCGATGGCCACCCGCTGCTGCTGCCCGCCGGACAGTTGGGCGGGGTAGGCGTCGCACTTGTCGGCCAGCCCGACCTGGGCGAGCAGCCGACGTCCGCGATCGGCCGCCCGGCTGCGCGGCTCCTTGTTGACCAGCACCGGCGCATGGATGACATTCCCCAGCACCGTCATGTGCGGGAACAGGTTGAAGTGCTGGAACACCATGCCGATCGAGCGACGCTGCCGCTGCACCTTGCCTGGCGCCAGCTCGTGGAGCCGATCGTCGGCAAGCCGGTAGCCGATGATGTCGCCGTCGACGCACACCAGGCCGTCGTCGATGCGCTCCAGGTGGTTGAGGCATCGCAGCAAGGTGCTCTTGCCGCTACCCGACGGGCCGAGCAGGCACACCACCTCGCCCTCGGCGACGTCGAGATCGACGCCGCGCAGGACCTGCTGCCCGCCGTAGGACTTGTGCACGTTGATCGCGCGTACCATCGGCGCGACGCCGGACCCTGTCATGAGGTCACCGCCTTCTTGCTGCGGAGGGCGCGGTCCAGAACGGCGGCGACCGCCCGTTCCGCGAGGGTGCGTGGCCGGCCGCGGCGGCCGCCGCGGCCGATCCGGGCCTCCAGGAAGTACTGGGCGGTGCTCAGCACCGAGGTCGCGATCATGTACCAGATCGCGCACACGATCAGCAGCTCCATGACACGGCCGTTGACGAAGTAGATCTGCTGGGCCGAGTTGAGGACCTCGGTGTAGGAGATGACTGTCGCCAGTGAGGAGGTCTTCAGCATGCCGATCGCCTCGTTGCCGATCGGCGGGACGATGAGCCGAAGGGCCTGCGGCATCACGACCGTCCGCAGCGTCTGCAGCCGGGAGAGGCCGAGCGCGGACGCCGCCTCGGTCTGCCCCTCGTCCACCGAGCGGATGCCGGCGCGCACCACCTCGGTGAGGTAGGCGCCCTCGTTCACCCCGAGACCGAGTAGCGCGGCGACGAACGGCGTCACCACATGGACGGTCTGGCCGTGGTAGATCCCGGGGATCGAGATGACCGGGAAGACCAGTGCGATGTTGAACCACATCAGCAACTGCAGGATTGCCGGCGTGCCGCGGAACAGCCACACGTACAGCCAGGCCACCGCGCTGGTGACCGGGTTGGACGACAGTCGCATCACCGCGAAGACCACGCTGATCGCCAGCCCCAGCAGCATCGCCAGCGCCGAGATGATCAAGGTATGGACGAAACCGCTCAGCACGACCTTGGCGGCGAAGAACTCCCCGACCACGTGCCAGTCGATCTGCGCGTGGGCGAAGGCCATCCCCAGCGCGGCCAGCCCTGCCATGACCAGGAACGCCGAGACCCAGCGCAACGGGTGACGCAGACGCACCACCCGATAGCTTCGCCGAGTCGCGAACGCAACCTCTGCTTGTGTCGTCACTCGCGACTCCAAGTTGTACACACGTCTGGACAGGCAGAGGTTATGGTGCGCCCGACGGGCCGGTCAAGGGGTGATCAGATCGACTTGCCCGGCCAGAATTATTCGAATGAAAAGCCCATAAATGGGTGTAGCGCCGGGAAGGCGGAAAGTCTCTACAGGGCTGACCTTGAGTCAGCAAGTCGGCTGCCGGCGGGTGGAGGGGCACCGTTCCCCACGCAGACACCCGCGCCCGCTTCCGCTTCCCCTCCGCCGCGCATCAGCGCCCCTACGATGCGCCGCTACCGCACGGACCAGCACAGCGTTCAGCGGGGCCGGCGGCGGGTTCGGGTTCGCGGCGCGGTGCACTGCGATGTAGCCGCTCGGGGCTACAGAACGGGGAAGGCGTTCAAATTCCGGGCTGAGATAGCCTCCTGACCTGCGTAAACGTGCTGGTCGAGGGCGTTTGCGGGCAGGCGCTCCGCTCTGGTCGTCCTCGATCGGCGAATGTCTGGTGGTGCATTCGCGATGCGCTTGTCACGCTGCGTGAATTGGCCGATTGTCCGTGCTATCCGGTTGCACAGGGGCATGGACAACCTGGAGCTCCGCGCCGAAGCCGATGCCGTCCTGATCCGGGGATCAGAAACACGCACTGAAGGCGACGGCAGCGAACGTCGGTGTAGGCAGCAGTATGTGACGGAGTGTCGACGTCGGCACCGACGCTACGAACACAAGGCCGAGCACTTCCTCGCGTTCGCCGGCAGTGCTGCGGCTCTCATCTGCTGCCGTCGCCTGGTTCATGGACCCAGGAGATCTCAGGTCGGACTGTCGGCAGTGCCCAGGGCTCCAGGACGCCGCTCACCAGATCAGCCAGGAACTGAACCGCCCCACCGGTGTAGTGCCACCACTCACCATTGCGCGAGGCGACGGTGACCGTCCACTCCTGCGGCCCGATGGGACTGGTGGTCCACAAGAAGTAGTCCCCCTGGTTGGAGCTGGACCAGGGAAGCAGGCCGCCCGGCGCGGGGTAAGGATGCATCGGGACGGCCAAGTCGGCGTCCTCGCACCACTCGGCGACGATGTCCAGCTCTTCGTGGGCGTCTTGGACCCAGCCCGCCTCGGCACCCGGCGCCGGGCCGCCGACCAGCATGAAGTCACTCAGCTCGAACGCCGGGTACAGCTCGCAGAGGAGCTTGTAGTCAGCGGGCAGAGCCGTCCCCAACTCGCTCTCCAGCCGTGGCCAGTCGACACCCGGCGGTGTCTGCAGACGGTGGGCCACCAGGCCGGGCAGCGCCCGCTCGAGTTCCGCCACCGACTCGGCGGGGTCGGTCAGACGACAGCCCGGCGCCTGCGTGCCAACGAGATCGTCCACGCGAGCAGACTGCCACAACGGCACACCACCATCACACGCGCCCCGGGACAGCCACCGAAGGAAACGACGTCTTGCTCGGAGCCTCAGAGAACCTTGAGCAGGCGTTCCGCCAAGACGGATGCCGAGGCGGGGTTCTGTCCGGTGAACAGGTTGCGGTCCACCACCGTGTAGGGCTTCCACATCTCGCCCTTGGTGAAGTCGACGCCCATGTCGATGAGTTCGGTCTCGACCGTCCACCTGGCCCTCTGGGCGAGTCCGACCGCTTCCTCTTCCTCGTTCGTGAACGCGGTGACCCGGTAGCCGGCGAACGGCGACGTGCCGTGGATCCTGGTCGCCAGCATCGCCGCCGGGGCATGGCAGACGATGGCGAGCGGCTTACCGGAGGCGAGGGCCGCCGTCAGCAGCCGGCCGGCATCGGCGTCGACGCACAGATCCTCCATGGGCCCGTGGCCACCCGGAAGGTAGACGGCGTCGTAGTCCTCCAGGCGGGCATCCGCCAGTTGGATCGGTCGCCGCAGCACTTCCGCGGAGCGGATGATCGCCTCCAGATCGAGGGCGATCTGGGCGTTGCCGGCCATCTCGGGGCGCAGGCTCATCATGTCCACCGTGGGTACGACCCCGCGGGGGGTGGCGACGACGATCTCGTGGCCGGCCTCGGTGAGGGCCTTGTACGGGGCCGCGAACTCCTCGGCCCAGTAGCCCGTCGCGTGCCTGGTGCCGTCCTTGAGCGTCCAGTACGCCGTTCCAGTCATCACGAACAGCAGCTTCGCCATGGGACCGTCGCCTTCCCGTCCGGATCGATCCGACATGGTTCACGCACATCCCCTAGTCACAGCATGGTGTGTGCATGAATGATCCGCGAGGTGTGCGGTGCCGCCGGATCCGAAGAATCGACCTGAGCTGTAGTTTCCTTGAAAGACGCGCCGACCCCGGACCTGGGCCTTGTTGTTTTTACGCAGCGATCAGTGGTCGCGTGCCAGGTTCGTGCCAGACCCCTGATTGTGTGAGTCGCCGGGCCGGACGCCTGCGGCTCGCATAGATGAGCGTATATAATCGATGGCGCAATATATATACATGGAGGTGTAGCCGATGAGTCGCACCGTGATCGACCTCGATGACCAGCTGGTGGCAGAGGTGGCCCAGGCGCTTGGTACGAGCACCAAGAAGGAGACGGTGAACACCGCCCTGCGTGAAGTGCTGGAGAACCGACGCCGAGCGCTGGCGCTCACCCGGCTGCGCGCCGCCGCCGCAGAGGGCGCCTTTGACCTGGACCTCTTCGAGGACAAAGGCAACTACCGCCGGTGAACGCCGCGCAATATCTGATCGATACCAGCGCGCTTGCCCGCATGCTGCGCGGCGATGCCGAGCAGTACGGATGGGACCAGGCGGCCGCAGCCGGGCTCGTCGCCACCTGCCCCATCACCGAGCTGGAGTTCTTCTACAGCGCGCGCTCCGCCACCGACCGTGCAGAGGGCATGGAGAACCTGCGCCTGGTCTTCGGCTGGATACCGGTCGACGACCGCGCCTACGATCGCGCCTGGCAGGTCCAGGGGATTCTCACCCAGCGCGGACAGCACCGCAGCGCCGGAGCCGTCGACCTCGTCGTGGCCGCCACGGCCGAATTGCAAGGCCTGACCTTGCTGCACCGCGACCGGGACTTCGAGTGCATCGCCGCTGTCACCGGCCAGGCGCTCCAGTGGTACGGCCCGGAAGCCGGCAAGTGAGACCAGGCTTCCGGGAAGTCGCGACTGCCAGCCTTGACGGGAGCACCGGCCTCTCCCGAAGGACTCTGCACGGGCGTTCGTACGCGCGTGCGGTCACGCGGGGCGCCGTGCCCGGCGAGATCGCCGCGCAGTGAGGCCGTAACTCGGGCCTGAGTTCGCGGAGTTGCGCTCCGAGCGATGTCCTGAACTCGTGGTCACCGAGGGCGCCTCCGGCTCCCGGCACCGCTCTGGGGTCTCAGTCCATTCCGCTGCCGTACGGCCTGGTCAGAATCTCCAGGTTGTGTCCGTTCGGGTCGTCGAAGTATGTCCCGCGGCCGCCGTCGTTGTGGTTGATCGCGCCGGGGCGATGGTGATGCGGGTCCGCCCAGTAGGTCAGGCCCGCCTCGCGGACACGGGCGAAGATCGCGTCGAAGTCGTCCTCGGAGACGAGGAACGCATAGTGCTGCGGGGCGATCGAATCGTCCGTTTCCATGTAGTCCAGCGTCACGCCGTTCGGCATCTGTACCGGGACGAACGGACCGTAATCCGGTGCCACCTCCAAGCCCAGCAGATCCGCGAGGAACCGTGCGGACGCCACCTTGTCGTGTGCGGCGATGATCGTGTGGTTGAGTTCGACTGCCATCGGTCGGCCTCCTTCCCCTGGGTGCCAGAACCACCTTCCACGCTAGCAAGCGCTCGGGCCGACGCCATCGGTCTGTGGTCCCGTCCTGCTCCGACCTGCGACCGGGACCGAAACCGGGACCGGGAACCAGGGGGCGAGGGCCCTTCCTGGACTCCTGTGTGATCACCGAGGTCGGCAGTGGCGGCCCGGCCGTGACACGGCCGCTGCGCCGAAGCCCGGTGGCCCACCGTGAGGCGGTGGGCCACCGGGCTTCCGTGTGTCGGTGAGCCGCAGTCCCGACCAGCTCCGTACGGAACTATCGGGCGCTGTGGCTGTCGGGTGCGGGCAGGTGCTGACCGGGCACCACCGTGGGGTCGGGCGTCGGTCGGCCGCTGCCGGCGAAGGCCAGGGCCGAGACCCGGGAGGACCGCGCTGTGGCAGCCGGCGCCGACACCGCACCGCCCGGTGCCCAGTCGGTGGACGTCCAGGCGCTGCTCGCGGCGATCGCCGAGCCGATGGCGGTGCGGTTGGCGGGCGGGTACGACGTGTTGCCGCCGAAGGTCTGCACCACCGAGATGCTCACGGCGCGCTGGCTCAGGTAGTACGAGACCGGTGCCGAGAGCGTGGACCGGCTGGACCAGAGCATCGGGCCGTACGTGGCGGTGACGGCCCCGCCCGCGACGGCGTTCTGCCAGGTCCAGGTGTCCTCGACGACGGCCTCCGTCGGCGCGGACCACCAGAACCGGGCCAGGTTGGCGGCGACGTCCTCATGGGTCTTGCCGCCGATGGCCCAGAAGTCCCAGTCCTTGTCGAGCGTCACGTGCTCCATCGCCTGGGTGGCGTTGTAGCCGACCGTCACCAGGTTCGTGGTCTTCGGGTTCAGGGCGTTCAGGTAGTTCGTGACCGAGGCGGGGACGGTCTTGCCGTTCGTCAGCAGGACCACACCCGTGCCGTGGTACCCGAGCGCGCCGGCGGCCGTGGAGGCGGCGATCGGGTCGTGGTACTCGTTGCCGTCGGCGACGAAGACCCAGCTCGGGGTCGCGCTGATCTGCCTGGCGACCCGGGCCGACAGCGCGGAGAGGTCGGAGCCGTCGAGGCGCAGCGTCTTGTAGCCGAGCGCCTGCACCTGGTCGGCCACCTTGGAGCCGAGGATGCGGGTGCCGCCGTTCAGGTAGACGGTGCTGCCCTTGGGCAGTGAGCGCTTGAGTTCCGCGGCCGCTGCGGAGTCCAGCCCGCTGCCGGAGGTCATCAGAACCGGGCCCTGCTTCTCGGCACCGAGGGCGATCGCCGGGGCCGAGTACGTGGCGTTGTTGTAGGTCCAGTTACCCAGGCTGTCGGAGCAGCCGTAGTTGGTGCGCCGTTCGAAAGCCAGCGTGCCCGGAGGGCCGGCCGTCGGGTGGATGTCGCAGACCGTCGACGGCTCCTGGGCGTCCGTCAGCAACGGCTCCGGCTCCCACGAGCGTCCGAGGGCCCGTAGGCGAGCTGGCCGCCCGTGCTGAACACCACGTACCGGCCGTCCAGCCAGAAGGTCGGGTCCTCATAGGACGCGCTGGAGCGCACCTTGGTGGCCCGGGGCAAGGCGACGAGCGAGGTGGTGCCCGTGACGCGGCCGGTGGCCAACTGGCTCCCTCCGGCCACCACCTTGCTGCCGTCCGGCGACCAGTTCGGGGTGTACCCGGAGTTCGGGATGTTGGAGACGGAACGCAGCCCCGTCCCATCGGCGTTGACGGTTTCCACGCCGGTGGATCCGCCGTACAGGCCGATCTGACCGGCCGTGACATCACCTGTCGCGGCCTGCGCGCCCGGTGCCGTCGCACCAAGCAGGCCGGCTGCCAGCGAGGCAGCCGACGCGAGCGCCGCGACATGGCGGCGCGGGCGAGAATTCAACGAGAAGCCCCCCATAAGAGTGCCTGTTTGTCTGCCGCAAGCGTCTCGGCCCGTCGCATCCCGGGGTACCGGTGTACCGGGGTACCGCCCGGGCGATCCCGGCGCCGGCCTGTATCGCGCAGCGCTCCGGCTGTCGGCGATCACTTGTGAGCAGGAGCAGGAGCAGGAGCAGGAGCAGGAGCAGGAGCAGGAGCAGGAGCAGGAGCAGGAGCAGGAGCAGGAGCAGGAGCAGGACGATATGCGATGCCGCGCGTGCCGCCGGAAAGCGCATGCGAACAATGAATGAACAATGCGCGGTGAGGCCGGCGTGGCTCATCCCGCATCCGCTTGCGGCTCCTCGTGGACGCCCCTCCGGGATCGCCGGGGCCGAGTGCCGCCGAAAGGCCCACCATCGGGATTCGCCGGACCCCCGTCCAGTCAGCGGTTACGGTACGGACATGCCGCGCTACCCGCCGCGGTCATACGAGGAGGAGTCCTGTGTCATCGCCCTGTGACCCCGAGTACGCTCCCGTCGGTGATGTCGGCGCAGCGCTCATGATGATCGACTCCCGGCTGAAAGCCGTCTACAACAGCAAGACCGAGACCGACCCCGAACAGCAGCAGATGGTCGACCAGTTCGCCGCGTCCCTGGGCCCTACGGGAGTCGATGCGCTGCTGGACGGCACGTGCACGCTCATCTACATGTTCATGACGTGGCTGCGGACGGCCTGCGAGGACCACGACAAGGACGTCATGGAGTACGTGGTGCCCACCCTGGTGGCCACGATGCGCATGATGCCCAAGACCTTCCGTCCCGAGGTCATCCCCACCATGGCCGGCCTGATCATCGCCGCAGGCACCGGCCTGAGCCCCAATTTGTGGCGCGCGCAGTACGGAGACTGGACCGAGGCCGAGATGAATCCCCTGGAAGCCACGGCCGTCCTGCTCGCGGAGCACATCAACCGGATCTCCGACGACCACGACTTCGCCACCCGCTTGATCGCCGAGGCTCTGTCCAGCTCGGACCAGGACTGACGTGCGGCGTCCTCGCGCGAACACGCGACCCGGCCCATGTGTCCCGAAGGCACGCGTGCCACACCGAAGTGCCCCTTCGGGGCAGAGCCTCTGACCGGCGCGCTCACCCCTCGCCGGCGCGAACCCGCGTCTGCTCCAGGTGTGTCCGGGCACGGGAACCTCGACGAGCTTTGAGCGTCCCGCCCAGCCCCGGACGGCGCGGGTCCGCCGACCAGTTCTCGCCCTCCCGCCCGAACAAGTGTCCACAATCCGTATGCTCCGCGCATGAGACTCTTCCGGCCGCGCGGCCGAGACGACGCTGGACGCATGGCACCCTTGGCCCACGCCACGGCCCTGCACCGCGCCGGGCGCTATGCCGAGGCGGAGGCCGAGGCCCGCGCCGTGGCTGCTGCCCGGTCCGGGCAGTACCACGACAGCGATGCACCGCTTGCGCTGAGTATCGCCGCGATGGCGACGAGCGCCCAGGGCCGCCACGCAGAGGCGCTCGCCGCATACGACGCACTGCTTCCCGTCTTCGGAAGGATCTTCGGCGCCGAACACTGGCAGACCCTGAAGCTGCGCTCGGACCGCGCCCAGACGCTCAGCATGCTCGGCCGGCACACTGAATGCGAAGCAGAGTGCGCGGCCGTCATCCGGCCGCGGCCCGCGGCTTCGGGCCGCAGATGCCGGTCGTGGAGGCGGCCGCCCGCAACGGACAGATCTACGCCCTCAACGGGCAGAGCCGCCACCCGGAGGCCGAGACGCTGGCCCGTAGGGCTCTCGCCGCCCGTCCCGTACCGGACCGGTTCACCCTGGTCCTGCGGCTCGGCCTGGCCCGCAGCCTCAACGGCCAGGCCCGCCACGAGGACGCTCTCGCCGAGGCGGAGCGCATGGGCAAGCTGCGCCGCCGCATGTCCGATGGGGAGCGCCGCCCGGAGACCGGCGCCGTCGAACTGACCATGGCCGCCGCTTACTTGGGGCTGGGCCGCGGTACCGAGGCCCGCGCCCAGGCCGTGGCCGCTCACGAAGCCTGTCTGGCCGCCTTCGGCCCGGACCACCACCGCACCACCGAGGCCCGAGCACTGCTCGCCCGCGTCAACAGCGCTTGACCAGGCACGCCGCGATGCCGCCGGCGCCGGCCGCTCGGCGTCCGTCGGCTTTCGGAGGGTCAGGCCGGGCTGTCCTGGGAGAGGGCGGCGCGGATCTGGTCCGTCGTCGGCAGGGCGCCGACGCGGCAGGACAGACTCGGTGGCCGGCCGGGCGGGGTCCAGGGGTCCGTTCCGTCGATCAGGAGGGTGGGGGAGCCGTGCATTCCCGCGGCCTCGGCCGCTTCGGGCTCCGTGATCTCGCGCCAGACGACGGTGACGTCGGACCGGTTCACGAGTGCCTGGTCCAGCCGAGCGCGCAGGACAGCCGTATGCGGGCACTCGGGGACGACCAGCACGGTCAGTTCCATGACCACCTCCCTGTGTGATGAGCCCCGGTGTGACCGGGGCGCCGGTTCGCCGACCAGCTTCGTCTCGCGGGCGGGCCGCGTCCAGACGGTGACGCGGCCGCGGGCCGGACGGCCGGCGCCCGCCCGCCCGGCTGTGCGACGGCCTACGGTGCCCCGCCGCACGCCCGGCAGTGCACAGGACGACGGCGCCCCGCCGTCCGTCGGTGTGACGGGCGGCGGGGCGGATGCGGGGCAGGGCGGTTGCGGGGGCGGGGCGTCAGGTCGAGGCGGGCACCGCCGGGCGGGTACCGGGGACGGCTCCGTAACCCATCTGTTCCGGGGTGCCGCCGTCCTGGCCGTAGACCTGGACCCGGTAGCAGGACGTGGCCCCGGCCGGCGCGGTGGTGTCCAGGTAGGACTCCGCGGTGCCGGGCAGGGTCGAGGTCAGCTCGTCCCACACCTGGGTGGCGGGGTTCCAGCGCTCGACCGTGACCGAGGACGGTGCCGGGCACCAGTCGGACTGGCAGGACCATGTCCAGGTGAGCAGCACACCGTCCGCGGAGCCACTCGCTGCCAGGGTCATGGAGGCGCCGTAGCCGTCGCCTATCCACGGCAGCACCGCGGCCTCGGAGCGCACCCCGGAGGCGTCCACGGCCACCACCGCGTAGGAGGCGCCGGAGGAGGTCCAGGGCGCGGCCGTGTCGGTCAGGGTGGTGTCCGTGACGGGCTGGTCCTGGACCCGTGTGCCGGGGTTGGCGGCGTTACCCCAGTACCGGTACACCAGGTACCCCGTGGCGCCGGGGACGGGCTGCCAGGACAGCACCGCGTCGGTGCCGTCCTGCCGCGCGGCCAGTCCCGCCGGCCGGTCGGGACGCGTGGTGCCCTCGGGGTACGGACGCACCGCGCAGTCGTCGTCGGAGAAGTCCGAGCGTTGCCCTGCCGCGTCGACGGCGATCGTCCGGTAGCAGGAGGGAATTCCGGCCGGTGCGCCGGTGTCGGTCCAGTCCGGGGAGGCCGTCGCGGGCAACTCCGCGATCTTGACGGGCACGGTGTCCGTCTCGGTGCGGCGCCAGACCTCGTAGCGGGCCGCGGTGGGGTCGTTGACGGACCAGGTCACCCGGATGCCGTCGGTGGTGCCCGTCGCGGTCGGCAGATCGGGCGCCTGCGGGGCGGGGGCGGGTTCGTCGGACACGTCGATCCAGATCGGATCGCTGTAGGTGCCCTGGAAACCGCGCACCGTGAGGCAGTAACGGGCCTTGGGCCACGGGTTGGTGTCCAGGTAGGAGGAGAGGGCGGTGTGGAAGGTGTCGGCGTTCGTGCACGGGCTGCCGTAGGTCGTGCGGTACAAGTAGTAGAGGTAGGCCTCGGACGCCGGGGAGTCGTCCCAGTCGAGGAGGAGGCCGCCGTCGACACGGGTGGCGGTCAGCCCGGTGGGAGTGGACGGCTTGGGTGCCGGCGGAGCCAGCCGCTTGAGCTGCACCACGGTGCCCGAGGAGCGGTTGCCCACCTGGTCCACCGCGACGACCCGGTAGTACGGGGCGGCGTCGGCGGCGATCGGGCCGTCGGTGAGGGTGCAGCGGACCTCGTCCTCGGTGCCGGGCACATCGGCACACTGGGGTGTGCGGAGGCTTCCGGTGTCGGTGAACGGGCCGTCGGGGCCCGCGCTGCGGGTGATCTGGTAGCCGGCGAAGTCCTGGTCGTAGCCGGGCCAGCCGTGGGTGGTCCAGGTCAGGGTGGCGGTGGTGCCGCCCTCGGGCGCGGTGACCTCCGGCGCGCCGGGCGCGGCGGGCGCGGTGGTGTCCGGCGGCAGCGGGCGGTCGACGGCGACCGGCTCGGTCCAGGCCGAGTACGCGCGCGGGGTGCCGGCGTCGATCACCTTGCCGGCGGCGCGCACCCGGTAGTAGCGGGTGCTGCCCGCGGGCAGAGCGGTGTCGGTGAACTGCGACGCGGTGAGCGGTGCGCCGGCGCGCAGGGTCCAGGGGCCGGAGGCCGAGGAGGCGGACTGCACCTGGTAGCCGTCGGTCAGTCCGTGCACGGGGCTGCCGACCGGGTTGTCGGCCCAGTCCAGCGCGGCGTTGCCCGCGCTGAGCGCGCCCGTGAGTCCGGTGGGCTGCCGCGGCGGGTACAGGCCGGTGTCGGGACGCAGCGCCGAGGCGACGGTCCTGGCGTACTCACCGGGCTCGGTGGTGGCCGGGGCGGACTCGTTGCCGGCGGTGTCGACGGCGGTCACCCGGTAGTACGCGGTGATGCCGATCGGGGCGTCCTTGTCGGCGTAGGCGTTGTCCTGGACGACCCGGGCGTCGGCCTTCCTGATCTTGGTCCAGGGGCCGCCGGGGGCGGTGGCACGGTAGACGTTGTAGCCGGCGAAGGAGTCCTTGGTGCTGTAGTCGTCGTCCCCACTCGGGCCCCAGCTCAGGTGGTTCTCGCCGAGGTCGTCCTCGGGGTCGGGCACCCCGTTGCCGTTGAGGTCGATGTCGCCGTAGCCGTCGGCGCCCAGGTTGTCCGGAGCCCGGGGCGGGGTGGTGTCGGCCGGGACGGCCGAGACGTTCGCCGAGGGGCGGGACTGGTTGCCGGAGCGGTCCACGGCGGTGACGGCGAACCAGTACGTGGTGCCGTTGCGCAGCCCGGTCGAGGTGAACGAGGTGCCGGTCAGCAGACCGGAGCCGCTGATCCGGTGCGCGGTGTCGATCGCCACGGGGGTACTGGTGGAGCGGTAGACCCGGTAACCGGCCAGGTCCGCTTCGGGGTTGCGGGCCCAGCTGACGGTGGCCCGGCCGTCACCGCGCGTCGTCTTGGCGGAGGCGGGGGCCCGGGGGGCGACCCTGTCCGGAGTGGTCGGGGCAAGGCTGACGGCGACGTTGGCCGAGCCCGTGAAAGCCACGTAGTCGACTCGCACGGTGTGCTTCCCGGCGGGCACGGTCAGCTTGACGCTCGCCTGCTGGGTGGAGGCGTAGTCGCGCCACAGACTGACGTAGCGCGTGCCGTCGACCCAGACCCGGACGCCGTCCTGGGCCGCGGTCTTCAGCAGGAAGGGGCCGCCCCCGCCGAAGTCGCGGCGCATCGTCCAGCGGGCGCCGAAGCGGTCGTTCGGCAGGGATGTCCCGGCGGGATGGCCCTTGCCCCAGCTCTCGTTGATGGATGTGTCGCACAGTGACGTGCGCGGTGTGCCGGTGAGGGTGGTGTTGGCGTAGTAGTCGGCCTTCCACACACCGTCGGCGCAGCTCAGGGATGCGACCGGCGCTGTGTCCGGACGGGACGGGGGCGGGGTCTGCACGATACTGGCGATGAGCGCGGCCCCGGCGGCGGCCGCGGTGACCGGCCACAGCAGCCGGTGCGGCACCCGGGCGCGGAATTGCGGGGGAACGGGTCTGCCCATACGGGGCGTCATCCTTCCTCAGGTCCGGCGCACCCGGAGCGGCATGACGGCTCGGGTGTGCACCGGGAGATCGCTTCTGCCGCCGGAATGATGACATGCGAACAGGTATTCGCGTGAGGGTTTGGTAAGAAACCGTGTCCATATCCGGAAACACTCCCCCGTTCCCGGGCGGCGGAACAGCCGGAACGAGGTTCACGGGAGAGGAGTACGACGTGGCCGGAGCCGGAGTCGAAGTCAGAAACGAAGCCGGCGTCGGAGTCGGAGTCGGAGTCGGCGTCGGAGTCGGAGTCGGAGTCGGAGTCGGAGTCGGCCGAGGGTCCCTCGTCAGTCCGCCATGCCCAGGTCTTCGCGCATGACCCGGCGCATGGCGGTGAGTTTGGGCTCCGCGGCCTTCAGGTCGCGCAGCGCCTGATCCGCGCTGTCACCCTCTCTCGTCAAGCCGCGATCGATGCGCTTGGCGACGGCGTCGACCGCGGCGAGGACGACGTTCACCTCACGGGACGCCGTGAGCACCGCCTCGGGAACGATCATCTGGGCCTCGGCGTACCGGTCCCGGTAGTCCCGCCGGGCCTCCTCGACCTGGCCGCGGTCCTCGTCGGTGTAGACCCCGTCGCGCAACCGGTGCAGGGCGTCCTTCAGCATGGTGTGGAAGTGACGGGAGGCCCGGTTCATCGCGGTGTACGCGGCGCGCCGCTCCTCGAAGCGCCGTTTCGCCTCCTCGGCCCGGCTCTCCTCCGCCCGCTGACGCTTCGTCGCCCAGGTCGTGACCAAGGGGGCGAAAAGTGTGCCGAGCACTCCGACGATGGCAGTGACCATGGCGGCTGTGGCGGCACCCATGCCTGCGACCTTATCGGTTGACCTCCGTCGGGCGCGCGGTCGCGCGGTGAGGGGGTGGGTGCGGGGCGCTTCGGTGTCCCGGGGCCGCACAGCGACGTGCGCGGGTCCCCTGCTGCGGACCCGCGCACGTCACGTCCGCCTTCGGCGGGACGGACCGGACGTCAGCGGGTGAAGATGAAGTACTTCCAGGTCCCGTACGTCGTCGAGTTCACGTTGTCGCCCGACGCCGTGTCGATGTAGGACGACCGGATCCGGAAGCGGACGCCCGTCGGCGGGGTGCCCGTGAGTTCGAACGTGTCCTTGCCGCCCGAGCCGAGTTCGAAGTACTCGGACTTCGTGGCGTGCCAGGCGCCCTTGTCGTAGCGCTGCACCTCCACCTTGTACGTGCGGTGCGGGTACGCCGTCATCGTCGTGCTGTAGGCGGGGTCCTTGGACTGGTGGAAGTAGCGGTACGTCTGGTTCCACGCCGTCTTGCTCGTGTAGTAACCGCTGAGCGCGGACGACAGCTTGACCCGCGCGCCGACCGTGCTGGCCGCCGTCGCGGGCGCGTACCGGGTGTCACCCGTGAACTTGGCGGTGACCTTGGTGTCACGGGTCAGGTAGAGGGTGACGGACAGGTTTCCGGAGGAGTCGACCGTGCCGGACCTGACCAGCTTCTCGGGCTTGTCGGCGCCGTAGGGGTCGGCGTAGATCCCGACGGTGCGGTTCTTGTACGTCGTCCCCAGGTGCGCCGTGAACTTCACCGCGCTGTTGTACGCGTACACCTTGCCGTTGTTGGTGAGCGTGACCGTGGTCGCCGTGCGGGCGACGTTCACCGTGCTCTTGGCGGTGGCGGCCGCGTGGTAGGTGTCGCCCGCGTAGGTGACCGTGTACGTGACCTTGCCGCCGGCCGACGGGGTGTCGGCGAAGGAGTACGAGCCGTCGGCGCCGACCGTCGCCGTGCCGAGCGCCTTGCCGGACGGGGACTCGTCGTCGGTGCGGGTGACGGAGACCGTGGTGCCGGAGGGGAACGTGGTGTCCGACGTCAGCTTGCCCGTGAGGGTGAGGGACGTGGCGCGGGCGGCGGTGGCCGGGGCGGTCGCCGTGAGGGTGGTGTCCGCCTTGGTCGGGTCGTCGAAGACGCGCAGCGCGTACACGTCCGCGTCGTTGTGCGACACCGCGAACAGCTTGCTGGCGTCCGGCGCCCAGGCGAGACCCGAGGCCGCGAGGGTGTCGGAGCCGCTGCTGGTACCGGTGTTCGGGAGGTCGTACTGCCGCACCGGCGAGGAGATGCCCGGCTCGAAGACGTGGACGTCCGGGTCGTACCAGGAGAAGGTGCCCGCGGCGACCGCGCCGTTCGGGGCGATGTCGACCGCGTTCGGGTAGGAGTTGGTCGTGTAACTCCCGTCCTGCGACAGGTCCGAGAGCTTGAACACCTCCTGACGGTAGGGGGCGCCGCTGGCCGTGACGACGTCCTTGCCGTCCGGCGTGACGGCGAGGTCGGTGAGGTTGCTGCTGTCGCCCGGGTCGAAGGCATAGGCGGTGCGGTTCGCCGCGCCCGACGACACGTCGTACACGGCGAGTTCGGCCGGGCTCTGCTCGGGGGCGCCCGCGACGATGGTGCCCGGGGCGCCGGCCGAGGAGCCGAGGATCGGCGCTTCGTTCCAGGTGCGGGTGGCGTCCTGCTGGAGCGCCACGACCGGGTCGCCGCCGCTCAGGTCGAGCGAGCCGATGTTGCCGCCGCTCTGGTCGCTGTAGCCGAACCAGAGCTTGCCGCCGGCGAGGGCCGGGTACTCGGGCTCGCTGCCGTCGCCCGTCGGGTAGCGATGGGCCTCGGTCGCGGTCGCCGTGTCGATGGCGACGATCGCGTCGGCGTACTGGACGGCCGCGTACAGGGTGCCCGAGTCGGCGGAGAGTTCCAGGCCGCGGACGCCCGGCAGTGACTCGATCGTGCCGACGACGGTACCGCTGTAGTCGGTCGCGACGACCTTTCCGCTGACCGGGTCGCTGATGAAGACCCGCTGGTGGACGCCGTCCACGACGACGTCACCGGTCGACTTGACCGGCAGGGTGGTGCTGGAGTCGGCCAGCGCGGGTGCGGCCGACGTGACCGCGAGCGCGGCCGAGCTGAAGAGGACCGCGAGTGCCGTCGCGGCCGGAAGAGTGCGTATGCGCACGGTGTTTTCAAACCCCCGGGACGGTGAAGAACCCCTGAAGGAAACGGGGAAGTTCCCGGAGCGTAGGTCACACCGGCGACGGTAGGGGCAAGCAAGAGTCAACGGTGATCAAAGAAGTGGCCGCTCAGGAACGGAGCCCGGGCGGGACACGCACCATGCTCGGTGCGGTGCGGGCCGGCGTGCGACACCGTGCTCCCCCGGCCGCGCGGGAAAGCGGGACAGCCCGACCACACCACACCACACCACACCACACCACACTCACGAACGCACAGAGAACCCACCCAGGAGTGCCACATAGGCCGCACACAGTCTCACGAAAGCCTCGTTAGCGTTGCTGGCCGCTGGAACCCGCGTGCGAACGTGGTCAGGCCGCGGCCGAGGCCGCAGGCGCAGTCGACACAGGAAGACCGCAAATGGACTACTGCTCCTCGTGCCGTCGGCATCTCAATGGCGCCCTGGTGTGTCCGGGGTGCGGCGCCTACGCCCCCGACATCGCTCCCTCCACGGCCCTGCGCGCCTCCGCACCGGGAACGGGCGCGGCGGTGACCGGAAGCCGGACGCGGGAGTCCGCCCTCTTGGGTACGTGGCACGACAGTGACCTCCCCGACAAGGCGGCGGCCCTGGCCGGTGCGGAGCAGGCTCCGCCCTTCCGGCCGTCCGGTGACGTGGACGGTCCTCCTCCCGCGTCGCAGGGCCGGGCGGCCCGGCGCCGTCAGTTGGCCCGCTGGAAGAAGAACAAGCGGCGCGCCGCGGTCGCGACCGCCGTCGCGCTCGTCGGTGGCGGTCTGACCATGACCGCGCTGGACCGGCACTCCGCCGACCGGGCCCAGGCGGCCACGGCGCCGGACGAGGGGAACATGGGCGTCGCGGGGGAACAGACCGCCGGGGAAAGCCTCCCGGAGCCGGCCCCGCCGGGTACTCACCGGTCCGCACCGTCGCCGCGGCCCGCGCACACCACGTCCCCCGCGCCCGCCCTGTCCCCCGCCCAGCCGTCCGCCGCCGGCATCCCCCGTCGGCAGAGCCTCGTCACCACGCCCCGCACCGTCCGGCCGGACTCCGCGGCCACTTCCCCTCCCGCGCAGACCCCGGTCGCGCGTCCGCGGATCACCGCGCCCGTCTCCGGTGGTACGACGGCCGCCGGCGGCACCGGTACGGCCACGCAGCAGCCGTCCACGCCGCCGCCCCCGCCCGCGACCACCGGCCAGACGGCCCCGGGAACCCCGCAGCCGGACCCCGTGGCGGCACCGACCTCGCCGTCGCATCTGTGCCTGCTCGTGGTGTGCCTCGGCTGACCGGCCATCCCGTGCCGGGAGCCGCGCCCGGCAGGAACCTGGTCGCGCCCTCGGGATCGTCCTCCTGGGCGGCGACGGCCGGCTGAGGTTCCGGTGACGGCTCCGGCGGGCGAGGGCGGGGTCGGGCGGGTCGGGTCGGGTCGGGTCAAGCAGGTCAAGCGGGTCAAGCGGGTCAAGCGGGTCAAGCGGCTCAGGCGGGTCAGACGGGTCAGTCCGCGTGGGCCGGGATCCGCATCCGTACCCGGAAGCCTCCGTCCGCCGTCGGGCCCGACTCGAAGGTGCCGTGCAGGATGTCGGCGCGTTCCTTCAGGCCCACCAGACCCTGGTGCGCGCTCGGGAGGGGAAGGGAGGGGCGGGAGGGCGCGGTGTTGCTGATCGTGACGCCGACGTCGGGGCCGTCGTGCCACAGCTCGACGGTGGCCTTGGCTCCGGGGGCGTGCTTGCGGACGTTCGTCAGTGCCTCCTGCACGGTGCGGTAGAGCGCACGCTGCGCGGGCGTACCCACGGCGGGCGAGAGTTCGCCCGCCAGCTCCGCCTCGATACCGCTGGACGCCACCAGCTTGCGCAGGTCGGCCAGGGTGGGCTGCGGGGTCAGTTCGGTGACGTCGCCGCCGGAGGCGCGCAGCAGCGTGACCATGGTGCGCAGCTCGTCCAGCGTGCCGACGCTCAGCGCGCGGATGGAGCGCGCGGCCTCCCGGGTCTCCGGGTCCTTGGCGGCGACCTGGACGGCTCCCGCCTGCACGGCGATCAGGCTGACCTGGTGGGAGACCACGTCGTGCATCTCGCGGGCCAGCTGGGCGCGTTCGCGGGCGAGGACGGCCTGCGCGTGCAGGGCGCGTTCGTGCTCCCTCGCCTCCTCGATCTCCACCAGGCGCTGCGACACGTCGTGCCGGGCCTGGACGAGCTGGCCGAGCAGGACGGGGGTCGCGGCAGTGGCCAGGGTGTAGACGAAGTCGACCAGGGTCCAGGTCCGGCCGAGCCATCCGCCGTGGTCCGGCGGCCAGGGGATCGCGGTGGCGATCGCGGACAGGGTCGCGCACACGGCGAGCACACGGCGGTCCCGGGTCCGCACGGCCAGGGTGTACAAGGCCGCGAGCGGGGCGACGAGGATGTCCTGTATCAGGGTGGCCGGCAGGGTGAGCAGGAAGACGAACAGCGGAAAACGCCGGCGCAGGGCGAGGGCGGCACAGGCGACGGCGAGGAGCGTCAGGCCGAACGGCGTGCCGTCCGAGAGATTGAGCCCCGCGTCGACGGCGGCGAGGGCGACCAGACCGGCGTCGACCACGGGCGCCGGTACGCGTTCCCAGAGCGGCTTCCCGTCGAGCCGGGTGGCGGTCCCGGTGGTACCCGTCATCTCGATCACCGCCCTTCCCGGTCGGTGTCCAGCAGCCCGGCCCGCTGGGCGAGCAGGGCGGCCTGTACCCGGCCGGCCACGCGCAGCTTGGTGAGGATGGCGCTGACATGGTCCTTGACCGTGCCGGTGCCCAGGTGCAAGCGGGCTCCGATCTCGGCGTTGGACAGGCCCTGCGCCAGCAGGACGAGCACGTTCCGCTCCCGCTCGGTCAGCAGCTCGACACGGGCCGCGTCCTCGTCGACGGGGGAGGGCTCGGTGCCGGGGTGGGTGTGCAGCAGGGTCCGGGACGCCTGCGGGGACATCACCACCCCGCCGGCGGCCAGCGTGCGTACCAGTTGGGCGAGCTGCTCGGGTTCGGTGTCCTTGAGCAGGAAGCCGGCCGCACCGGAGTGCAGGGCCGTCAGGACGTACTCGTCGGCGTCGAAGGTCGTCAGCATCGCCACGACGGGCGGATCCGGCAGGGCGCGCAGCTCCCGCAGTACCGTGAGGCCGTCCACGTCCGGCATCCGGATGTCGAGCAGGACGATGTCCGGCCGGTGCTCCCGGACCGCGTCGAGGGCGTCCGCGCCGGTCGCGGTCGCGACCACCTCGATGTCGTCCGCCGCGTTGAGGATGAGGCTGAAGCCGGACCGGACCAGTGCCTCGTCGTCGACCACCGCCACCCGGATCACGTGCGCTCCGCCCTCCGGTTCGTAGCCCCTCCCCACCGACCCTGGAGTCCGCCTCCGGCCCATGGATCGATCCGCCTCCCCCACCGATCCAAGGATCCGCCTCCCCGGCGGTCCCGGCATCCGACTCCCCACCGGCCCGGGTCCGCCGCCGCCCGCCGCGCTGTCGCAAGCCCGCTCCAGCCGGTCGGGGGGCCGGTCGCCGCCGGTCGGCGGGGATGGCGCGGACTCCTGCCGGATACCCCGCTGACCAGTACTTTTCCAGTCTGGAGGCATGACATACGACGCAGTCCTCGTCGCACCCCCGGCCCCGGTGGCCAAGAGCGCGACCGGAATACGGGAGAACGGAACACGGGAGAACGGGCGGCCCTCGACGGGACGCCTGGTCGGCGTGGACCTGGCTCGCGGCCTGGCTGTCTTCGGGATGTTCGCGGCCCATGTCGGCCCCGACCCGAGCAGGGGCGGCGTCACCGGCTTCCTGATGGAGCTGGCGCACGGCAGGTCCTCCGCCCTGTTCGCCCTCCTGGCCGGCTTCGCGGTCGTTCTCATCACCGGGCGCCGTACGCCGAAGACCGGGCAGGCCGGCCGCCAGGCCGTCGCCAAGGTGATCATCCGGGCGGTCATCCTGCTGGCCCTGGGCAGCGCCCTGACCGCGTGGGGCGCCCCGGTCGATGTGATCCTGGCCTTTTACGGGCTGTACTTCCTGCTGGTGGTGCCCCTGTACCGGCTCGGCGCGGGGACGCTCGCGGCGCTCGCCGCCGGTACGGCCCTGGTGTTCCCGCAGCTCCTCTACGTGCTGACGCCGCTGGTCGGCGGCGGGTCCGGCGCGGCCGGTGAGCCCGACGGTCTCGTCTCACTGCTGCTCACCGGCAGCTACCCGGCCCTGACCTGGCTCCCGTTCGTCCTGGCCGGTATGGCCCTCGCCCGGCTCGACCTGGCCTCGGCGGCCGTCCGCACCCGCATCGCCCTGACCGGCGTCGCGCTCGCGGTCGTCGGCTACGGCGGCTCGTGGCTGGCGCTGCACCTCGTCCCCGGTGCCCTCGACGCGATCGCGGCCTCCGGGTCCGGCACGGCGGCGGCGTCGGCCTGGTGGTCCGACACCGCGGGCTACCCGACCGGTACCACTGCGGACTGGCTGCTGGCCGCCTCCCCGCACAGCGAGACGACCCTGTCGATCCTCGCCAACACGGGTGTGGCGCTCACCGTCCTGGCCGTCTGCCTCACCGCCATGGACGTCTTCCCCCGGCTGCGCCGCCTGGCCCGGCCCGTGATCGCGGTCGGCTCCATGTCGCTGACGGCGTACGTCTCCCACATCGTCGCCATCCAACTCCTGGGCATCGACGAACTGCCGGGCCCGGCACTGCACGTGCTGCTCGGTTTCATCGTGGCGATCGCCGTCTTCGCCACCGTGTGGTCGCGCTTCTTCCAGCGCGGGCCTCTCGAATGGGCGATGAGCAAGGCGACCGGGATCGCCCGGCACATCCCCTGACGGGAGGGTGACCGTCGGGCCACCTCCGTGACCCTGTAGGTACCGTCCGCACCCGTTCGGCACCCGGCCATCGCCGGGTGCCGAACGGGTGCCGGGCTTCTTCCGTGCCGGGGCGTGCGCCGCCCCGGCACGGTCGGTCTTCGGGGCGGTCGGACTCTGCGGCGGTCGGACTCCGGGGCAGTAGGTCTACGCGGCGGTCGGCGACCGCACGCCTTCGGTGCGCCACCACACGGAGGGCACCGCCATCCGGGCGGGTTCGGGTGCGGTCCGGCCCGGTCTCAGGACAAGGACGCGACCGGTGCGCACACTGGTGCCCTCGTGAGCAGGCGGGAGAGACGGTGGACGACCTCGGCCTCCGAAGGGCCCGGAAAGACGCCGGCACGGGCGGTGGCGGCGCCGCCCCTCAGCCGGGAGTCATCGGCATCGCGCTCGCCGCTGTGCTGACAGCCGCACTCGCACAGGGTTCCTGGCAGTGGTTCGCGACCTACCTCGGCGTGACGCTTCTCGTGCTGGTCTTCTGCTTCTACCGCCTGCCGGCGTGGGCACCCGGCCTCCGCTCGTCGTACGCCGTGAACCTGACGGCGTACTCGGTGGTCGTGGGCCTGTGCGTCGCGCTCGCGCTGGCTCCGATGATGCAGCGCTGGGCATGGCTGTTCCCCATGCCGGGCACCCGCGGCGAGTGCCGTGAACTCGGCAGCTACGAGAGCATCCGCGTGGAGGCCGCACTGGCGAACCTCGCCGGACGCGACCGCGCGGCTCTGGCCCACGCACAGGACAGCCAGAGCCATGCCGTCGTGGCCGACTGCCTGGCGGCCACCACGACGCTGTGGCTGCCGGTGTACGGGCTCGGGGCGGCCGTCCTGGTGGGTCTGGGCGCCTGGTTCTTCGACCGGGCCCGGGCGCGAAGGGGAGCGGGGGGTACGTGAACCGCCGGACGGCGGAGCGTTCGTCGCGTCCGCTGTCGTACCCCGCTCGTACGTCGGGGCGCGTCCCCGTCGGTGTTTTTGAAGGACCTGGCGGACTCGGCGGACGCGACGAACCCGCGGACCCGGCGGTCGCGGGGTCGCGGTCGGAGTCCGAGTCGGCCGGCGAAGTACGGCTCGCAGCCCGGCCCTTGGGCTGTCCGAGCAAAGATGTTCATCGGATCGGGTGACCCGCTGCGGCGCCTCCGCACCCTCCGCACGCACCGCGCATGGACTGGGCCACGGGCCATGACGCGGCCGCCTGTCACCCCTCTTCGCGACCGGCTGCCCCCGCCCACACGCAGGCGCCTGCCAGGCGCCAGGGACCGAAGGGACACCGGATGCGCCTACTGCCCGCTCTCGTGCGGAGCGCCCTCGCGTCGCTCCTCCTGCTGCTCGGCATCGCCCCGGCCGCGGCCCACGCCGCCGAACCCCGTGCCGTGCAGAGCGCTCGCTGCCCCACTCAGGACCGGGACCGCGGGAAGAACATCGCACCGCCGCCGCTCCAGCCGTACTACCTGGACGACTGGCGGCTGGGACCGGCCCAGCTCCCCACATCGGGTCCGCTCGGCGCCATGCTGAGGGGGTATCACCGCACGGACGCCACCTCCGCCTACTGGTTCCTCGGATGCTACTGGCAGACCAATCCGCAGACGGGGCTGTCCGGCTGGTGGTACCCGGACGACAACGGCTTCGTACTGAAGGACGGCAAGCCGGTGGAGCGTCCGCTGACCCTCCGCAAGGGACAGTTGGTCGACCTGTTCGGCAGCGGCCTCGGCCACTTCCTCGCACCCGCGGGCACGCCGTACGCCCGGCGCGCGATCCCCCCGGGCAACCTCGACACCTTCGATCCGAGCCACCCGTACGGCTACCACCTCTACCGGGTCCTCGAGCCGATCACCGTCGAAGCCGGCCCGATCAGGCCCTGGTTCGGCCAGCCCGGCCTGGGGCTGCAGTATGTGACGACTCCGTCGATCCCGGACCTCGTCGCCTCGCAGCAACTGGAGGAACTGCCGGTAATCTGACGTGACCTGACCCGGCCCCGGGTGGCCCCTGGACCTGCCCGGTCGGGGTCCACCCGGGAGGCATGGGACGGGACGCGCGAATGGACCGAGCAGAACTCGTCGGCAGACTCCGCGAGGCGGGCGTTCCCGAGGCCTTGTACGAGATCACCGGCATCCACGACGTCCCCGTCCAGCCGGACGCCTTCTACTTCCTGCGTCCGGAGGGGACCGGCTGGGCCGTCGGTCTGCGCGAGCGTTCCCGGGACACCGCGGTACGGCACTTCGCCACCGAAGCCGAGGCCTGCGCCCACCTCTACGGCGCTCTCACCCGGGTGCCGCCGCCCGCTTCCGGGGCCGCGGAGCCCCTGGAGCGGCTGCTGGCGGACCGCGAGGAGATTCAGCGCCGGGCATGGGAGGACTTCGACCGTGCGGCACCGCACGACCGCGCCCCCGCCCCTCGTGAGGACGAGGGCGGGGCGGGAGACGAGGGCGACGACGGGGACCAGGACAAGAGCCCCTGAGCGTGCGTGCGGTGACGCGGCGGTCAGCCCGCGTGGCGGTTGCGGGCGAAGAGGCCGAAGGTGGTGGCGGGGCCGAACCGTTCCCCGAGCGACTGCAGCGCACCCGACTGGGTCGACCAGTAGCGCTGGAGCTCCACCCGGTGGAAGGCGGGTCTCAGCAGCCCCTGCAGGGCCGCCTCGTCCACTCCCTGCCGTACGACGTGGTACTCCGCCATGTCGGCCTCGTTCGTCTCGTCGTAGTGACCGCGCAGCCGACGCGCCTGGGTGGCCAGGCCGCGCCGCAGGTTCCCCTGGCCGAGCCGCCACAGCAGATACGCACCGCGATCCAGACGCATCGAGACACCCGACCGGCGCGGGTACCACAGGGGGTCCTGAATGCTGAAGAAGGCACCGCCGGGAGCGATACGGCCGACGAGGTGTTCGACGGCACCCAGATAGTCGGGGATGTGGTGCAGTACGGAAATGCACACCACGGCGTCGAGCGGCTCCGAGCGGAGGATTTCCTTTCCTTCCGGATCGTGCGTGACGGTGACGCGCGGATTGTTGCGGAAGCGATGGCGGAGAACCGCCGCGCTGGGGGCGCTCATCTCCGTCACCTCGACCCTCGCCCCGGCCGCCGCCACATGGTCGGTGAAGGTCCCGTGCCCGGCACCGACCTCCAGGACCCGGCACTGGCCGTTGCGCTCGATGACCTCGCCGACCAGGGTGTGCAGGCCCGAGATCACCCGCTCGCGAATGCGGTGGTGGCGGATGTGCGGAGAGCCCTTGGCGTAATCGTGCCCCTCGCTGTGGGCACGTTCCTGAAGCTCCCCGATGGTGGGCCCGCTGAGGATTTCCGTCATGCGGGGACACTATTGCGGCGGTCGTCTGGGCGGGCCCGCCCCCGGGCGGCCGGACCACGCGATTCATACGTCCGGCCGCAGGCCACTCGGCGGAAGCGGCACGGGGGACAGCCGGGTGCGCGGACGGCCGGACGCCGCACCGTTCCGCGCCCCGGCATCCGGGCCTCCCGCGCCCCGGCACGCGCGCTCAGTCCGTCCCGGTCAGCGTGATCGCGGCGGTCGGACACATGCTCGCCGCCTCCCGTGCGGCCGGGTGCGCTCCGGCCGGGGGTTCCGCGTCGAGGAGGAGGACGATCCCGTCCTCCTCGCGCTGGTCGAACACGTCCGGCGCCAGCAGCACGCACTGACCGGCACCGCAGCACTTCGCTTCGTCAACCGTGATCTTCACGTCCGTGCCTCCTCGGCAGCGCGGCGGTGGGGAGAGGGGAAGCGGAGGTCCGCCGCCCGGTCACCACCGCACCGGAAGCTCGTGCAGCCTGCCGACGACGAGTCCCTCCACCCGGCGCAGCTCACCGGGCTCGACGGCCAGCTCCAGGCCGGGCAGACGGCGCAGCAGCACGTCGAGCACGGTCTGCAGTTCGGTGCGGGCCAGCGGCTGGCCCAGACAGGAGTGCGCTCCGGCGCCGAACGCGATGTGCGGGTTGGGGCTGCGGCCCAGGTCCAGTTCGTCGGCGCCCTCGAACGCGCTCTCGTCGCGGTTGGCCGCGGCCATGCTGCAGATCACGGTGGTGCCGGAGGGCAGCACACCGCCCCCGACCGCGACCTCCTCGGAGAGGTAGCGCGGCACGCCGAAGCCGCCGTTGGGGTCGAAGCGGAGCACCTCCTCCACGGTGGTACGCACCAGCGACCGGTCGGCGAGCAGCCGCTCCCAGTGCCGGCGGTCGGCCAGCAGCAGGGCCACCATCTTCGTGATCGTCCCGGCCGTGGTCTCGTGCCCGGCGACCAGCAGTGCCTGGGCGGTGGCGACCAGCGCCGCGCCGGACATCGGCCGCCCCTCGGCGTCGGTCGCGTCGATGAGCCGGCTCAGCAGATCGTCGCCGGGCCGTACGCGCTTGCCCTCGACCAACTCGCCGAGGTAGGCGGTGAACTCGGCCTGGGCGGCGTCGATCTCGGCCTCGTCGAACCGGGTCAGGCTGAGGCTGGCGTCGGACCAGTACGCGAACGCCTCGCGGTCGCTCTCCGGGACGCCGAGCATGTCGCAGATCACCCACACCGGCAGCGGGAAGGCCACATGGGTGACGAGGTCGGCCGGGTGGCCGTGCTCCAGCATCTCGTCGACGAGCTGCTCCGTCCGTGCCTCGATCCCGGGCCGCAGCGCGGACATACGCTTGGCCGTGAACCATTTACCGACCATCCGGCGCCACCGCTCGTGCCCCTCGGCGGCGAGGGTCTTCGACACCGGGCTGTTGAACAGTCCCCCCGACTCGGTGTCGGTGATCCGGGCCGCTCCGGGCGCGCTCAGTTCGCGGGTGAAGCGCGGGTCGGCGAGCACACTCCTGACGTCCTCGTACCGGGTGAGCAGCGACGCCTCGTCCCCGCTGGGCAGCGTCACCCGCGCCACCGGGCACGTCTGCCGTAGCTCGGCCCACTCCGACGGCACCTGAAGCGCCGCCGGGGCGGCGAAGGGGTAGGGCAGCGGCTGCGGCCGCTCCGTCCGCTGTGTGCGTCCCTCACTCACGATGGCCTCCTGCTCTTGGGGGGAGCTCCTGCTGTCAGGCCATTCCTTCCCGCAATGCAAGTCAATCGACTGACTTACGAACGTGTCCGATCCCGAACCGTCCTCCCGCCGGTCAGGGGCCCGGGAGCCCCGCGCCGATCGGCCCGTTCCCGTCGGCTTCCGGACGCGAGACGCAGGAAGCCGGACATCGGATACGGGACATCGGATACGGGACATCGGATACGAGATACCAGATATGGGATATCGGATATGGGATGCTAGATACCGGATGTTCCGTACCCTCCGGCGGCGGCGCGGACCTGCCGCGGAGCCGCCGCGGGCAGGAAGCGGAGGGGAGGGCGGCCGGGGACACGATGCCAGGAGTGTCGGACAGGCGGGGATTGTGCGGCCGGATCGTCACCCCTCGGTCACCACATGGGGGAGACCGTGATCGCATCGGGGTGTCGTGCCGTTAGGCTGTGATCCGCTCCGGCGTCCCGCCATCACCCGTTCCGGCGGTGTCATGGCCGGCGGCGGTCGAGCGGTCTCACGGCATTCGTCTCACGGCATGAGGATGTAACAACAGGTGCTGATCGCGGGCCGGTACGAGCTGAACACCACCATCGGACGTGGCGCGATGGGAGAGGTCTGGCGGGCGTACGACCAGATGCTCGGGCGGCCGGTCGCCGTCAAGGTCCTGCTGGCCCAGAACGCCGACCCCACCGCCGACTCCCGTTTCCGGCTGGAGGCCCAGACCGCGGGGCGGCTGCACCACCCCCACGTGGTCGGCGTCCTCGACTTCGGCGAGCACGACGGCCGGCTGTTCCTGGTGATGGAACTCGTGGACGGCGACAGCCTCTCCCGGGTGCTCGCCCACGACGGTCCGCTGCCCGCGGACCGCGTCGCGCGCATCGCCGCGCAGGCCGCGGCGGGACTCGCCGTGGCGCACGAACAGGGCATCGTGCACCGGGACATCAAGCCCGGGAACCTGCTGCTCGACGCGAACGGCACGGTCAAGATCGGCGACTTCGGCATCGCCCGCTTCATGGACGACCCCTCGGCCGCGCTCACCGCGACCGGACAGATCGTCGGCACCAGCCTGTACATCGCGCCGGAACGCGCCCTCGGCAAACCCGCGGGTGCGCCCAGCGACGTCTATTCGCTGGGCTGCGTGCTCTACCAACTCCTCACCGGCAACCCGCCGTTCCGGGCCGACAGCCCGATCGCCATCCTTCACCACCACCTCGACACCGCGCCCGTGCCGCCCCGCGAGCTGGGTGTCTCGTTGCCGCCCGCTTTCGAGAACTACCTGCTGAGCCTGCTCGCCAAGCGGCCCGAGGACCGGCCGACCGCACGGCAGGCCGCCGACTGGTTCGGCAGCGGCGCCTGGCAGGGCCGCCCCGAACCGCTCCCGGCCGTCACCCCGCAGCCCCGGCACGCGCCCGTGGCCGCCATGGAACCGCCGGCGCTCCCCCGCACGGACCAGGGCCCGGCGACGACGTACAAACTCCCCTCCGCGACCCCGGCTCCGGGCCAGCGGGCGGCCCACCGCCAGCGCCCGCAGCCGGGAGGCCACCGGGACCGCCCGACCACGGCCGGGTACCGGGACCGCCCGGCCGCGGGGGGACGCCGCGACCGCCCGTCGACGACGGGGCGCCGTGACCGCCAGGCGGCCGGCGGCCGGCGCGCACAGCCCTCGCTGCGTACGTTCGTCACGCGGCGACCGCGCGCCGTGGGCCTGATCGCCGCGGCGGCGCTGTTCCTCACGGCGATGTTCGTGAGCATGGCGGTGTTCTCGCCGGACAGCAGTTCCGCGGAGACCCCTCGGCACACTCCGTCGAGCCCGGCGTCGCCGACGCCCTGACCGCGCTGCACCACGTCATCGGCCATCGCTCAACGCCCTTGTTTTTCACAGGGGTTGAGTTGACGGAAGATTGACCGTCCGAAAAGAAACGACGGCGAGCACGGACTGTAGGTTCACCCGCATGCCACCGCAGCCCCCACGCCTGCCCGTGCTCCCGTACCGCAAGCCCACCCGCGGCCGCGACTACTGGATCCTCGACGATGTACTGCCGAACGTGGACGAGGTACGGGCCCGGTGTCTCGCCAAGGGCGAGGACGACTGGACCAAGGGGTACCCGTACACGCAGGAGAGCTGGCCGGGGCTGCGGACGATGCCCGGGCTCGCACCGGACGAACTCGCGCACGTCGAACGGCTCGTGCGCAAGGAGACCGGTGCGCGGAGGCTGTGGCTGGAGACCGCGCCCGGCGGCGGCACCCTCCAGCACAACTGCATCCAGGTCGTCGGCGAGGACGAGGGCGAGCCGCGTCCGCACACCGACTCGCGGGCGTTGTGCCGGTATGCCGCGGTGCTCTATCTCAGCCCTGACATCCCCAAGGACCGCGGCACGAGTTTCTACCGCCAGAACCTGCCGGGCGGGGTGCTCGGCGGCAACATGGTGCAGGCGCCGCACACCAACCTGGTCGAGGCGCTGGGCACGCGCTATGTCTCGCCGGACGCGTTCACCGAGGACGTACGCGTGCCGCAGCGCTACAACCGGCTGCTCCTCTACAAGGCCAACATCATGCACAGCGCCACGGGTTACTGGGGAAGCGACCTGGCGGGCAAGCGCATGACGGCCGTCTTCTTCTGGATGGCCTGAGAGCTACGAAAGGCGGCGCGGGCCCCGTCCGGGTGTGACAGCCTCCACGGAGCGGGCCCGTGGATTTTGCCCGCGGAAAAGGTTCCGGACCCCGCCGCGCGCGTATCCCTGGGCGGACGGACAACCAGGAGGTGCCATGCGGATGTCTCGGAACGCGGCGGGAACCCTCTTCGTGGGGGGCGCCCTGACACTGACGCTCACGGCGCTCGTCTATCCCTCGATGCTGGGAGTGCAGACCGTCTCGAGCGCTCCGTCGCGTGTCATCGCCACCACCGCGTCGGGGCCGCTGACCGAGGCGGACCGCGATTTCGTCGTCAAGGTGCGGGCCGCCGGTCTGTGGGAGTTCCCCTCGGGTGAACTGGCCCTGAAGAAGGGCACCACACCGGCCGTGCGCACCGCCGGTGCGCATCTGGTCAACGGACACGCCAACCTCGACGACGCCTGCCGGAGGGTCGCCGCGCAGCTGGGCATCACGCTGCCGAACCAGCCGAGCCCGCAGCAGCAGGGGTTCGTGGCGACGTTGACGTCGGACCAGGGCAAGCGGTTCGACCAGGATTTCGCGAACATCCTGCGCGTGACGCACGGCCAGATCTTCCCGGTCATCGCCACCATCCGTGCCACCACGAAGAACACGCTGGTCCGCCAGTTGGCCGACCAGGCGAACGACACGGTCCTCGATCACATCACGGTGATGGAGCGGACGGGCCTGGTGAACTTCGACTCCGTCCTGTTCCAGGAGACGACCCCGCCGAAGCTCCCGAAGAGCAGCATGACCCCGCCGGCCCCCGCGCCCGGCGAGCCCACGGTGGTCCTCTCCCCGCCCGCGGGCTTCACCCCGCCGCCGTCGGCCACACCGCCGCCGCCGGCCACGCCGTCCCCGGTCCCCACGACGGGCTGATCCGGCCCTACTCGGCGCCCTGTTCCGCCGGCGGCGTCAGATGGGCCGTCCACTTCTCCTCGATACGGCCGATCTTCCACACCACCAGCGCGACCGCCCAGGTGGCGAAGAACAGGCCCACGATCACGAAGCCGACGGTGTTGAGGTCGACGCCGGCGATCCAGTCCCAGAAGGCCCCGTGCAGCCCGAGGCGCTCGGCGAGCAGGCCGAGCAGCTCGACCGTGCCGATGAGCAGGGCGACGGCGACCGACAGACCCGTGATGGTGAGGTTGTAGTAGACCTTCCTGACCGGCTTGGAGAACGCCCACTCGTAGGCGAAGTTCATGAACGACCCGTCGATCGTGTCGAGCAGCGACATCCCCGCCGCGAACAGGACGGGCAGGCAGAGGATCGCGTACCAGGGCAGCCCCGAGGCCGCACCCGAACCGGCCAGGACGAGGAGCGCGATCTCCGTCGCGGTGTCGAAACCCAGCCCGAAGAGCAGGCCCAGCGGATACATCTGCCACGGCTTGCTGATCGACTTCATCACGCGGCCGAGGAGGCGGTTCATGAAGCCGCGGTTGTCGAGCTGCTGCTCCAGGGCCGCCTCGTCGAACCGGCCCGACCGCATCTGCCGGAAGACCTTCCAGATGCCCGCCAGGATGACGAGGTTGATGGCGGCGATGATGTAGAGGAAGGTACCGGAGACCGTCGTTCCGACGATTCCCGTGACGTTGTGCAGCTCGGAGCCGTCGTCGCGGACCGGACCGGCGAGCGTTTTCACACCGAGCGAGAGCAGCAGGGCCAGCACGAAGACGACACTGGAGTGGCCGAGCGAGAACCAGAAGCCGACCGACAGCGGACGCTGCCCCTCGCCCATCAGCTTGCGGGTGGTGTTGTCGATCGCCGCGATGTGGTCGGCGTCGAAGGCGTGCCGCATCCCCAGTGTGTACGCGGTCACGCCGATACCGATGCCGAAGGAGTCGGCGCCGACCTTGTAGTGCTCGGGCGCGACGATCCCGACGAGCGTGAACCATCCGATGACGTGCAGCGTCAGGACGAAGGCGGCCATCCCGCCGAGCCGGCCCCACTCCTGCCGTGTGATGGGCATCCGCATCCGGGAGGAGGACGGGGGCATGGAGTGGGGCCTTTCTTCGCGGGTGCTGCAATCCCCTGCTTCTCCGGGTACTGCGATCCCACCTTGCTGCTTATTCCTGCTACTTGCAAGAAAGTCGCAGTAAAGGCTCGGCTCTCCGGACCGAGCCGCACACGCCCCTCGTGACCCGCAACTCATCCTCCGTACGGGTGACTTACGGACTTCACCGGGGAACTTGGGAACTTCTTTACCTCCGTGGCCGGTTCAACGGGCAGCGGGTCGGCGCACGGCACGAGCGGGCGCCGACCGGTGGGAACGGACGACGAAGGCGATCAGTGAAGGAGCGACACCGGCATGGTGTTCAAACGGCTGCTCGGGGCGATCGGTGTGGGAGGCCCCTCGGTGGACACGGTCCTGGACGGCGGCGCGGCGCTGCCCGGCGGGGCACTGTCCGGGCAGGTGCACCTGCGCGGCGGCGGTTCGGCCGTGGAGATCGAGCACATCGGGCTCGAGCTGGTCGCACGCGTGGAGCGGGAGCACGAGGAGGGCGAGAGCGAGGGTGCGGTCCCCTTCGCACGGTTCACGGTGGGCGGCGGCTTCCGCCTCGGCGAGGAGGAGCAGCGCGGCGTCCCGTTCAGCGTGCCCCTGCCCTGGGAGACACCGGTCACCGAGTTGTACGGGCAGCGGCTGGGCATCGTCCTCGGCGTGCGCACGGAGCTGGCGGTGGCCGGCGCAAGGGACAAGGGCGACCTGGACCCGCTGGCGGTGGGCCCGCTGCCGGTCCAGGAGGCGGTCCTGGAGGCTTTCGGACAGCTCGGCTTCGGCTTCCGCTCGGCCGATCTGGAGTACGGCCGCATCGGCGGCACCGGCCAGCAGCTTCCCTTCTACCAGGAGATCGAGCTGACCCCCGCCCCGCGGTACGCGCACGCGGTGAACGAGATCGAGCTGACCTTCCTCGCCTCCCCCGAGGGCGTGGAGATCGTCCTTGAGGCCGACAAGCGCGGCGGTCTCTTCTCCTCGGGCCACGACGCCCTCACCCGCTTCACGGCCGGCCATCACGAGGCCCGCACCCGCGACTGGAACGCGGAAGTCGACGCCTGGATCGGACAACTGATCGACCACCGGGCCGCGTACGGACCGGGGGCGGTGTACGGGGCCCCTGTCCCCCCTCCGTACGCCGGCGACCAGGGCGGACACGGCGGGCCCTACGGCGGCCACTACGGCGACCCTCACGCAAGCCGCTACGACGACCATCACGGCGGTCACCGTTCCGGACCCGGCATCGGCACGGCGGTCGCCGCGGGTGCGGCGGGGCTGGCCGTCGGTGTCGTCGGCGGGCTGGTCGCGGCCGAAGCGGTCGACGAGATCGGGGACTTCTTCGAAGGGGAGGAGGACGAGGGCGAGGACGAGTGACCCACCCGCTCCACGACGGGGGACGCGCGGTCGCCTCGAACGGTCCCCCACCGCTGGCCCCCGGCATCCGGCGCGCCGAAGCTGGCCCCATGGACGCCGCGCCCCGTGACGGTCTGCCGCCCTTCGAGGACCGGACCGACTTCGAGAACGCCGATCGCGGCTTCATCGCCGCCCTGGTACCGGGGGTGGTGACGGACGGGGACGGGCGGGTGGTGTGGGACGGGGACGCGTACGGGTTCCTCGACGGGGACTGTCCCGACAGTGCGCATCCCGGCCTGTGGCGGCAGTCGCAGCTGTGCGCGCGTCAGGGGCTGTACGAGGTGACCGAGGGCGTCTACCAGGTGCGCGGGCTCGACCTGGCCAACATGACCCTCGTCGAGGGCAGGGACGGCGTGGTCGTCGTCGATCCGCTGATCTCCGCCGAGTGCGCGGCGGCCGCCCTCGCCCTGTACCGGCACCATCGCGGGCGGCGGCCCGTCACCGCGCTCGTCTACACCCACTGCCACGTCGACCACTTCGGGGGCGCCCGGGGGGTGCTGCCGCGCGAGGAGGAGGCGGGGGTGCCGGTGCTCGCGCCCGCCGGGTTCCTGGAGCACGCGGTCAGCGAGAACGTGTTCGCGGGGCCCGCGATGGCCCGCCGCGCCGCCTTCATGCACGGCACCCGGCTGCCGAAGGGTCCCGCCGGGCACATCGGCACGGGTCTCGGCACCGCGCTGTCCACCGGCACGGTCACCCTCGTCCCGCCGACCCTCGACATCACGCACACCGGGCAGCGGGAGACCGTCGACGGCGTGCCGATCGTGTTCCAGCTGACCCCGGACACCGAGGCGCCCGCCGAGATGAACTTCCTCTTCCCCGAGCGGCGCGCGCTGTGCCTGGCCGAGAACGTCACGCACACCCTGCACAACATCCTGACCCCGCGCGGCGCCCCCGTCCGCGACGCCCGCGCATGGTCCCACCACCTCGACGAGGCCATCGACTTCTTCGGTGACGCCTACGACGTGGCCTTCGCCTCGCACCACTGGCCGACCTGGGGGCACGAGAACGTGGTCCGGCTGCTGGCCGAGCAGCGGGACCTGTACGCGTATCTGCACGACCAGACGCTGCGGCTGCTCAACAGCGGTCTGACGGCCGCGGAGATCGCGGAGGAGCTGCGGCTGCCGCCCGCGCTGGAGGGCGCCTGGCACGCGCGCGGCTACTACGGGTCCCTGAACCACAACGTCAAAGCCGTCTGCCAGCGGTATCTGGGCTGGTACGACGGCAACCCCGCGCACCTGTGGGAGCATCCGCCGGCCGCCCTCGCCCGGCGGTACGTCCAGGTGGCGGGCGGCCCGGAGGCGATGCGCGCGGCAGCCCGCCGCTACGCCGGCTCCGGTGACCTGCGCTTCGCCGCGACCCTCCTCAACCACCTCGTCTTCGCCGACCCGGACGACGAGGAGACGAAGGAGCTGCTGGCGGGCGTGTACGAGCGCCTCGGGCACGGGTCCGAGAACGGGCCCTGGCGCAACATCTATCTGTCCGGCGCTCTGGAACTGCGCGAGGGAACGGGCAGCGCGGGCATCGCCGCCGACACGGCCGGGATGACGTCGGCGCTCACCGTGAGCATGCTGCTCGACGCCATCGCGGTCCGCGTCGACGGGCCCCGCGCGGCGCGGGAGCCGCGGCTGATCATCGACCTGGTCGTGAGCGACGAGCAGCGCCGGCACCGCCTCAACCTGGAGCACGGCGCCCTCACCCACCGCAGCCTGCCGCTGCACCGCACACCGAAGCCGCACGCGGGACTGACCCTCACCCTGACCCGCCCCGAACTGCTGGGCCTGCTCACGGGCAGCGGCCTCGCGGGCATCGAGACGGAGGGGGACCGGGGGCTGCTGAAGCGGCTGTTCTCGTATGTGACGCGCCCGGAAGAGGAGTTCGCGATCGTGACACCGTGAGGCGGGACCGGAGCGGGCGCGGGACGGCCCCCGCCGGGAGGGTTCACAGCGGCGCCGTGACACCGTGGGGCGGGGTCAGAGCGGGGGCTGTGCCGGGGCCGGGCCGAGGGTCGTGGTGCCCGGGGCCGTGCGGTGGCCGAGGCCCGTGCGGTAGGCGTCCAGGGCCGCCTCCACCCGGCCGGTGCGCCGCAGCAGATCGCCCAGCAGACGGCACAGGTCCGCCAGGTCGCCCGCCGCGCCCGCCCGCTCCAGCAGGCTGAGCGCCCGCACATAGTGCTCCTCCGCGGCCTCCGTGTCGCGGGCGTCCTCCGCGATGATGCCGAGGAGGCGGTGCGCGGCGGCCGAGTGCACGGCGCCCCGCTCGGGGCCGATGTCGCCGAGGACGCCGTTCAGCAGCTCCGCGGCCTCCCCGGACCTCCCGCGCCGGTGCAGCACATCCGCCAGCTCCACCGCGACCTGGCTGCTGTAGAGGGCTGCCCGCTGCTCGGCGAGCATGGCCAGCGCCTCGCGCAACTCGCCCTCCGCACGCTTCAGTTCGCCGTTCTGGGCGTACAGATAGCCGCGCATCCAGTGGCAGTTGGCCAGCTCGGTGCGGATCCGCAACTGCCGGTACAGCTCGGCCGCCTTGGCGAGGTTGACGTCCGCCTCGGCGACGCGTCCCTCCGCGAGGAGCGTGCGGGCCACCGACCGGTGCATACGGGCCACCAGCGCGGGGTCCTTGACCTGCGGCGCGAGCGCCAGCGCGAACTCGGCCGCCTGGGCCGCCCGCACCTGCGCGCCCATGTCCATGTACGGGCCGATGGCGCTCGCGTAGAGCAGCAGCAGGGCGTCCGGGTCGTGCAGTCCGGAGCGGTTCAGCTCGTCGAGGGTGGACTCCAGCAGATAGCAGGCGTACCGGAGTTCACCGGCGAGATAGTGGGAGACGGCACGCCCGCGCAGCGCCGGGACCCGGCTCGGCAGCGGTGCGTCGGCCAGGCACGTCTCGGCCCGCTCGAAGTACCGCCGGCCCGTGGTGAGGTCGCCCAGCTCCAGTGCGCACTCGCCGAGCCCGAGCAGCGCGGCCGCCTGCTCGGTGTCCAGTCCGTGCGTCTCGGCCTCGGCCAGCAGCGCGCCGTACTGCTCGGCGGCGGCCTCGGCCTCCCCGTCGGCCAGGGTGCGCTGGGCGTCGGTCAGCCTGAGCCGCAGGGCGGTGGCGAGATGGGCCGGACGGCCGGTCACCAGTTCCTCGTACGCGACGCCGAGCCGCTCGGCGATGTGCCGCAGCGCCTCGTCGGAGGGGCGGACCCGGCCGGCCTCCAACGTGGAGATGTACGCGGGCGTGTAGGCGGGCTCGGCCAGCTGCCGCTGGGTCAGTCCCTGTTCGTGCCGGAGCCGCTGCACCCTGCGACCGATGGTCTCCGGGTCGTCCCGCTTCACCATGTGATCAATCATGCCAGCAGGCGCGGTTGAGGCGTCCGCTTTCTGAATTCCCGTCAACGGGCACCTACTTCCGTCTCGCGGCTGCACCCCCTAGGTTAGGAGCCACGTTAAACGTGCTTAATCCGTCGTTGTCATTGCGAGGTCGGCTGTCGTGCCCGGACACCTTCTCGTGCTCCCCGGACGCCCTTCCGTGCTCCACGGACGCACACGCGCGCGTTACCTCAGGGGATTCGGCGCGGCCGTCGTCGCCGTGGCCGCCCTGGTCACCGCGGCCAACGCGGGCCCGGCACGGGCCGCCCAGCCGAAGCCGCCCCAACAGGTCCGGCACATCCCCCCGCAGGACGCACGCACCCGGTAGCCGGGCTGCCCGGCGCGCCGCCGCTTACGCTGGCCCCGTGACCTCTCCCGCCGCACGTACCGCGCTGGACCTCACCGCCGACCTCCCCGTGCCGGACCTGGAGGACTGGTACCGGGATCTGCACCGCCATCCCGAGCTGTCCCTGCGCGAGCACCGGACCGCGGGAAGGCTCGCGCAGCGGCTGCGCACGGCCGGGTACGAGACCGCCGAGGGCGTCGGCGGCACCGGGGTCGTCGGGGTGCTGCGCAATGGCGACGGGCCCATCGTGCTGCTGCGCGCCGACATGGACGCGCTGCCGGTCGCCGAGGAGACGGGCCTTCCGTATGCCTCCGAGGTACCGGGCGTGATGCACGCCTGCGGACACGATCTGCACGTCACCTGGCTGGCGGGCGCGGCGGGGGCGCTGGCCGCCGGGCGCGACGCGTGGTCGGGCACGCTGCTGGTGGTGGGCCAGCCCGCCGAGGAGTCCGGCGAGGGCGCCCGGGCGATGGTCGCGGACGGGCTGTACGAGCGCTTCCCGCGCCCCGGTGTGCTGCTCGCCCAGCACGCGGCCCCGGGCCCGGCCGGGCTCTACGCGCACCGCCCGGGTCTGATCCTGTCCGCCTCGACGGACGTGGACATCGTCGTGCACGGCCGGGGCGGCCACGGCTCGCGCCCGGAGTCGACCGTGGACCCCGTGGTGACGGCCGCGTATCTCGTCACCCGGCTGCAGACCGTCGTCAGCCGGGAGATCGCGGCACGTGACTCCGCGGTGCTGACGGTGGGCCGGATCGAGGCGGGCACCCGGCACAACATCATTCCGTCCGAGGCGCGCATCGCCCTGAACCTGCGCACGCAGTCGGCCGAGGTGCGCGATCGCATGATCGCCGCGATCCGGCGCATCGCGGCGGGCGAGTGCCTGGCCGCGGGCTGCCCGCGCGAGCCGGAGGTGACCGTCGGCGCCGACTTCCCGGTCACGGTCAACGACTCCGCCGCCGACGGCCGGGTGGCCGCCGCGCACGGGGAGGTGTTCGGCGCGGCCACGGTCTTCGACCCGGGACCGGCGATGGGCAGCGAGGACTTCCCGCACCTGGCGGCGGACGGGATCCCGTACGCGTACTGGTTCGTGACGAGCACTCCGGCCGAGGTGTGGGAGGCGGCACCGGGCGCGGACCTCATGGAGAGGTTCGCGGCGGTCCCGAGCAACCACAGCCCTCTCTTCGCCCCCGACCTGTCCACCCTCGTCCCCGGTGTCCGCACGCTGGTGTCGGCGGCCCTGGCGCACGTGTCGGTCGCCTGACGCGGTCGTCGCCCGCACGGGGCGGGACGTACGCCGTCCTCCCGGGCCGGCGCGCCGCGCGGGCCCGCCCCGTCCCCGTCACGGCTGGGTCTGAAGCCCGGCCCTCAGACGGCGAAGGTGCTCCTGGACGTGGTGCAGGGCGCCTTCGCGGCGTCCCGGCACCCGTTCCCGCAACTCGGCGAGATCCCGGCCCAGTTCGCGGGCCCGGGCCGTGTCGCGCATACGGCCCCACTGGTGGTGGGCGCGGTCGACGGCCGCCTCCACCGCCGGGTCCTCGGGCGCCTGACCGGCCGAAAGGCGGGCGGCGGCGACCGCCAGCCAGGTCTCACAGCTGCGGCCGGGGTCGCCCGCGAGCATCGCGAGGTCGGCGCGGACCTCCATCCAGTGCAGCACCTTCTCGGAGCCGGCCCCGTGCTCCCGCAGCGCGGCCTGCTCCCACAGCGCGGCGAGCGCCGCCGCCTCCGCGTGCCTGCCGTCCTGTACGGCGGCCGTGAGCGCGGTGTGGGGGTCCGGGCCCGGGGCCGCCGGGACGGGAGCCGGGAGCGGCACCACGGCATCGGGCGCACCGGCACCGGCGGTCTGCGGCGGGACGGTGGCCCGGGGCGCACCGGCGGCCTGCGGCGGCACTCCGGCATCGGGCGCACCGGCACCCACGGCCTGCGGCAGGACGGCGGACGGCGGCGCACCGGCACCGGCGGCCTGCGGCGAGACAGTGGCCTGGGGCGGAACGGCGGCCTGCGGCAGCACTCCGGCATCGGGCGCACCGGCACCCACGGCCTGCGGCAGGACGGCGGACGGCGGCGCACCGGCACCGGCGGCCCGCGGCGGGACAGCGGCCTGGGGCGCATCGGCGGGCGGCGGCGGGACGGTGGCCTGGGGCGGAACGGCGGGCGGGGAGGTCCGGGGGGCGGGCGAGGGCTCGGCGTGCCGTGCGGCCTCGACGGTCCGAGGGGTGTCGGCGGTCTGTCCCGGGGACGGGTACCGCTCGGGGTGCGCGGGGTGCGTCGGCTGCCCGGCGGGCGGGGCGTATGCCGCGGGCGGGGTGTGCCACGGCCGGTGCGGGGCCGGGGAGTTCACGACCGGGGCCAGGACGAGGTCCCCCTCCGCGCCCGTCTCCGCGAGCGCCCGGGTGAGGGCCTGGTGGTGGAGGGTCGCCGGGTCCGGACGGTGGCCGCTGCGCAGGAGCGTCGCCATGGCCTTCATGTACGCCGGCGTGGCCAGCGCACGGCGCGGGGGCGGCGGCGCGACCCGGCCGTAGAGAAGAACCGCCGGGCCGCAGTCCAGCGGCCGGGTCCGCAGGTGCCGCCAGGTCTCCGCGTCGGCGTGCAGATCCGCGAACACCGTCGTCGTACCGGGCGGCCGCAGCCGCAGCTCCTCGCGGAACCAGTGCCAGGGGAACCCCGTGTAGCGCACGGTCGCCGGGGTGGTGCGGGCGAGCGCCAGGTGGGGCAGGTGCTCGCGGCGGTCGAGCTGGAGCTGCCCGACGAGGAACACCGTCAGCGGACCGGGCACGGCCGCGGCGGCCCGTAGCCGGGTGAGGACCGCCTGCGGCTCCAGCGGGTCCGCGAGTTCGACCACGTTCGCCGTGTCCGTGCCGGACAGCACCGGCGGGGCGACGGCCGCGAGCACCGGGAGCACGGAGGCCGCGTCCACCAGGCATCCCTTGCCCGCCGGTGAGGCCGCGAGCAGCAGCACGGTTCCGGGCATCGTTCCCTCCCCGATCGTTCACGTACGTCAGCACGGTAACCGCTGCGCCTGCAAAGCTGCGACGGAGGAACAACAAACGCCCGCCTATGGCCCGGGTTGTGCGGCACGGGGGTGAGGCGGCGCTCACGCACCGCCGGGCGCGCCCGGTCGTCGTAGCGCGAAGATCGTCGTGTCGTCGTCGAGGCGGCCCGCGCAGTGGCGCAGCGTGCCGTCGCGGACCAGGCCCACCAGCCGGACGGGCTCGGCGGCACGCGGGTCCTCGGCCACCGCGCGCGCCACCTGGTCGCGCAGCGGGTAGAAACACCCGGTGGTGTCCCGGGCCTGGGACACCCCGTCCGTGACCAGCAGCAGCGTCTCGCCGGGGGTGAACGGTACGCGCAGCGGGCCGGCCGGCGGGCCGTCCAGGTCGCCGAAGCCCAGCGGCAGCCGCCCGCCGCACGGCAGGGACCGTATCCCGCCGGGCGTGACCACCAGCGCCGGCTCGTGCCCGAAGTTGAGGAACTCCACGTGCGAGGGGTCGGCCGGCGGGAAGCCGAACAGCACGGCGGTCGCGAAGCGGTCGCCCTCGTCCCGGCCGATCGCCGCGCCGTAGCGGACGTGCCGCAGCATCCGGGCCTCCAGCCGGTCGGCGACCGTGCCGAGGAGCGGCTCGTGGTAGGCCGCCTCGCGGAAGGTGCCGAGGAGCGCCGCCGCGGCCTCGACCGCGCCGAGGCCCTTGCCCTGGACGTCACCGAGCAGAACACGGGTGCCCCAGGGGCCGGGCTGGATGTCGTAGAAGTCGCCGCCGACGCGGGCGACGCTGTCGGCGGCGAGGTAGACCGCCGCGTGGTCGAGGCCGCCCCAGCCGGCCGGCAGCGGGCGCAGCACCGCGCGCCGGGTGGTCTCGGCGATGTCCTCCATGTGCAGCATGCGCCGCTCGCCGCGCAGCCGCACCGCGCAGGCCAGCACGGCCAGCAGCCCGCCCAGGACGACGAGGATGAGGTCGGGCAGTCCCGTCCGGAACTGATGCGGCCAGGCGTGGTCCTCCAGCTCGTAGGTGACGACGGCGAGGACCGCGGCGGCGACGGTGCCCCCCAGTCCGCAGATCGCGGCCGCGACGCCGGGCACCAGCACGACCCAGGAGATGGTGCGGAAGTCACCGGCGGTGGCCCAGTCGAGCGCGGCGATGGCGAGCAGCAGGACGAGGGGCGGCAGCCAGGCGACACTGCGTCCGCGCACGCGCAGCAGCTGCGCATGCCCGTGCACCAGGGCGCCGGCCCCGGAGGGCCGCGCAAACCGCGCACGGAGGAGTCCGGCGGGGGCGTGGGAGACAGCGGCGCCCGGAGCAAGGGCGGCGGGGAGCGGGCCGCTGGGGTGCTCCTGCGGGGGCGGCGGCCCGGCCCCGGAGGCCGGCGCACCGTCGTGGGGTGGTCGCCTGGTGGGCACCGGCACCGCCCTTCCGCGTGGTCAGTACGCGACCGACATACGGGCGCGCGGGTGCGCGCCCCGCTCCAGTTCGTCGACGAACGCGACCGCGTAGTCCTCGGCACTGATCCGGCTCATGCCGTCCGCGTCGGTGAGCAGCGTGTCACCGCCCACCCGGAAACGGCCCGTGCGCTCGCCGGGCGCGATCTCGGCGGCGGGCGAGACATACGTCCAGTCCAGGTCGTCGAGGGTGCGGAAGTACTCCAGGGCCGCGCGGTGGGCGAGCGCCTCGGGCCGGACCGCCTCGGGGAAGTCCGGCTGGTCGCAGAGTTCCTCTCCGGGGGCGACCTCCAGGCTGCCGGCGCCGCCGACCACGACGAACCGCCGCACCCCGGCGTCCCGTAGGCCCCGCACGAGGGCGCGGTTCAGGGCGAGGAACGGTTCCAGGGGCTCCGGACCGTCCCGCGGCGGGGCGCACGCGCTGGCCACCGCGTCCGCCCCGGCCACCAGGGACGCCACCTTCCCCGGGTCCGAGGCGTCCGCCGCGGCGGCGGTCACGCCCGGCACGGGCGACTGGCCGGAACGGCTCACGGCCGTGACCCGGTGCCCGCGCTGCGTCGCCTCCGTGGCGATCCGGCCGCCCACCATGCCCGTGGCGCCGAACAGCACGATCCTCATGAGCCCCAGCGAAACACGGCCCGGGGGCCCGCGCATCCCGACTTGCCCGGCGCGCGGGCCAGGTGTGCCCTGGAGTACGGGGGCCAGGAGAAGAGAGGAGTGCTCCCATGACTCACGCGACACCCGCGTCAGGGACCTCGCGCGTACCTGTCACCCCGTCTCGCGGGCCGGTCATGCGGTACCGCCCGCCGGACCTCTTCGACCACCGCGCGCACACGGTGGCGAGAGTGGCGGTGCCCGTCGTCCTCGGGCTCCTCTACGGCTACTGGGCCGCCGCCAACCGCCGTGCCGCCGGCCCCATCACCGGCTGGAACATCCTGTTCGGCTTCGTGTGCGCGATCGTGTTCGCGGCGGTGTGCGTGGGGATGCTGATGGTGGCGTCCCGGCTGCGGCGTGAACTGCACGCGGTGCTGTGGGCGGCGTTCGCCGGCATCGCGTTCGGCTTCCTGTACAGCCAGACCGGCGACAGCGTGCTGCGCTCGACGGGCGTCTCTCTCGCGGTCGCCGTGGCCTTCTTCGCGTTCAATTTCTACCGCTACTACACGCACGAGGACGCGGCGGGCCACAGAGTCTCCTGACGGCTGACGGCTGACGGCTGACGGCCGTCAGGCGGCAGGTGGCAGGCGACAGTTGACGGGCGACGGCCGACAGGCGACGGGCCACGGACCGCCTGGCTACGGCCCTCTCCCCGCCCGGTGAGCCGGGGGCCTCCGGCTCACCCGCTCCCGCCCGACGGGCTCCAGCCACCCGCCGGGCGGGAGCGAACACGCGGGTGGCCGCCCTCGCTTGGCGCACGAGACCCCGGTGAAGTGGCCCGCGCCGGGCGCCGGGGCCTCATGCGTCTCCCTCACTCACCCGTCACCCGGGACGGATTCCGCTCCCGGGCGCCGGTCGAGGAGCCCTGGAAACGGGAGAGGACCCGGCGGGCCGGCCCACGGACTTCTCCCCTGCCGGATGCCGGACCGTTCCTCTCCCCACCCACCAGATAACACCCGTTCGGGCGAACCCTCCACCGGAGCGGATGCGGCCCGGGCAGGGCGCCCCGCCCCCACCAGCCACCCATCGGTTTGTCATATCCACCCATTTGCAGGCATATCGCTCGCACAGCGTGCCCGGGCACGGTTCGCTGGTGACGTGCCTCGACGTGTCCGGAGCCTTCTCTCCGCCGTGCTGGTCGGCCTCGCGTGCCTGCTCGTGCCGCTCGGCGTCCTCGCCATGTGGGCGAAGTACGGCATCGAGGACAGCGCCCGCTATGCCGCCACCACCGCCCCGCTCGCCTCCGACGCCCAGGTGCGGGACGCCATCGCCAGCGCCGTCACCGACGGCATCATGCGCGAGGTGCACGTCGGAGCGCCCCTCCAGGGATCCGTGCACGCCTTCGTCCACGAGGCGGTCCGTTCGTTCACCGCCACCGAGGCCTTCCGCTCCGCCTGGGACACCGCGAACCTCAGCGCCCACGACGCCGTGATACGCGCCCTGCGCGAGGACGACGACAGCCCCGTCACCCTTGACCTGGCCCCCGCCACCGAGCGGATGAAACGGCAACTCGCCGACGAACACGTCCCGTTCGCGGGCCGCATCCCGGTCTCCCACACGGAGATCACCCTGCTGCAGTCGAAGGACCTGACGACGTTCCGGAAGGGGTTCCACGTGCTCGAAGTCGCCGGTTTCTGGCTTCCCGTCGCCTCGGCCTGCTTCGCCCTGACCGGCATCCTCGTCTCCGTCTCGCGCCGCCGGGCCGTGCTCGCGACCGGACTCGGCACGGCCCTGGGCGCCGCACTGCTCGCCGTGGCGATCGCGGTGGGCCGCCGGATGACACTGGCCGACCTCCCGCCGGACGTCTCGCACCCGGCGGCCGGCGCGGTCTACGACGCGCTCACCGAGACCCTCCGCCTGGTCTCCTGGGTGCTGATGGGCGTCGGCCTCGCGGTCGCGCTGGGCGCCTGGCTCACGGGTCTGTACGTGCGACGCCGGCGAGCGTCCGCAGCGCCCGCGTCAGTTCCGACCGAGGAGCCGCCGCGCGTGAGAGCCTGACGCGGTCCGCCGCCGGGCGTGCGGGGGCGTTCACGGCTGTCGCCCCGGATCAGCGCGACCACCCGTTCGGCCTACACCACCCTGCGCGACGCCGGCGTACGGGCGAACCTGCGGGTGAAGGTCCCGAGGTCCCGAGGAGGCGGCCCCCCATGGTCCAGCACCCCGCACGCACCACCCCGCACGCGAAGCACACGGCCTGGGCCACCGGCGGCCTGGCGTTCGCCGGTGTCCTGATGCTGGTCAGCGGCATCCTGGGCGTGCTGAACGGCATCGCCGGCATCGCCACGAACGACGTCTACGCCCGTGTCGGCAACTATGTGTACGGGTTCACCCTCACCACCTGGGGCTGGACCCACGTGGTCATCGGCGCCCTCTTCGCGGTCACGGGCTGGGGCGTGCTCCAGGGCCGGGAGTGGGCGCGCTGGATCGGTGTGGGCCTGGCGGCCCTGTACATGGTCGAGTACTTCATGTTCCTGCCGTACGCCCCGGTCTGGTCGGTCATCGCCATCGCCATCGGGGCCTTCGTGATCTGGTCCCTGGTCGCGGTGGAGCGCGCGGAACGCACGCCGCAGCCCCCCGGCGGCACCCGCGACACCTTGTGACGACGGCCGCGTGGACGCCCCTTCCCCCGGGGCTCCCTCACTGAGGGAGCCCCGGCATGAGGAGGGATTCCGGCATCCAGCCCATCGAGGACCACGCCGCTTTCCGCACCCTCCGCCGGCACACCTGAGGGGCTGCCCGGTCGGCCCCTGGGCCCATCCGAACAAATGCCCGTGGTGAACGACCATAATGAGGGCATGTCTCGCGAGTTCCCCATCGGCCTCACGCCTCCCGACTGGCTGGTCAGGAACCTCCAACCGCAGCGGGCACCGGTCAACCGGCCCGCCGTCGCCCGCGCCGCGATCGCGGTAGCCCTCCCCCTGGCGCTGGGACTCGCGACGGGCCGGCCCGCCTATGGAGCGCTCGCGTCCATCGGCTCCCTGTCCGCCATCCTCGCGGACACCGCGGACGCCTACCGCATGCGTATCCTCAACATCGCGGTCCCCCAGCTCTTCGGCGCCGTCGGTATCACCGTGGGCACGCTGGTGTTCGGCCAGGGCTGGCTCGCGGTCACCGCCCTGACCGTGGTCGCGCTGATCTCCGGAATGATCTCCACGATCGGCGCGGTCGCCTCCGCCTCCGGGCTGGTGCTGCTCCTCGACACCGTGATCGGCGCGGGGCTCCCGCTGCCGGGCCACTGGTGGCTCCCGCCCCTGCTCATAAACGGCGGCGGGCTGCTCGTCCTCGCCCTCGGCCTGCTCTCCTGGCCGCTGCGCTCACGCGTACCGGAGCGGACCTCGGTCGCCGCCGCCTACCGCTCGGTGGCCGAACTGCTCGCCGCGTGCGGGACGGACACGTACGACACCGCCCGCTTCGACGTCACCCGGGCCCTCAACCAGGCGTACGACCTCATCCTCGCCCGGCGCACCCGCGAGCACGGTCGCAGCCCCGACCTGGTGCGTCTGCTCGCCCAGTTGAACGCGCTCACCCCGATCGTGGAGGCCGCCCCGGCCGCCCACCGGTACGGCAAGCCGCTGCCGGACGAGGCGCGCGACGCCGTACGCCGCCTCGCCGACGCCGTAGACACCGATCAGCGGGGACCCTTCCCCCTCGAACTGCCCGATCCGGTCGGGGAGACGGGACGCGCGATCGACCAGGCGCTGCGCCACGCGGCCGAGGTCGTCACGGCCCGAAACGTCGACCCGCGCAGCATCGTCGACCGCCTCGGCCGACCCGCCTCCCTCCGCGTCCGCGCCTACCGCGCGGCCCGCAACCTCCTCCTCTCCGGCGCCTCCTGGCGCTACGGTCTGCGCCTCGCCCTGTGCATCGGCCTCGCCCAGACCCTGGTGTCCCTGGTTGCGGTCCCGCGCTCGTACTGGGTCGCCCTCACCGTCACCCTCGTCCTGAAACCCGACTTCGGTTCGGTCTTCTCCCGGGCAATGCTGCGCGCGGTGGGCACCGTGGCGGGCCTGGTGGTGGCCGCCGTGGTGCTGGCCGCGTTCCCGCCCGGCTGGTGGACCGTGGCGGCCCTCGCTGTCCTCGCCCCGCTCATCCCGGCGCTCAGTCCACGCGGGTTCGGCCACCAGACCGCCGCGATGACGCCGGTGATCCTGGTGCAGTCGGACTTCCTGAACCACCTGGGCACCGCGCTGCTGGTGCCCCGGCTGGTCGACTCGCTCATCGGCAGTGCGATCGCACTCCTCGCCGGCTATCTGCTGTGGCCGGAGAGCTGGCACACCCGGGTCGGCGCCCGACTCGCGAACGCGGTCGCCGACACCGCGCAGTACGTGGAGAACGCGTTCGGCGAGACCGCCGACCCGGCGGCACGCGCCCGCATGCGGCGCCGCCTGTACCGCGACCTGTCCGCCATCCGTACGGAGTTCCAGCGGGCACTGACCGAGCCGCCGCCGACCGGGCGCCGGGCCGCCGCCTGGTGGCCGCTGGTCGTCGCCGTGGAACGGATCGTGGACGCGACGACGGCGGCACGGGTGCGGGTGAGACACGGTGCGCCACCGCCGTCCCCGGCCGAGATCGCGCAGGTCGCCCTGCAACTGCGGGAGTTGTCGGAGAGCCTGCGGGAGACGGAGGTCCTGGTCGCGGTCCGCACGGACCTCACCGGCCCGGCGGACAGCATCCTGGAACCGCTGCGGCAGGAGGTGGCGGCGGCCCGGGCGATCGCGTCGCCGCACTGATCCCCCTGCCCGAACCGGCTCCCCCTGCCGGACGGTTCCCCTTGTCCGACGGCTCCCCGGGTGCCCGTCGGCCTCCCGGGGAGCCTGTCGGACTCCCGCGGTCGGTCAGACTCCGATGTCACTGCCGTCCGCCCGCCACACCGCGACCACGGCGGGGCGGACGATCTTGCCGGAGCCGTCGGGCCAAGTGCTGGCCGGCGTCTCGACGGTCGCGCCGTCGATCTCTCCCGGGTGCTGCACGGCCACGAGCACACGCCGGTCCTGGACGATCGGACCACAGGTCTCCGCGCCGGTGGGCACGGTCAGGAACTGCTTCAGCTCACCCCGCCGGTCGCCGCGCGTGGCGACGCCGAACAGGCCGTCGTGGGAGCCGAGCTGGTTGCCGTCGGTGGCGATCCACAGGTTGCCGTGCGGGTCGAAGGCGACGTTGTCCGGGCAGGAGATGGGGCTGACCCGGTCCTTGGGGTACCCGGCGAAGTAGGTGGCGGGATCGGCCGGGTCACCGGCGACGAGGAAGAGCGACCAGGCGAACGTGGTGCTCTCGGGCCGGCTGTGGCGCTCGGTGAGTTCCAGGATGTGCCCGTGCTTGTTGGCGTTGCGCGGGTTGGCCTCGTCCGCCGGCGCGTTGCCGGCCTTGCCGCGGTTGGTGTTGTTGGTGAGGACGACGTACACCTTGCCGGTGTGCGGGGAGGGCTCGATGTCCTCGGGCCGGTCCATCTTGGTGGCACCCACCTTGTCGCCCGCCAGCCGGGTGAAGACGAAGACCTCTTCGGCGGTCATGCCCTCGACGTGCGAGACGGCCCCGTGCGCGGTCGCGGTGGCCAGCGGGATCCAGACCCCGGAACCGTCGAACTCGCCGTCACCGGGCAGCTTGCCGCTGCCGTCGATGTCGGAGGCCGGGGAGTCGCCGGTGAGCTTGGCGACGTACAGCGTCCCCTCGTCGAGGAGCGAGAGGTTGTGCTCGCGCACGGCCCGGGAGTTCCCGTGCCGCATGGGCTTGCTGCCGACGAACTTGTAGAAGTAGTCGAACCGCTCGTCGTCCCCGGAGTAGACGACCGGCCGCCCGTCCTCGCTGAGCCTGACCGTCGCGGCCTCGTGCTTGAAGCGGCCGAGCGCGGTGCGCTTGCGGGGCGTGGAGGACGGATCGTACGGGTCGAACTCGACGACGTAGCCGAAGCGGTGGACCTCGTTGGGCTCCTGGGCGACGTCGAAGCGGCGGTCGAACCGCTCCCACTTGCGCTCGGTGGCGCCGGTGCCGATGCCGTACCGCTTGTCGGTGGCGCGGCCGGCGTTGGCGAAGTACTGGTTGAAGTTCTCCTCGCCGTGCAGCGTGGTGCCCCACGGGGTGGTGCCGCCGGAGCAGTTGTTGAGGGTGCCGAGGACCGTGCGGCCGGTCGGGTCGGCGGAGGTCTTCAGCAGGTCCGAACCGGCGGCGGGCCCGGTGAGGCGGAACTCGGTGGTGGCGGTGACACGCCGGTTGAGGGGGTGGCGGGGCACGGCGGTCAGACGCCCCGTCTTGTGGTCCTCCTCGACGACGACGGCGCCCAGACCGTGCGCGGCCCAGGCCACCTCGACCTGCTGCCGGGTGGGGTTCTGGGGGTCGTACCCCCGGAACATGATCACCTCGTCGGTGTACTCGTGGTTGGCGACGAGGAGCTGCCGGTGGTGCTCGCCGGGGACCGGCAGGAGCGCGAGGAAGTCGTTGTTGTACCCGAACTGCCCGGCCTGTGCGGCGGCGGTCTGGTTCTCGGGGTCGAAGGCGGGCGCGCCGCGCAGGATGGGGTCGCCCCAGCGGATGACGACGTTCTGGCGGTAGCCGTCGGGGACGGTGACGATGTCGTCGGTGTTGGGGGCGACCGGCGTGAAGCGAAGGCCGCGGGCGGCCTGGGTGCGGGAGGGGGGCGCGGTGGGGGTCGCGGTGGGGGTGGCAGCCTGGGCCTGCGGGGCCGCGGCCGAGACGGCGGCCGTACCGGCGGCGGTCGCCACGGTCACGACGGCGGCGGCGCGGAGGGCGGAACGGCGGCTGAGGGCACCGGCGATGACATCGCCGACGTACTCGTTGGAGCTGGTGTTGGGAACCTCGTGGAAACAGGCGTCGCCGCACCGGTAGCGGCAGGTCAGGGCGGACCGGCCGCCGGGATGTGAGCCGGACGGCGTTCCGATCAGCGGCAGCAGTTTGCGCACTTTACTCTCCCCATACGATCCCTTGGTGTAGGCGTGACGCTAGGGGGAGGGATGTGCGGGAGCGGGGCAGGCAGATGAACGGTCGGCGAACCAGAGGAATCTGTACGGCGTTTGGTGTACGGGGAGGGGTACGCGGACGGGGCGGGGTCCACGGAGGCCGGTTACGGCGAGATAGCGGTATTGACAACGGCGCTTCCGATGGCTGGACCCTGCCCAAGATCGGCGCCTTCGGCGGCTAACCTTACGTGTCCGTCCTGGCCAGGGATTTTCGGGCATCAACTCACGCGAAGGGTTGCGCACATGGGCATTCTCACTCTCCTACGGAACGCGTTCGGCCGCTCACGCAAGGGTCGTACCGCCGAGGGGGAGCCCTCGCGGGAGACGGCGACGGCCACGGAATCGGCACCGGCCGCCACGGTCACGGTCACGGCCGAGCCTCCGGCGTCGGCGGAGGTCCCGGCCCAGCCGACGGGCCGAGACGACGCACACGAGCTGGTGTTGGCGGCGTTCGACAACGTGACGGTGCCGAAGCAGGCGACTCCGACGGAGGAACGACACCCGACGACCACGGAACCGAAATCGGAACCGGTGGCGGAGGAGACGACGGAGCCGACGGCGGAAGAGAAGCCCGAAGAGCAGGCTGCCGCCGAGACGACCACCGAGACCACGGAACCGGAAGCCACCGCAGAGCCGGAACCGGCCAC
>NZ_JBSFXK010000017.1:0-46739 GCF_053595355.1 Streptomyces sp. NPDC002513 | reverse complement strand
AGCCACCACACCCGAGACCGAGGCACCCACCGAGGCCACGGCGGAACCCGAGGCCACGTCAGAGCCGGAGCCCAAGCCGGAACCGGTCGCCGAAACGACCCCCGAGCCCACGCCGACGGCGGAAGAGAAGCCCGAAGAGCAGGCTGCCGCCGAGACGACCACCGAGACCACGGAACCGGAAGCCACCGCAGAGCCGGAACCGGCCACGGAAACGGAACCGGAGACCACCCCGAAGCCGGAAGCCACCACACCCGAGACCGAGGCACCCACCGAGGCCACGGCGGAACCCGAGGCCACGTCAGAGCCGGAGCCCAAGCCGGAACCGGTCGCCGAAACGGCCCCCGAGCCCACGCCCGAATCCGTCGCCGAAACCACCGAGCCCGAGCCCGCCCCCGAGGCCGAGAAGGAGCCGGAACCGGAACCGGTAGCCACCGCATCCGAGCCCGCGACCGAGCCCGAACCCGAGCCGGTCGCCGCCGACGAGGAAGCCCGGAACGAGTCGTCCACCCCCTCCGACGACGAAGCCGAGGCCCCGGCGGACGCCGACGACGAAACCGAAGGCGAAACCGAAGCCGAAGCCGAGACCGACGCCGACGCCGAGACCGAAGCCGAGACCGACGCCGACGCCGACGCCGAGACCGAAGCCGAAGCCGAGACCGAAGCGGCCCCCGCCCTGAGCCTCGCCCGTGTCACGTCGCTCGCGCCCGCTCTCGCCACCGCGTACAGCGCCGCCGCGACCGTGCTCGACAAGCACGGCCTCACCGGCACCCGCGCCAAGGTCTATCTCGTGCTGGACCGCTCCGCCTCCATGCGCCCGTACTACAAGGACGGCTCCGCCCAGGCTCTCGGCGAGCAGGCTCTCGCCCTCGCCGCCCACCTCGACCCCGAGGCCACGGTGCACGTCGTCTTCTTCTCCACCGAAGTGGACGGCACCGGAGAGCTGACCCTCACCGAGTACGAGAACAGGATCGACGACCTCCACGCGGGCCTCGGCCGCATGGGCCGTACGAGCTACCACGCGGCGGTGGAGGCGGTCACCGGTCACCACGACAGGACCGCGGACCCCGCCCTCCCCGCCCTGGTGATCTTCCAGACGGACGGCGCCCCGGACGCGAAGACCCCCGCCACCCAGTCCCTCACGGCCGCCGCGAAGAGCCACCCCGCGCTCTTCTTCTCCTTCGTCGCCTTCGGCGACCCGGAGAACAAGGCCTTCGACTACCTCCGCAAGCTGAAGACGGACAACACGGCCCACTTCCTGGCCGGCGAGACCCCGCGCGAGCTGACGGACGCGGAGGTCTACGAGGGCGTCCTGGCGAGCTGGCGCCCGTAGGGGCCACCAGAGGACCCGGGAAAAGACCGCTCGAAGACGCCGCCCGCTTCCCACCCCCTGAAAAACGGGAAGCGGGCGGCGCACCCATGTCGGCTACGATTTCAAGGTTCGTAGACGATGACGGACGGTCCAAAAACCGACGGTCGTCACCCCACGTAGCGACTTGGGAGCAGCCCGCGATGGCTCGACACCTCATCACCAGCGCCCTTCCGTACATCAACGGGATCAAGCACCTGGGCAACATGGTGGGGTCCATGCTCCCGGCGGACGTGTACTCCCGCTATCTGCGCCAGCGCGGCCACGACGTGCTCTACATCTGCGCGACGGACGAGCACGGCACCCCGGCCGAGCTGGCGGCCAAGGAGCTGGGCCTGCCGGTCGACGTGTTCTGCGCCCAGGCGCACGACGCGCAGAAGGCGGTGTACGACGGCTTCAACCTGGCCTTCGACTACTTCGGCCGCAGCTCGTCCCCGCAGAACCGCGAGATCACGCAGGAGATCGCCCGCGAGCTGAAGGCGAACGGGTTCATCGAGGAGCGGTCCATCCGCCAGGTGTTCTCGAACGCCGACGACCGCTTCCTGCCCGACCGGTACATCATCGGCACCTGTCCGTACTGCGGCTACGACAAGGCCCGCGGCGACCAGTGCGAGAACTGCACCCGCGTCCTCGACCCCACGGACCTGATCAACCCGCGCTCCGCGATCAGCGGCAGCAGCGACCTGGAGATCCGCGAGACCAAGCACCTCTTCCTCCTTCAGTCGGTGCTGGCCGGCGAGGTCGAGGCATGGGTCGACGAGCGCGCCGACAGCTGGCCGGTGCTGGCCTCCTCGATCGCCCGCAAGTGGCTCAGCGAGGGCCTGCACGACCGTGCGATCACCCGTGACCTGGACTGGGGCGTCCCCGTCCCGGCCGACACCTGGCCCGAACTGGCCGCCGAGGGCAAGGTCTTCTACGTCTGGTTCGACGCCCCGATCGAGTACATCGGCGCGACGAAGGAATGGGCGGACCAGGACCCGGAGCACCGGGACTGGCGTTCCTGGTGGTGGGAGTCGGACGCCGACGTCCACTACACCCAGTTCATGGGCAAGGACAACGTGCCCTTCCACAGCGTGATGTTCCCGGCCACCCTGCTGGGCACCCGCTCGCCGTGGAAGAAGGTCGACGTCATCAAGGCCTTCAACTGGCTCAACTACTACGGCGGCAAGTTCTCCACCTCGCAGAAGCGCGGCGTCTTCACGCACGACGCGCTGGAGATCCTGCCCGCCGACTACTGGCGCTACTTCATGATGGCGAACGCGCCGGAGTCGGACGACACGTCCTTCACCTGGGAGCACTTCACGGCCACGGTGAACAAGGACCTGGCGGACACCCTGGGCAACTTCGTCAACCGGGTGCTCTCCTTCTCCCGCAAGCGCTTCGGCGACGCGGTCCCGGAGGGCGGCGAGCCGGGCGAGGCCGAGGCGCGGCTCGGTACGGAGATCGCACGTCTCCTCGCGGAGTACGAGGAGCACATGGAGGCCATCCAGTTCCGCAAGGCGGCGGCCTCGCTGCGCGCCCTGTGGTCGGCCGGCAACTCCTACCTGGAGGAGAAGGCCCCCTGGCTGGAGATCAAGACCAACAAGGAGGGCGCGGCCCTCACCCTGCGGACGGCGATGAACCTGATCCACCTCTACGCGGTGGTCTCGGAACCGTTCATCCCGACGTCCTCCGCGGCCATGCGCGCGGCCTTCGACCTGACGGACGACACGGCCGTGTGGGTGACGCCGCAGGAGGCGCGGTCCCTCACGGCGGTCCCGGCCGGCACGCCCTTCACGGTTCCCCCGGTGCTGTTCGCGAAGCTGACGGACGAGGACCTGGCCGCGTACAAGGAGCGCTTCGGCGGCGAGACCGAGTAGCGCCGTCGGTACGCCGCGGGGGCCCGGGAAGCGATCGGCTTCCCGGGCCCCGGCTTTTCCGCCCGGGGAAAGGGCTGTGCTTCCCGGGGCGCATACGACAGCGGCTCGGAACCGTTCCTCGGTTCCGAGCCACCTCTTCGGCGCGGCGTTCCCCGCACCGCCTCGCTCAGCTGCTTCTCCGGCGCTACTTCGGCTGCGGCTTGCGCACCGAGAGGTGCAGCTCCCTCAGCCGCTCCTCCGGCAGCTCCGTCGGGGCGCCCATCATCAGGTCCAGTGCGTTGCCGTTGAGCGGGAACGCGATGGTCTCGCGGATGTTCGGCTCGTCGGCCAGCAGCATCACGATACGATCGACGCCCGGCGCGATACCGCCGTGCGGCGGGGCGCCGAAGCGGAAGGCGCGGAGCATGCCGGCGAACTGCTCCTCGACGGTCTCACGGTCGTAGCCCGCGATCTCGAAGGCCTTGAGCATGATCTCCGGCTCGTGGTTCCGGATCGCGCCGGAGGACAGCTCGACGCCGTTGCAGACGATGTCGTACTGCCAGCCCAGGATGTCCAGCGGGTCCTGGGTCCGCAGCGCCTCCAGGCCGCCCTGCGGCATCGAGAACGGGTTGTGCGAGAAGTCGATCCTGCCGGTCTCCTCGTCCTTCTCGTACATCGGGAAGTCGACGATCCAGCAGAAGCGGAAGACGCCCTCCTCGAAGTGGCCGGCCCGCTTGGCGGCCTCCACCCGCACCGCGCCCATGATCTTCGAGACCTCGTCGAACTCGCCCGCGCCGAAGAAGACCGCGTGGCCGGGGGCCAGCTGGAGCCGCTTCGTCAGCTCCGCGACGTTCTCCTCCGTCAGGAACTTCGCGATCGGGCCCGTCAGCGAGCCGTCCTCGCCGACCCGCACCCAGGCCAGGCCCTTCGCCCCCTGCTCCACCGCGTACTCGCCGAGCTGGTCGAAGAACTTCCGGGGCTGCGACGAGACGTCCGGCACCGGCAGCGCGCGCACGTGCTTGCCCGCGAAGGCCTTGAACTCCGAGCCCTCGAAGATGTCGGAGATGTCGACGAGCTCCAGCTTGGCGCGCAGGTCCGGCTTGTCGGAGCCGTACTTCAGCATCGCCTCGCGGAACGGGATCCGCAGGAAGGGGGAGGAGACATGACGGCCGCCGCCGAACTCCTCGAAGATCTCCGTCATGAGCTTCTCGATCGGCTGGAAGACGTCCTCCTGCTCGACGAAGCTCATCTCGACGTCGAGCTGGTAGAACTCGCCCGGCGAGCGGTCCGCGCGGGCGTCCTCGTCGCGGAAGCAGGGCGCGATCTGGAAGTACCGGTCGAAACCGGAGATCATCAGCAGCTGCTTGAACTGCTGCGGGGCCTGCGGCAGCGCGTAGAACCTGCCCGGGTGCAGGCGGGAGGGGACGACGAAGTCGCGGGCACCCTCCGGGGAGGTGGCGCTGAGGATCGGGGTCGCCATCTCGTTGAAGCCCATCGCCGCCATCTTGTGGCGGATGGCCGAGATCACGGCCGTGCGCAGCATGATGTTGCGGTGCATGCGCTCGCGGCGCAGGTCGAGGAAGCGGTACTCCAGGCGCCGCTCCTCGTTCACCCCGTCCTCGGCGTTGATCGTGAAGGGGAGCGGGGCGGCCGCGCCGAGCACCTCGACCTCGCCGACCTCGATCTCGATCTCACCGGTCGGCAGGTCCGGGTTCACGTTCTCGGTGCCGCGGGAGACGACCTTGCCGTCGGCGCGGACGACCGTCTCCTTGGAGAGCTTGTCGAGGGCCTCGTAGGCGGGCGTGCCGGGGCGGGCGACGAGCTGCGTGATGCCGTGGTGGTCGCGCAGATCGATGAAGAGGATGCCGCCCAGGTCGCGCCGATTGTGCAGCCAGCCGCTCAGCCGGACGTCGCTGCCGACGTCAGAGGCGCGGAGCTCGCCGCAGGTGTGGGACCTGTACCGATGCATCGTCGTTCATCCAGCCTTCGCGGGTCGGGTCTTCCCGGGGCCGCTCGCCCCGGCGCCTCCGGGCGGCCACGGCCCGGACCTACCAAGGGTACCGGCCGCCCCGGCATCGACTCCCCCTGATTACGGGGCGACGCTCCGCCGACCGGCGGGCGACGCTCCGCGAACACCGCACCGGGCGACTCCGGGGACGGGCGCCGGAACAGACATGTCCGAGATGGCGTTTTTCTCATGTTCGGTGGCGTCTTTGGATCGTCTCTTCTTAGAGTGGGCCAATGCGCACCGGTGAGCCCCTGCCCGCCGTGGGAGACGTCCTGGCCGCTCTCGCGACCGGCCTGTGGCACTACGACGCCGCCGCGCGAGTGGTCACCCTGGACGCCGAGGCCGCGCGGCTCGTCGGACTGCCCGCCCGGCCGACGACGCTCACGGAGGCGGGCATCCGGGCCCGCTTCCACCCGGCGGACTGGAACGAGGTCGACGGGATCGTCCAGCTCGCCCTCGCCGAGGGCACCATCGCCGAGGTCCGGATGCGGATCATGGACGAGCACCAGCGGGTGATCCGCATCGTCCGCAGCCGCTCCAAGCCGTCGGCGGATCCGGAGTCCGGGGAGTACGTCCTGGACGGCACCCTCCAGGAGGTCACCGAGTCCCCGGAGGGAGCGGCGCGCTCCCCCGTCACCGGCGACTGGCGGCGCTCACGCGAGGCGTTCCTGCTGGACGCGGGGCGCGCGCTGGCCGAGGCGCGGTCCACGGAGGAGGTGCTGCGGGTCGCGGCCGGGCTGTCGATGCCCGGCTTCTCGCCGGACGGGCTCGCGGTCTTCGGGACCGAGGCGGACCGGCTGACCGTCATCGGCCACTGCGGCCGGAAGCCGGACGACGAGGGACCCCTCACCCGGATGCCGCTGGACACGGACTACCCGGCCGCCGAGGTCGTCCGCACCGGCCGCGCCGTCTATCTGTCCTCGCCCGAGCAGTACCGGGCCCGCTACCCGGTGTCCTGGCCGCTCGCCGCGCACTTCGGCCGCCGCTCCTGGGCCTTCCTGCCGCTCACCGTGGCGGGGCGCACGATGGGCGCGTGGATGGCGGCGTTCACGTACCCCGTCACCTTCACGCCCGACGAGCGCTCGGTGCTCACCACGATCGCCCGCATGCTCGCCCAGGCCCTCTCCCGCGCGGGCGCCGCCGAGACGGAACGGAAGCTGACGGACGGACTGCAACGCTCGATGCTGCCCACGCTGGGCCCGCGGATACCGGGCATGACCGTGGCCGCGCGCTACATACCGACCGGCGGCGGGCTCCAGGTCGGCGGCGACTGGTACGACATGATCCAGCTCCCCGCGGGCTCCTCCCGGGCGACGTCCGGCGGCGGACGCTTCGCGCTCACCATCGGCGACGTCCAGGGCCACGACGTGCGCGCGGCCGGACTCATGGGCCAGCTGCGGATAGCACTGCGCGCGTACGCCGCCGAGGGGCACCGACCGGACGCGGTCCTCTCCCGCGCCTCACGCTTCCTGCACGGGATGACCTGCGGCGGCGAGGGCACCGACCTGCGCTTCGCGACCTGCCTCTACGTCGAGGTGGACCCGGCGACCGGCACGCTGGAGATCGCCCGGGCCGGCCACCCGGACCCCGCCATCCGCATGGCCGACGGGACCGTGCTGATGCGGCCGACCGCGGGCGGGATGCCGCTCGGCATCGACCCCGACGCGGACTACCCGACCACCCGGCTCGTCCTGGAACCCGGCGAGATTCTGCTGCTCTGCACGGACGGGCTGATCGAGACCGGCGGGCACGACCTGGACACCGGCTGGCGGCGCATCCGGCGGCTCCTGGAGGAGCACGACGGGGACATGGAGGCGCTGGCCGACTCACTGGTGCAGGCCGTCCACGGGCCCTCCTCGCACCACGCCACCGGACCGCTCACCGACCGCCGCGAGGACGACATCGCCGTGGTGCTGCTGTACCGGGCGGGCGACGGCTCCGGTCGCGCCGGCGCCGGCCTGCCGCCGGTCCTGCGGCGCACGATGCTGACGGTGGCGCAGGCCGAGCCCGAGCGGGTCGCGAGCGCCCGGCAGCAGCTGCGCGAGCTGCTGCACGACTGGTCCTCGCAGGACCAGGTCCACTCGGCCGTGCTCGTGGCCTCCGAGATACTGACGAACGTCCTCGTGCACACCGACACGGACGCCCTGCTCCGCGCCGAGGTCTCCGGCGACGGGCGCGGCTTCGACGGCACGGGCGGGCGCCGGCTGCGGGTGGAGGTCACCGACGCCTGCGACGACCTGCCGCACAAGCGCCGGCCCGGCGAACTCGCCTCCTCCGGGCGCGGCCTGGTGCTCACGGAACTGCTCGCGGACGCCTGGGGGGTGGAGCCACGGGGCCAGGGCAAGAACACATGGTTCGAACTGTTCGAGGCCCCCGCGACGTACGGCGGGACGTAAGCCCCCACCACGGCCAGGGGCCACCAGGGGACGGGCGCCGGGCTCCGGGCGCAGGGGCTCCCACGGTCCGTCACGCTCCCGGTGGCTCCCCCTGCGCGCCCGGCGGCTTCCCCCCGGCATCAGGCCCCGGGCGCACCGGTTGCGGCCCGTCCCGTCCGTACCGTGTCCGCAGCTCGTGGCCGACGCCGAACGCCGCCGCGGTCAGCGGCACCGCCAGCAGCATCCCTAGGATGCCGGCGACCGACGCGCCCGCGGTGAGCGCCAGCAGTACGGCGGCGGGGTGCATCCGCACGGTCCGGCTCTGCACCACCGGCTGCAGCACATGCCCGTCCAGCACCTGCACGGCGACGACGACACCGAGCGCCCACAGCCCGATGACCACCCCGCGGTCCGCGAGGGCGACCAGGACCGCGACCGCACCGGAGAGGAAGGCGCCGAGGTAGGGGATGTAGGCGCCCACGAAGACCAGCGCGCCCAGCCCGATCGCGCCCGGAACGCGCAGGACCAGCAGGCCCACGGTGGTCAGCGTCGCGTCGATGAGCGCGATGACCGTGGTGCCGCGCATGAACCCCTCGACGGCCTCGAAGGCGCGCCGGGCCACCGCCTCGACGGTGTCGGCGGCCCCGCGTGGGGCGAGCGAACGCAACTGGTCCGCCACGCGGTGGGAGTCGCGCAGAAAGAAGAAGACGAGCAGCAGGGCGAGGACGGCCATGGCGATGTACTCGGCCACGACGCTGACCCCGCTGATCACGTTGGAGGCGGCGGTTCCCCCGAACTTGGAGATCAGGCCCTTGGAGTGGGTGGCCAGGTCGTCCAGCGAGGTGCCGGCCGCCCCGAAGTGCCCCGCGACCGTTTTCGCGGCCCGCTTGAGCGAGGACAGGATCTGGTCGCCGGTGTCGACGAGGGCGGCGACGACGATGTACACCGCTCCGCCGACCACGGTCGCCACGGCGACGCAGGTGATCCCGGCCGCGAGTGACCGGTGGACACCGGCCCGCACGAGCCACCGGTGCAGCGGCCCGAGGAGCGCGGTCCCGAGCAGCGCGAGCAGCACCGGCACGACGGCCGTACGGAACTGTCCGCACAGCCGGAGCACGATCCAGACGACCCCGGCGACCAGCAGCACGGCGGCGCACCAGGCGGCGAGCCGGCGTACGGCGTCGGGAAGGATCTGCACCCTCCCAGCCGATCACGCGAAGGGCGGGCTGTCCTGTGCGGACAGCCCGCCCGGGTGACGCCGTATCAGACCCGCACCGGCGCCGATCCGCCGATCAGGCGTCCTGCGGACCGCTCTCGGTCATCCCGTGCACGGCGGGGATGGTGCCGAGGCGCCCCTTCTGGAAGTCCTCGAAGGCCTGCTGGAGTTCCTCGCGGGAGTTCATCACGAACGGGCCGTAGTGCGCCATGGGCTCACGGATCGGCTGTCCGCCCAGCAGGACGACCTCGAGGTCCGGGGTGTGCGAGTCCTGCTTCTCGTCCGCACGGACGGTGATCGAGGAGCCCGCGCCGAACACCGCGGTCTGGCCGAGACGGATCGGACGGCGCTCCGTACCGACGCTGCCGCTGCCGGCCAGGACGTACGCGAGACCGTTGAAGTCCTCGCGCCAGGGCAGGGTGACCTCCGCACCCGGCGCCACGGTGGCGTGGATCAGGGTGATCGGCGTGTGCGTGACACCGGGGCCCTTGTGACCGTCCAGCTCACCGGCGATGACGCGGATCAGCGCGCCGCCGTCGGGGGTCGTCAGCAGCTGGACCTGGCCACCGCGGATGTCCTGGTAGCGCGGGGCCATCATCTTGTCCTTGGCGGGCAGGTTGACCCAGAGCTGGATGCCGTGGAACAGGCCGCCGGACACGACGAGCGCCTCCGGCGGGGCCTCGATGTGCAGCAGGCCCGCGCCCGCGGTCATCCACTGGGTGTCCCCATTGGTGATGGTGCCGCCACCGCCGTGGGAGTCCTGGTGGTCGAAGACGCCGTCGATGATGTAGGTGACGGTTTCGAAGCCACGGTGGGGGTGCCAGGGGGTGCCCTTGGGCTCGCCCGGCGCGTACTCCACCTCACCCATCTGGTCCATCATGATGAACGGGTCGAGGTGACGGTAGTTGATCCCCGCGAACGCCCGGCGAACCGGGAATCCCTCGCCTTCATAGCCGCTGGGCGCGGTCGTGACACCGAGCACGGGACGGGACACCGCGTCGGCCGGCGTGACCACACGGGGCAGGGTCAACGGGTTCTCGACGGTCACTGCTGGCATGTCTGGTACCTCCTTGTGCTCTTACTTTAGTTGACGATTGAACTTTCTGCCACCCTGAACGCGAAAGAGCCCGGAGGACATTCCCTCCGGGCTCCGTCTCCATGTCCGCGCGCCGGTCGTTTCAGCCGTTTCGGCTACTTTCAGTCGCTTCAGTTGTCTCAGTTGCTGAAGTACAGGTACTTCCAGGCCCCGTACGTCGTGGAGTTCACGGTGTCACCGGACGAGCCGTTGACGTACACCGGCCGCATCCGCGCCTTGATCCCGGACTCGCCGGGCGCCTCGAGACTCACGGCCGACGTGCCGTTCGTGCCGAGCGCGAAGTACTCGGAGCCGGCCGCGTGCCACGCGCCGCTGTAGTAGACCTGCAGGTCCACACGCTGCTTGCGACCCGGGTAGTAGGTCATGGTCGTGGTGAGCAGCGGGGCGGTGTTCTTGTGGAACCAGTAGTACGACGTCGAACCGATCTTGGCCGTCTTGTAGTGCTTGGAGACTGCCATGGAGACCCTGACCCGGGCGTACGCGTTGATCTTGACCGTCTTCGGCTGGTACCGGGAGTCGCCCGCGAAGACCGCGGTGACGGCCGTGTCGCGGGTCATGTCCAGGGTCACCGACAGATTGCCGCTGCTGTTGACCGTGCCGGACTTCACCAGCCTCTTCGGCTTGTCCGCGCCGAAGGGGTCCGCGTAGATCTCGACCTTGCGGTTCTTGTACGTCGTGCCGAGGTGCGCGGTGAAGTTCACATCGGCGCCGTAGTCGTACAGCTTGCCGTTGTTGTTCAAGGACAGCGTCGTCGCCGCGCGGGAGACCGCGACCTTGTCGGAGGCGGAGGCCGACGTGTGCTCCGCGTCGCCCGCGTAGGTGACCTTGTAGGTGACGGTGCCGCCGGCCGGCGGGGTGTCCGTGAAGGAGTAGGTGCCGTCCGTCTTCACCGTGACGGCCGGGAGCCCCTTGCCGCCGGGGCTGTCCAGGTCGGTGCGGGTGACCGCGAGCTTCGCGCCCGCCGGGAGCGGCACGCTCGCCGTGATCCGGCCCTTGACCGTGAGCTGCTTGGCCCGGGTCGCGGAGGCGGGCGCGTCGACCGTGAGGCTCGGCACGCTGAGCGCCGGGCCGGTGTACGCCTTCAGGGTGAAGGTGCCGCCCGTACCGGCCAGGGCGAACAGCCGCGAGGAGTCGGGGGTCCACGCCACCTCGCCGATGCCGGACGACGTCCCCGTCTCGAAGCGGCGCACCGGAGTGCCGGCGCCCGGCTTGTAGACGGACACATGACGGTCGTAGGCCTGGGCGATCAGACCGCTCGGCGAGACGTCGCCGGACCAGCCCGTCTCCGTGAGTTCCCCGGCCTCCGTGAAGGTCCCGTCGGCGTAGGAGAGCTTCCGGGAGCCGTTCCACAGCACCTGGGAGCCGCCGGGTACGAGGTCGACGTCGCCGAAGTACTGCCCGCCGCCGCTCTTGGCGACCAACTGCGGGGTGGCTCCGGAGACGTCGAGCACGTTCAGCGCGCCCGGGCTGTCGCCGCTGTCGGTGACGGACAGCAGACCGGGCGCCGACGGGTCGGCGTCGAGGATCGCCGCGTTGTAGTACGGGGCGACCGTGTCCGGGAGCTGTCCGAGGGCCACCGCGGCGGCCGCGTCGGTGACGGCGGGGTCGACGGAACCCAGGTTGCCGTGGAAGGCGCCGTCCTCGCCGGTGATCCGGTACGAGAACCAGAGCCGCCCGCCCGCGAAGGCGACCTCGCGCGGGTCGGTGCCGGCGCCGAGCTCGTAGCGGGTCCTGACCTCCAGGGTCGCCGCGTCGAGGGCCACGATCTCGTGGCTGGTCGGCAGGGACGCGTACAGGGTGTGGCCGTCGTCGGAGAGCGCGAGGTCGCCGGGGCGGCCGAAGCCGGCGTTCAGGCCGACCAGGGTGCCGTTGTAGTCGGTGGCCAGGATCCGTCCGTTGTCCTGGTCGGCGACGAAGACACGCTGGAGCGCGCCGTCCGCGACCAGGCCGACGGGCTGGGTGAGAACGGCGGCCTCGGCCGAGGCCGAGCCCGCCGCGGCCACGCTCAGCGCGACCGAGCTGAAGAGGACCGCGAGCGCCGTCGCGGCCGCAGTGCTGCGCATGCGCACAGTGATGAACCCCCACAAGAGATCCCGGGACGACCGGGAGACGAGAGCGCCGCGCGACACCCGGACGCGACCGCGTGAAGGCGGTGACGTGCGGGGCGCGGCTGCCGGGGGCAACTCTATGGCAGGGCCGTGACAAGCGGGGAGGGAATTACCGGCGGCACCGGGCCACTCGCCCCGGCAGTGCCGGCGGCCCGGGCAATCAGCCGTACATCCGCCGCATCGCGAACTCCACCATCTGCTCGACCGCCTTCGCGTCGAACACCATCCGGTGCTCGCCCTCCATGTCGAGCACGAACCCGTACCCCGTGGGCAGCAGGTCGATCACCTCCGCCCCGGTGATCACGAAGTACTTCGACTCCTTGCCCGCGTACCGCCGCAGCTCCTTCAGCGAGGTGAACATCGGGATCACCGGCTGCTGGGTGTTGTGCAGCGCCAGGAACCCGGGGCTGTCGCCGCGCGGGCAGTAGACCTTGGACGTGGCGAAGATCTGCTGGAAGTCCTCGGCGGACATCGACCCCGTGGTGAACGCGCGGACCGCGTCCGCGAGCGACGGCGGCGACGGCTCGGGATACAGCGGAGGCTGCTGGCCGTATCCGCCGGGCATCTGCCCGCCCGGCATCTGGTGCCCGGGCATCTGCTGCTGCGCCGAGGCGTACTGCTGCTGCGCACCCGCGTTCTGGTAGCCGTACATGCCCCAAAGAGTAGTGGGCCACATATAGCCCATGAGGGGTTGATTCTTATTACCGACGGGTAGCATCATCGGAGCTACTTGTCAGTACATGAACCGCACGCGAGGAGTCAGTGCCTCGCCGATCTCTCTACGGAGCCGTCGCCATGGGGCACTACAAGTCGAATCTCCGCGACATCGAGTTCAACCTCTTCGAGGTGCTCGGCCGCGACAAGCTGTACGGCACCGGCCCGTTCGCGGAGATGGACATGGACACCGCCAAGAGCGTCCTCGAAGAGCTGACCCGCCTCTCGGAGAACGAGCTGGCGGAGTCCTTCGCGGACGCCGACCGCAACCCGCCGGTCTTCGACCCCGAAACGAACACCGCGCCCGTCCCGGAGTCCTTCAAGAAGAGCTACAAGGCCTTCATGGACTCCGAGTACTGGCGCCTCGGCATCCCCGAGGAGATCGGCGGCACCACCGCCCCGCCGTCCCTCATCTGGGCCTACGCGGAGCTGATCCTCGGCGCCAACCCGGCGATCTGGATGTACTCCTCGGGTCCGGCCTTCGCCCGCATCCTCTTCGAGGAGGGCACCGAGGTCCAGAAGAAGATCGCGCAGATAGCCGTCGACAAGACCTGGGGCTCCACCATGGTGCTCACCGAGCCGGACGCCGGCTCGGACGTCGGCGCGGGCCGCACCAAGGCGATCCAGCAGGAGGACGGCTCCTGGCACATCGAGGGCGTGAAGCGCTTCATCACCTCCGGTGAGCACGACATGGAGGAGAACATCCTCCACTACGTCCTCGCCCGTCCCGAGGGCGCCGGCGCCGGCACCAAGGGCCTGTCCCTCTTCCTCGTCCCGAAGTACCTCTTCGACTTCGAGACCGGCGAGCTGGGCGAGCGCAACGGCGTCTACGCCACCAACGTCGAGCACAAGATGGGCCTGAAGGCGTCCAACACCTGCGAGATGACCTTCGGCGACCGCCACCCCGCCAAGGGCTGGCTGATCGGCGACAGGCACGACGGCATCCGCCAGATGTTCCGGATCATCGAGTTCGCCCGCATGATGGTCGGCACGAAGGCGATCTCCACCCTGTCCACCGGCTACCTGAACGCCCTGGAGTACGCCAAGGAGCGCGTCCAGGGTCCGGATCTGGCCAACTTCATGGACAAGAGCGCGCCCAAGGTCACCATCACCCACCACCCCGACGTGCGCCGCTCGCTGATGACGCAGAAGGCGTACGCGGAGGGCATGCGCGCGCTCGTCCTCTACACCGCCTCCGTCCAGGACACGATCGCGGTCAAGGAGGCGAACGACGAGGACGCCTCCACCGAGCACGCCCTCAACGACCTGCTCCTGCCGATCGTCAAGGGCTACGGCTCCGAGAAGGGCTACGAGCAGCTCGCCCAGTCGCTGCAGACCTTCGGCGGCTCCGGCTTCCTGCAGGAGTACCCGATCGAGCAGTACATCCGCGACGCCAAGATCGACACCCTCTACGAGGGCACCACCGCGATCCAGGGCCAGGACTTCTTCTTCCGGAAGATCGTCCGCAACCAGGGCGCCGCGCTGAACTCGCTCGCCGAGGAGATCAAGAAGTTCCTGGCGATCGGCACCGGCGGCGAGGAGCTGGCGGGCGCCCGCGAGTACCTGGCCAAGGCGGCCGTGGAGCTGGAGGCCATCGTCGGCCTGATGCTGACCGACCTCTCGGCCACCCAGGAGGACGTCAAGAACATCTACAAGGTGGGCCTGAACACCACCCGCCTGCTGCTGGCCTCCGGTGACGTGATCGTCGGCTACCTGCTGCTGAAGGGCGCGGCGATCGCCGCCGAGAAGCTTCAGACGGCCTCCGCCAAGGACAAGGCGTTCTACACCGGCAAGATCGCGGCGGCGAAGTTCTTCGCGGCCAACGTGCTGCCGGGCGTGACCCTGGCCCGCAAGGTGGCCGAGAACGTGGACCTGGACCTCATGGAGCTGGACGAGTCCGCGTTCTGAGACCCGAGCCGGACCGGAGCGCGTTCGTCCGAGGACCCGAACCGCACGCGGGCGCGCTCCAGGACGCGAGCCGGGCGGGGGCGCGAGCCGGATGCGGGCGCGCTCCACGACGCGAGCCGGACGAGGCCGCGTTCCGGGGCGCGAACCGCACGCGGGCGCGAGCTGGGCAGGGGCGCGAGCCGCACGCCGTGCGCTCCACGACGCGAGCCGGACGAGGCCGTGTGTCCAGGGCCCGGGCACGTCCAGGGCGCGCCCGGAGGCGGGCCGTGCCGCCCCGCGGTGCGCCCGTGGCCGGGCTGACCGGGACCTGTCCGTCCCCTCCGACCCGGCCCGGCGCTCGCCGCCTTCCACATCCTCCTCACGAGGGCCTGCTCCCCGTCACCGGGAGCGGGCCCTCGCCCGTCGTTAAGGTGAACCCATGAGCACAAGCCCTCGCTTCGACCGCGGCCACACCGACGACCTCATGTCCTTCCTAGCGGCGAGCCCGTCGCCGTACCACGCCTCGGCCCACGCCGCCGAGCGACTGGAGAAGGCCGGCTTCCGGCAGGTCGCGGAGACGGACGCCTGGGACGGGACGAGCGGCGGGAAGTACGTGCTCCGCGGCGGCGCGATCGTCGCCTGGTACGTCCCCGAGGGCGCCGACGCGCACACACCGTTCCGGATCATCGGCGCGCACACCGACTCCCCGAACCTGCGGGTCAAGCCGCGGCCGGACAGCGGCGCCCACGGCTGGCGGCAGATCGCGGTCGAGATCTACGGCGGCCCGCTGCTCAACTCCTGGCTGGACCGCGACCTGGGTCTGTCGGGCCGGCTCTCCCTGCGCGACGGCTCCACCCGCCTCGTGAACATCGACCGACCGCTGCTGCGCGTGCCCCAACTGGCCGTGCACCTGGACCGCTCGGTCTCCACGGAGGGGCTGAAGCTGGACAAGCAGCGTCATCTGCAGCCCATCTGGGGCCTGGGCGACGACGTGCGCGACGGGGACCTCATCGCGTTCCTGGAGCAGGAGCTGGGCCTGCCCGCGGGTGAGGTGACGGGCTGGGACCTGATGACCCACTCCGTCGAACCGCCCGCCTATCTCGGCCGGGACAAGGAGCTGGTGGCGGGCCCGCGGATGGACAACCTGCTGTCCGTGCACGCGGCCACCGCGGCGCTCGCGGCCGTCGCCGGCTCCGGCGCCGACCTCTCCTTCATCCCGGTGCTCGCGGCCTTCGACCACGAGGAGAACGGCTCCCAGTCCGACACCGGCGCCGACGGCCCGCTGCTCGGATCCGTGCTGGAACGCTCGGTGTTCGCCCGGGGCGGTTCGTACGACGACCGGGCACGGGCCTTCGCCGGCTCGGTCTGCCTGTCCTCCGACACCGGGCACGCCATCCACCCGAACTACCCGGAGCGGCACGACCCGACCCACCACCCGCGCGCGGGCGGCGGCCCCATCCTCAAGGTGAACGTCAACAACCGCTACGCCACGGACGGTTCGGGCCGCGCGATCTTCGCCGCGGCCTGCGAGAAGGCGAACGTCCCCTTCCAGTCCTTCGTCTCGAACAACGCGATGCCCTGCGGCACGACCATCGGCCCCATCACGGCGGCCCGCCACGGCATCAAGACGGTCGACATCGGCGCGGCGATCCTCTCGATGCACAGCACCCGCGAACTGTGCGCCGCCGACGACCCGTTCCTGCTGGCGAACGCACTGGTGGCGTTCCTGGAGGGCTGACGCTCCGCCGCCGCGGGACCGCCACGTCCACCGGCATCGACCGCCGGAGGCGGGTCGTGGTGCCGTCCGCCCCCTTCGTCGAGAAGGAACGGCACCGTCCCGGTGGCGGACACGGCGGATACGGCGGGTGCGAGGTCTGCCCCCGCACCCGGCCGCCCCGCGGGCCTACTCCGCGTCCATGCCCGCCAGGACCAGCGGAAGCCGGCTCGCCCCGTCCTGAGTGACACGGACCGGGACGCCCCAGTCCTGCTGGTGGACATGGCACGCCGGATACTCGTTCGCCGGATCGTCGTCGCAGGACGCGGCCATCGCCGAGACGTGCAGGACACCCTCGGCCAGGGCCGGGTTCAGCTCCAGCTCGCGCGCGAGATCCGTGTCGGCTCCCTCGCCCCGGAGCAGCAGCTCGGGCGGGGTCGAGGAGACCAGCAGACGGGTCGACGGGCCGTAGCGCGTGTCCAGCTTCTGTCCGGCCGGGGCCTGGAAGACGACCTCCAGCCGAAGCCTGCCGGGCGCCACTTCGGTCGCCGCGCGCTGGGTGCGGTGGGCGACCGACGCGACCCGCACCGCCTCCTCGGGCAGCCGGAGCCGGGTCAGCCGGTGGCGGGCGGACTCCACCACCACGATGTCGTCACCGACGAGCACCGCGTCGGACGGCTCCCGCAGGTCCGTCGCCAGCGTCGTCACCTCGCCGGTCGCCGGATCGTAGCGCCGCAGCGCGTGGTTGTAGGTGTCGCTGACCGCCACCGAGCCGTCCGGCAGCGCGGTCACGCCCAACGGGTGCTGCAACAGGGCCTGTTCGGCCGCGCCGTCCCGGTGCCCGAAGTCGAACAGCCCCGTGCCGACCGCCGTGTGGACCGCGCCGTCCCGGTCCACCCAGCGCAGCGCGCTCGTCTCGGAGTCCGCGAGCCACAGACGCTCCCCGTCGGCCGACACCGCGAGACCCGACGGCTGCGCGAACCATGCCTGTGCCCCCGGGCCGTCCACCAGCCCCTCGTTGGTGGTGCCCGCCGCCACCGCGACCGCGGCCGTCTCCGGGTCGTACGTCCACAGCTGGTGCACGCCCGCCATCGCGATCCACACCCGGCCGCCGAAGACCGCCACGTCCCACGGCGAGGAGAGATCCACCTCCCGGGCGGGACCGGACGTGGGCGACCCCTGCCACCACTGAGCGCCGGTGCCCGCGAGTGTGGTGACCTCCCCGGTCGCCAGGTCCAGGCGGCGCAGCGCGTGGTTCACCGTGTCGGCGACGACCACCGCGCCCTCGTCCAGCAGCGCCAGGCCCTGCGGCTCGCTGAAGCCCGCCGTCTCGGCCGGGCCGTCCGAGAAACCCCGCAGACCCGATCCGATGCGCCGGACCACCGTCTCGCCGTCGGCCGCCAGCTCCACCAACTGGTGCCGGGTGGTGTCGCTGACCAGGAAGGTGCCGGACGGCAGCAGAAGCGCCTTGCCCGGGAAGCGCAGGGTCGTGGGCTCCGGCTCCGGCGCCACATAGGGGCCGTCGCCGCGGCGCAGGGTGCCCTTCGCCGCATGCTCCTGCTCCAGCTCCTCCACGAGCCGCGCTATCGCGTGGGCATGGCCCTCGCCCGCGTGCTGCGCGACCACGTACCCCTCGGGGTCGATGACGACGAGCGTCGGCCAGGCGCGGACGGCGTACTGCTTCCAGGTGGCGAGCTCCGGGTCGTCCAGGACCGGGTGCTCCACCCCGTACCGCTCGACGGCGTCCGCCACCGCCTGGTGCTCCGCCTCGTGGACGAACTTAGGGGAGTGCACGCCGATGATCACCACGGTGTCGCGGTGCTTCTCCTCCAACTCGCGCAGCTCGTCCAAAACATGCAGACAGTTAATGCAGCAAAATGTCCAAAAATCGAGGATGGTGATACGTCCTCGCAGGTCGGGGAGGGTGAGGCTCTGGCCCCCTGTGTTGAGCCAGCCTCCCTTTCCGATCAGCTCGGGGGCGCGGACGCGGACGCGACGCGGTGTGGAGTCGTTCATGGGTCAAGAGTGCCACCCGCGATCGGCGCCCCGGGGAGCCTGTGGATAACCCGGTGGCGGTCCGCACATGTACGGGATGCGCACATGCCGTCACGGAGAGATGCTCATCGCAGACAGGGGGGCCATCGCAAGGGAGCAGTTCCATGCCACGAGACATCGACGACCAGAACCGCCGCCGGGACCGGGAGCGCGAGCACGGGGAGATCACCGGCGAGGACAGGCGTGACCGGAACGGCCGCGACCCCGACATGAGCGGGTCCGACAGGGCGGACGGCGATGTGGAGGGCTCCGGCCGGCGCCGGGAGCGTGACGAGCGCCGTTCGTCGTGGGACGAGGACGAGGACGAGGACCTGCTCGGCCGACGGGACATGCGAGACATGCGGGACGGCTACCGCTGACCCGACCGGACCCGTCCCCCGCACGGTTCGCACGCGAGTCCCCCGCCGGGCGGCGGGGGACTCGCGTGCGTCCGGGCGCGGCGTCGGGTGCCGCGTGCTCAGGCCAGCGTGTGCCCCGTCGTCGCGTCGACGTGGTCCGGGACCTCCTCGTGACGGTCGCCGACCGTCATCGTGCCGGTGGGTTCGAACAGCAGAATCGATGCTCCGGCCGGCGCGGAGGGCTTGTGCTCGGTTCCCCGCGGGACCGTGAAGACCGAGCCCCGGGAGAGGGTGACCGTGCGCTCACCGGCCGGCTCCCGCAGCGCGATGTGCAGTTCTCCGTCCAGGACGAGGAAGAACTCGTCGGTGTGGTCGTGCGTGTGCCACAGGTGCTCGCCCTCGACCTTGGCGACGCGCACGTCGTAGTCGTTGACGGTGGCGACGATGCGCGGGCTCCACAGCTCGGAGAAGGAGGCGAGGGCCGCGGCGAGGGCGACGGGCTCCGTGTGGTGACGGGGTTCCAGGGATTCCATGCGGCCATCCTGCGGGGTGCCGTGCGCAGCGGGCGAGTGCCGGCTGGACATCGCGGCACGAGACCGGACTTCAGTCCGTCGGCCTACCGGCGGCGTTTGGGACCCGCTCCGGGGGAAGCCCTCATCGTATGAGATTCCTCGTACGCGATCGGCTCCTCGGCTTCGGTGACGACTACTGGATCGAGGACCAGCACGGCAACAAGGTGTTCCTGGTCGACGGCAAGGCGATGCGGCTGCGGGACACGTTCGAGCTGAAGGACACACAGGGGCACGTCCTGATCGACATCCACCAGAAGATGTTCGCCCTGCGCGACACGATGGTCATCGAGCGCGACGGCGAGCCGCTGGCCAGGATCAGGCGCAAGCGTCTGTCGCTGTTGCGCAACCACTACCGCGTCTCGCTGGCCGACGGCACGGAACTCGACGTCAGCGGCAAGATCCTCGACCGCGAGTTCGCCATCGACTACGAGGGGGAGCTGCTGGCGCAGATCTCCCGCCGCTGGCTGACCCTCCGCGAGACGTACGGCGTCGACATCGTGCGCGAGGACGCGGATCCGGCGCTGCTGATCGCGGTGGCCGTGTGTGTGATCCACCTGGCGGACAAGGAGCGGGAGGAGGACTGAGCGGCCCGCCACAGCACGGGGGCCCGCCTGGGACGCCCACGGGCACGGGGTCCGCCCACGACACGCTGCGGTGCCGGGTGGCCACCCGGTCCCCGGTGCCCCGGGGCGGGCACCACGCCCCGCGCCGCCCGCGCGCCCCGGAGGCCGGCCCTGGCGGTCCCGGTTGCCTACTTGGTGACCGCGAACGCGTGCAGGATCGCCTCCGCGAGGTCCGGGTCGCCCTCCGCCTTGATGCGGTCCGCCACGACGTCCGCGGTGACGCGGCCGCTGGCAAGACGGACGAACGTCTCCCAGTCCATCGTGAACGACACCGCCGGGCCCAGCGAGGGCGTGCCGTCGATCGTGCCGCGCCCCTCCGCGTCGACCCGGACCGTGCGCAGGAATTCGACGGGACCGTGGACGTCGAAGACGATCGCCGAACCGGGCGGCGCCCCGGCGCCCTCGGCCACCACCTTCGGCAGCGCGGCCAGCAGCTCGTCCCGGGTGATGTGTGCGCCCGGCGAGTCCAGGTTCCCCGGGCGCCCCAGCGCCGCCCGCAGGTCCTGCTCATGCACCCACACGTCGAACGCGCGGTACCGCATGGCCTCCTCGAGGGTCTGCTCGCTGCCGAACGGACCTCGCACCTTGGTGCCCGGGTCCCGCGACTCGTTCCGCAGCTGGCGGTTGCGGCGGATGATCGTGTATTCCAGCTCCGACGTCATCTCCGGTGCCGTGTGGTGGCGGCGGACGTCGACCTGCATCTCCGTGTACCGCTGGTGCTCGTTCGTGACGTGGAAGAGGTCGCGCGGGAGCGTGTGGATCGGGCGGGGGTCGCCGAGCATCTCGCTGTCCATGCCGATGACATGGGAGACCACGTCCCGCACCGACCAGCCGGGGCAGGGCGTCCGCCGGTTCCACTCGCTTTCCATGAGCGGCTGCACCAGCTCGGATATCGCTTCGATGGAGTCGGTCCAGGCGTCGGCGTAGGGCTGGAGGGTGGGATGCAGACTCACGGAACGGGACCCCTCGGGCGGTCGGTGCACGGGCAATTGACAGCTATGTCGACGGGAGGCGACTGTCGGCGGGTGTCTTGGAACGTTAAGTTACGCTGCTGTGAGGCACCCCGGCAGTGCTTTCGTGTGACGATCGTAGGCCTGAAAAGAAGTCTCGAATGCCAGGACGGTGGTAGTGTGCGCGCCTCCCTGATCCAGATCCGGGTAGACGAGGACGAATCGGTCGCGTCGCGCCGCCGGCGAGCCGCCTCCCTGGTACGAGATCAAGCCGGAGTCGATCTCGTGGTGCTGCCGGAGCTGTGGACCACCGGCGCGTTCGCCTACGAGGACTTCGCGCCCGAGGCCGAACCGCTCGCCGGGCCCACCCACGAGGCGATGGCGAAGGCGGCGAGCGACGCGGGCGTGTGGCTGCACGCCGGCTCGATCCCCGAACGCGCCCCTGACGGTGCCCTCTACAACACGTCTCTCGTCTTCTCCCCCTCCGGTGAACTGGCCGCCGCCTACCGCAAGATCCACCGCTTCGGCTTCGACCGGGGCGAGGCCGTGCTGATGGGTGCGGGAACCGAGCAGGTGACGGTGCGCCTGCCGCAGACGACCCTCGGCGTGGCCACCTGCTACGACCTCCGCTTCCCCGAGCTGTTCCGCGCACTCGTGGCCGCGGGGGCCGAGACACTCGTGATCCCGGCGGGCTGGCCGGAGCGCCGCCGGTCCCACTGGACGCTGCTGGCCCAGGCACGGGCGGTCGAGAACCAGGCGTACGTCCTTGCCTGTGGAACGGCCGGGACGCACGCGGGAGTTCCGCAGGCGGGTCACTCGATCGTGGTGGATCCGTGGGGCGAGGTCCTCGCGGAGGCCGGCGCAGACGAGGAGATCCTCACGGTCGAGTTCGACCCGGGGAAGGTCGCCTCCACACGCGAGCAGTTCCCGGCGCTGAAGGACCGGGTGCTGGGCCTGGACCGCCCGCGGCGCTGAGGGCTCGCCCCTGCCGGAGTACTACGCCGGCACATGTACCGTCTCCACCCGGCTGGCCACCAGCCGCTCCCGCTCCCTGCGCGCCGCCTGCCTGCGCAGCCGCAGGATCTGGCTCAGCCCCAGCGCCTGGAGCACGAACACCGCGGAGAACGCCACGGTGTAGTCGTCGCCGGTCGCGTCCAGCAGCACACCGATCGCCAGCAGCGTCGTCATGGAGGCGGTGAAACCACCCATGTTGGTGATGCCGGAGGCCGTGCCCTGACGCTCCGGCGGGTTCGCCGGCCGCGCGAAGTCGAAGCCGATCATCGAAGCCGGGCCGCAGGCCCCGAGCACCGCGCACAGCACGATCAGCAGCCACATCGGCGCGTGCGGGCCCGGGTAGAGCAGCGTGGCCGCCCACAGCACCACCGTCGCCCCGGCCGTCCCGAGCGTCAGCGGCAGCCGGGCCGTGTGGTGCCGGGCGACGATCTGTCCGTAGACCAGGCCGACGACCATGTTCGACAGCACCACGAGCGTGAGCAGTTCCCCGGCCGTCGCCCGCGACAGCCCCTGCGCCTGGACCAGGAAGGGCAGGCCCCACAGCAGCAGGAACACCATCGACGGGAACTGGGTCGTGAAGTGCACCCACATGCCGAGGCGGGTGCCGGGTTCCCGCCAGGACGCCGCGATCTGCCGCCGCACGTACGCCGCCCCGTGGTGCGGGAACGGCTCCGGCTCGTACCCCTCGGGGTGGTCCTTCAGGAAGAGCAGGAGCAGCACGAGAACGACGACACCGGCGAGCGCGCTGCCGCCGAACGCGGCGGTCCAGCCGACCCCGTGCAGCAGCCGGGCCAGCACGAGCGTCGAGACCAGGTTGCCCGCCACGCCCACCAGGCCGGCGAGCTGGGCGACCAGCGGACCGCGGCGGGCCGGGAACCAGCGGGTGCCGAGGCGCAGCACGCTGATGAACGTCAGGGCGTCACCGCAGCCGAGCAGCGCACGTGAGGCGAGCGCCGTGCCGTACGAGGAGGAGAAGGCGAACCCCACCTGCCCGGCCGTGAAGAGCACAACGCCTATGGCCAGCACCTTTTTGGTGCCGAGCCGGTCCACCAGCAGGCCGACGGGTATCTGCATGCCCGCGTACACGAGGAGCTGGAGGATCGAGAAGGCGGACAGGGCGGAGGCGTTCACATGGAAACGGTCCGCGGCGTCGAGCCCGGCCACACCAAGAGATGTGCGAAAGATCACAGCGACGAAGTAGACCGAGACACCGATGACCCACACCGCGACGGCGCGCCGGCCGCCCGGCGGGTCTCCGGGCAGGGAGACCGAGCGGGAGCTCAGGGAGCGTGAACTCATCGCACCTCACCCCGCGCCAGGTGGGAGAACCAGTTGACGTGCCGGTGGACGACGTCCACGGCCGCCTCGGCGTCGCCGGACCGGAGGGCCTCGAGGATCTCCCCGTGCTCGGCGAGCGTCTTGGCGATCCGGTCGGGGTGCGAGTGCATGACCGCGACCCCCATCCGCAACTGGCGGTCGCGGAGTTGGTCGTACAGACGGGAGAGGATCTCATTGCCGCCGCTGCGCACGATCTCGGCGTGGAAGGCGCGGTCGGTGACCGCCGCCGCGGCCAGGTCCCCGACGGCGGCCTGCTCCTTCTGGCGTGCGAGCAGCTCCTCCAGACGGTGGATCAGCCCGGGCGGGGCGGGCACGGCCTTGCGGGCCGCATGCTCCTCGACGAGCTGACGGGTCTCCACCACGTCCGCGATCTCCTGCGCGGAGACGGGCAGGACCAGGGCCCCTTTCTTCGGGTAGAGCCTGATCAGCCCTTCGACCTCCAGCCGGAGCAGGGCCTCGCGCACCGGCGTCCGCGAGACCCCCACCGCCTCGGCCAGCTCCCCCTCAGTGAGCAGGGTCCCGCCTTCGTAACGGCGCTCCAGGACACCCTGTTTGACGTGGGCGTACACGCGGTCGGCGGCGGGCGGCTGTCTGGCGGACGGCTTCTCGGGAGCGGGGGCGGCGGACGGCGCTGAAGGCATGCGCACATGATAGATACAACACGTACGCAAGCCGACGGACGTCCACGATGCGGACGGGCGGACCTCTCTGCATATTCGCCACGCCAACCGCACATCCTTTTGTGCTAGTTACATGTCTCACCAGAAAGCGGTCCTGTCATCTGACCGCTCTCCAGGGGCATTTGGATGCATACAGCGCATCAGAGACGCAATCGGAGCTTTCAACTTGATTACCGGCATTAAGGGCACCCGAGTTCGCAGAGCAGCCGCGGCAGTGTTCACCACCGGCGCCGTGCTCACCGCCGCCGCCCTCACCGCGGCACCCGCACAGGCCGTCACGACGCCCACGATCACCGCCAAGGGCGGGTTCGTGATGAACAACGGCACCGGCAAGAGCCTGTTCACCAAGGCCGCCGACACAAGGCTGTCCACCGGCTCCACCACCAAGATCATGACCGCCAAGGTCGTGCTGTCCCAGACGAACCTGAACCTTGACTCCAAGGTCACGGTCCAGAAGGCCTACAGCGACTACATCGTCGCCAACACCGCCTCGTCCGCCCACCTGATCGTCGGCGACAAGGTCACCGTCCGTCAGCTGCTGTACGGGCTGATGCTGCCCTCCGGCTGTGACGCGGCCTACGCGCTCGCGGACAAGTTCGGTTCCGGCACGACCCGCGCCGCGCGCGTGAAGTCGTTCATCGGCAAGATGAACACCACCGCCAAGAGCCTCGGCCTGACGAACACGCACTTCGACTCGTTCGACGGCATCGGCAGCGGCAGCAACTACTCGACGCCGCGCGACCTGACGAAGCTCGCGAGCAACGCGATGAAGAGCTCCACCTTCCGCACGGTCGTCAACACCAAGACGACGAAGCAGAAGGTGACCACCCAGAGCGGCGGCTACCGCTACTACAACTGGACCAACACCAACCCGCTGCTCGGCACCTACAGCGGCGCCATCGGCGTGAAGACGGGCTCGGGCCCGGAGGCCAAGTACTGCCTGGTCTTCGCCGCGACCCGCAGCGGCAAGACGATCATCGGTACGGTCCTGGCGTCGACGTCGGTCGACAACCGCACCGCCGACGCGAAGAAGCTGCTGAACTACGGCTTCGCCGTCTGATCCCTCGCGCACCACGGCAGAAGGGGCCGGCCGCTTTCGCGGTCGGCCCCTTCGTCGTGATCCGCGCCCCGGGCGCTACCCCCAGGTGATCAGCCGCTTCGGCTGCTCCAGGACGGCCGCCACGTCGGCGAGGACCTTCGAGCCCAGCTCGCCGTCCACCAGGCGGTGGTCGAAGCTGAGCGCGAGGGTCGTGACCTGGCGGGGCTTGACCTTGCCCTTGTGGACCCAGGGCTGGAGCTTGATCGCGCCGACCGCGAGGATCGCCGACTCGCCCGGGTTGAGGATCGGCGTGCCCGTGTCGACGCCGAACACCCCGACGTTCGTGATGGTGACCGTGCCGCCCTGCATCGCCGCCGGGGTGGTCCTGCCCTCGCGGGCCGTGGCCACCAGCTCACCCAGCGCCTGGGCGAGCTGCGGAAGGGTCTTGTCGTGCGCGTCCTTGATGTTCGGCACGATCAGACCGCGCGGGGTGGCCGCCGCGATCCCGAGGTTCACATAGTGCTTGCGGACGATCTCCTGGTTCGCCTCGTCCCAGGAGGCGTTGACGTCGGGGTTCCGCTTGATCGCGACCAGCAGGGCCTTGGCGATCAGCAGGAGCGGATTGACGCGCAGGCCCTGGAGGTCGGTGTCCTGCTTCAGCTCCTCGACCAGCTTCATCGTGCGGGTCACGTCGACCGTGACGAACTCCGTGACGTGCGGCGCGGTGAACGCGGAGCCGACCATCGCCTGCGCGGTGACCTTGCGGACGCCCTTGACGGGGATACGGGTCTCCCGCGCGGTGTCGTACGTCACCACGGGCGCCGGGGCGGCCGGGCGCTCCACGGCCGGCGCGGGGACCACCGCGGCGGGCGCCGCCGGCGCGGGGGCCGCGGCCGCGTGCACGTCCTCGCGGGTGATGATCCCGTCCGGACCGGAAGGGACGACCGTCGCGAGGTCGACCCCCAGGTCCTTGGCGAGCTTGCGCACCGGAGGCTTCGCCAGCGGGCGGGGCCTCGCGCCGTGCCCGTTCAGCTCGCCCTGGAGTGCCGTGGCCGCCTGGCGGGCCTCCCCGGCAACCGCGGTCGCCTTGCGGGGGCGGCGCCTGGTGGAGGACTCGGCGACGCCGTACCCGACGAGGACCGGCTTGCGGCCCCCCTGCTTGGGCTCCTCCGGCGCGGGCGTGGGCTCCTGGGCCGCGGGCTTCGGTACCGAGGCCCGCTCGGCAGGCGCCGGCGCCTGCCCGGCGGGAGCCCCCCCGGCCACGTCGACTGCGATGATCGGCGTGCCGACGTCCACCGTGGTGCCCTCGGGGAAGCGCAGTTCCCGGACCACCCCGTCGTACGGGATGGGCAGCTCCACGGCCGCCTTGGCGGTCTCCACCTCGCACACGACCTGCCCGTCGGTGACCGTGTCCCCGGGCTGGACGTACCACTTGAGGATCTCGGCCTCGGTGAGGCCCTCCCCCACGTCGGGCATCTTGAACTCGCGCACGGACGCGTCAGTCATCGTCGTCACGACCCTCTCCTCAGTACGCCAGGACGCGGTCGACGGCGTCCAGCACCCGGTCCAGGCCCGGCAGGTACTCCTCCTCCAGGCGCGCCGGCGGATACGGGGCGTGATAGCCGCCGACCCGCAGCACGGGCGCCTCCAGGTGGTAGAAACACCGCTCCGTGATCCGGGCGGCGATCTCCGCACCCGAACCGAAGAACACCGGTGCCTCGTGCACCACCACCAGGCGGCGGGTCTTCTCCACCGACGCCTGCAGGGAGTCGAAGTCCAGCGGCGAGACCGAGCGCAGGTCCAGCACCTCCAGTGACCGGCCCTCCTCCCGGGCGGCCGCGGCGGCCTCCTGGCACACCTTCACCATCGGGCCGTAGGCCGCCAGCGTGACATCCGTGCCCTCACGCACCACCCGCGCCTTGTGCAGGGGGTACGGGATCGCCTCGGCGTCGACCTCGGACTTGTCCCAGTAGCGCCGCTTCGGCTCGAAGAAGATCACCGGGTCGTCGCTCTGGATCGCCTGCTGCATCATCCAGTACGCGTCCGACGCGTCCGACGGAGAGACGATCTTCAAGCCGGCCACGTGCGCGAACAGCGCCTCGGGGGACTCGCTGTGGTGCTCGACCGCGCCGATGCCGCCGCCGTACGGGATGCGGACGACGACCGGGAGTTTGACCGTGCCCAGGGAGCGGGCGTGCATCTTCGCCAGCTGGGTGACGATCTGGTCGTACGCCGGGAAGACGAAGCCGTCGAACTGGATCTCCACCACCGGGCGGTATCCGCGCAGCGCCAGGCCGATCGCCGTGCCGACGATGCCCGACTCGGCGAGCGGGGTGTCGATGACCCGCTCCTCGCCGAAGTCCTTCTGCAGACCGTCGGTGACCCGGAAGACGCCGCCGAGCTTGCCGACGTCCTCACCCATCACCAGGACCTTGGGGTCCGACTCCAGGGCCTTGCGCAGCGACTCGTTGATCGCCTTGGCGAGCGCCATCTTCTCGGCCATGTCACCGACCCTCTTCCGCGTCCGCGAACGACGCCTGGTAGGCGGCGAACTGGGCCCGCTCCTCGTCGACGAGCGCATGCCCGTCCGCGTACACGTTCTCGAAGATGGCGAAGTGGTCCGGGTCCGGCATCGCACGGACCGCTTCACGCACCCGCCTTCCCAACGTCTCGCTCTCCGCCTCGAGTTCCGCGAAGAATCCCTCGTCCGCGTGGTGTGCGGCGAGGAGATGGGCGCGCAGGCGGGCGATCGGGTCCTTCGCCTCCCAGGCGGCCCGCTCGTCGTCGTGGCGGTAGCGGGTCGGGTCGTCGGAGGTCGTGTGCGCGCCCATGCGGTACGTGAACGCCTCGACCAGGGTCGGGCCCTCGCCGTTGCGCGCCCGCTCCAGCGCCCACTTCGTGACCGCGAGGCAGGCCAGGACGTCGTTGCCGTCCACGCGCACGCCCGGGAAGCCGAAACCCTGCGCGCGCTGGTACAGCGGCACACGGGTCTGCTTCTCGGTCGGCTCGGAGATCGCCCACTGGTTGTTCTGGCAGAAGAACACCACCGGCGCGTTGTAGACCGCCGCGAACGTGAACGACTCCGCGACGTCGCCCTGGCTGGAGGCGCCGTCGCCGAAGTACGCGATCACCGCCGAGTCCGCCCCGTCCTTGGCGACACCCATGGCGTAGCCCGTCGCGTGCAGCGTCTGCGCGCCGATGACGATCGTGTAGAGGTGGAAGTTGTTGCTGTTCGGGTCCCAGCCGCCGTTGTTCACACCGCGGAACATGCCGAGCAGGTTGGCGGGGTCCACCCCGCGGCACCAGGCGACGCCGTGCTCGCGGTACGTCGGGAAGACGTAGTCCTCGTCGTTCAGGGCCCGTCCCGAACCGATCTGGGCGGCCTCCTGGCCGAGCAGCGAGGCCCACAGCCCCAGCTCGCCCTGACGCTGCAGGGAGGTGGCCTCCGCGTCGAAGCGGCGGGTCAGCACCATGTCCCGGTACAGGCCGCGCAGCTGCTCGGGCGTGATGCCCTCGACATACCGGTCGTACTCCGGGTTCTCGACGCGCTCGCCCTCAGGTGTCAGCAACTGGACGAGATCCGCGTCGGTGCCCTTCTTGGGCGTGGTGCGAGTGGTGCGCTTGGTGCCGGTGGTGCCGGCCTTGCTTCCGGCGCTGCGTCGCGGCTTGCGCGCGGCAGTGCTCTCCACGGTCACGTGTGCTCCTCCGTCGGTCCGGCCCCCGGGTTCGCCGGGTGCCTGGGGGTCCCCTCGGCCCGCTGTGGGGCCGGTGAGAGCGGCTCGCCTGCAGCGCACGGACGCACGGGGTGGGTGCGACGCGTTCGAGACAGACGTGACAGGTGCCCCGGCGAGCGCCCTGCAAAGGGCACGTTACCCAGTGCGCCACATTTCTGTGAAACCCCTCCTGACCTGGGATTTTGCTTGGATTTCCAAGTAAATCGAGTAAGTCGGGCACAGACGCTGGTCACAGCCTTGCAGGGGGCCGGAACAACGGCACGTTATCCCGCTCACCTGGAGCACGGGAAGAGTCTTCTGGGGTGGTGCCGGTGTCGCCGGGCGGCGACCGGCCACCGTCCGGACAAGCACACACGCGCGCGTGGAGCCCGTTTCCGGGTCCCACGCGCGCGTGGCGGCCGTTTTCGCGGGGCGGCCACCCCATGTCCTCGGGTCCTGTCCTCGGGAGCCGGTCACGCCGCTGTCGTCGCCCGGCGGTCGTCCCACCGTCCCCGACGCGTCCGCCTCGGCCCCCCGGCCCCGTCGAGCCCTGGGCGTCCTCAGGGCGCCTGCGGGTCGATCGCGCCCGTGGTGTCCCCACCGCCCGGAAGGGACGGGCCCGAGGTGTCGCTGCCGCCGCCCGTGGGCGAGTCCGTCGGGTTGTCCGAGGGCGCCGTCTCGGTGGGCTGGTCGCTCGGCTGGTCCGGCGTCGTCGACGGCTGCGTCGGCGGCTGCTGGCTGTGGCTCTGCGACGGCGTGTACGAGGGCGTGTAGTCCGAGCCGCCGCCCGTGTCCGTGGTGCCGTCCGTGGACGTGTCGGTCGCCTCGTCCGTCGGCGTGTTCTGGGACTTCTTGTCGTCCTTGGTCTTCGTCGCGGTCGGCGACGGGGTGGTGCTCGTCCCGGCATCGCCGCCGCCAGTGTTGTTCAGCGCCAGCGCGACGCCCGCGGCGATGGCGACGACCGCGAGGACCGCGAGAATCCACAGCTTGCCGCGTCCGCTGCCCTTGTTGCCGTGCCCCTCGAAGCCGCCGTTGTCCCCGGAGCCGTAGCCCGCCGGCAGGACGGACTGCGGAATCTGCGTGGTGCCGGACTCACCCGGGTGCGGCATCACCGTCGTACCGGCGAAGCCTCCGGCGGGGGTGTGCCGGCCCTCGTGCACCTCGACCGGACCGGTGTTCCAGGTGCCGGTGTAGCCGCCCTGGTCGTACAGCATCTGCAGGGCGTACTGGGACAGACCGCGCATCTCCTCCGCGGTCTGGAACCGGTCGTCCGGATCCTTCGCCAGGGACCGCATCACGAGTCCGTCCAGCTCCGGCGGCGCCATGCCCCCCGAGATCTGGGACGGGGGCACCGGGATGTCCTGAACGTGCTGGTACACCACGGACAGCGGGGTCTCGCCGACGAACGGGGGCCGCAGCGCGAGCAGTTCGTACAGCAGACAGCCCGTCGCGTACAGGTCCGAGCGATGGTCGACGGCCTTGCCGAGCGCCTGCTCCGGGGAGAGGTACTGCGGCGTGCCCATGACCATGCCGGTCTGCGTCATCGTCGTGGACGCCCCGTGCAGGGCGCGCGCGATGCCGAAGTCCATCACCTTCACGGCGCCGTTGTTGGTGATGATGACGTTCGCCGGCTTGATGTCGCGGTGCACGATGCCGTGCTGGTGCGAATAGGCCAGTGCCTCCAGCACGCCCGAGACGATGATCAGGGCCTGCTCGGGTCCGGGTGCCTCAGCGTTGAGCAGCAGGTCGCGGATCGTACGGCCCTCGACCAGCTCCATCACGATGTACGGCACCGACTGGCCGCCCACGAGGTCCTCGCCCGAGTCGTACACGGCGACGATCGCGTGGTGGTTGAGGCCGGCCACCGACTGGGCCTCGCGCGTGAAGCGGGCCTTGGAGACCGGGTCCTCGGCCAGGTCCGCGCGGAGCAGCTTGACCGCGACCGACCGCCCGAGGCGCACGTCCTCGGCCGCGAACACCTCGGCCATGCCGCCCCGGCCGAGTCTGTGGGTCAGCCGGTACCGGCCGTCCCCGACAAGCCCGCCGTTGCCCCAGTTCTCCGGCGCGTCTGACATCCCGCCGCCAGTCGCCTCGGGGTCGGACGGGCCCTGGGCGCGCTGCGTCTGTGCCATCAGTCCTCGCCGTCGTTTCTGCCCGCGGTCTGCGCGGTGGTTGTCACGGTCTCCGGCGAGCCACGCTACAGGCTCCGCGCAAGGCGCCGGTCCGAGATGCAACCGAGATGGACCGGTCATCCAACCCTGCGCCCGGTCCCCTGTGCAAATTCCGAACACAGGCCGTACACCCCTCGTCACGCTTCTGCGACGCTTCTTGCGCGTTTGGTCATGAACGGGCACGGGGCTGGGCCTGGCTCTGTCCTGGGCCAGACTTGGCCGGAAGCGACCAGTCGCTCACGGAGCAATCGCTCTCGACCGGCGGTGGTCCGCATGCCGATCACGGACGGCGGGGGCACGACGAGCCGCTGCCGACGTGCCGACGGCGGACGCGGAACGCGGGCCGGGCTTGCGCCACGACGGCACACCGGGCCGGTGTGCGGGGCGTTTCCCCTCCGACGGGCAGAAGCGACGGCCGCGGTCCTCGCCCGACGAGAGCGGTATGGCTTCGGGGCGCCTCGCGGTGCGCTTTATACAGGGCGCAGTGCCCGACCGCCAGGTCGCGATCAAGACACTTCACACCGAGCGGGGTCGCGAACGGGCCGACGGGGCGGTCCCGCCGCGAGGCGCCGGCCGTGGCGAAACTCACGCGCGCGAACTCCGCCTCCGCCACCGGGCACCGGGCATCGGCGAACACGGCTTCGGCGCAGGCCCCGAAGCCGCGGACCGGACCGGCATGCGGGCAGGGCGGTCGGCATGCCGCGGCACCTGCCGCCGCTCCCGACACAGCGGGGAGGGCCCGGCACCGTCGTGCGTCGTGGTGCCGGGCCCTCCCCCTCGTCGTGGTGCCGGGTCCTTCTCATGGCCGGGGTCACCGGTTCGTACGGCCGGGGTCAGCCGACTCGCACGGCCGGGGTCAGCCGACTCGCACGGCCGGGGTCACAGGTACGGGCCGCCGACGCGGCCGCCCTCCTCGCCATCGGGGGAGCCGGCGCCCGGCGGGAGGGCGCGGCGCATCTGCTCCAACTGGGCCCGCGCCGCCATCTGCTGGGCGAACAGCGTGGTCTGGATCCCGTGGAAGAGGCCCTCCAGCCACCCCACCAACTGTGCCTGCGCGATCCGCAGTTCCGCGTCACTCGGGGTCGCCTCGTCCGTGAAGGGCAGGGAGAGCCGCTCGAGCTCCTCGACGAGTTCGGGAGCGAGACCGTCCTCCAGCTCCTTCACCGAGCTGGCGTGGATCTCCTTCAGGCGCTGCCGGCTCGCCTCGTCCAAAGGAGCGGCGCGCACCTCCTCCAGCAACTGCTTGATCATGCTGCCGATCCGCATGACCTTCGCCGGCTGCTCCACCTGTTCCGTCACCGGGATCTCGCGGGAGCCATCGTCTCCGGTGCCGCCGAGAGCCATTCCGTCCTGGCCTACGACCAGGATCCTCTGGGCGTTCTCGGACGACTTCTCATTCCTCGGCATCTCCATGCGGGCCATTCTCTCGTACCCCTGCACGACATCGGCCATGTGCCCTCGGTAAGGGGTGATCCACCCCGGCCAGGCGCCGCAGCCCGACCTCGCGGTGTTCGAGCCGGAGGAGGTGGTCGTGCGCTTCGTACGGGACATTTCACGCCGGATATGCAGGACATATAAGACGTCAGCCGAGATGCCGGACATGGGGGGCCGTGTGACGCTGGTGGCGTTGATCTTGCCCCCCGAGCACGGGAGGGGGTCACGCGCGTGACTCCATGGCCGCGTACACCGTCCACGTTCCACACGCTCCGCGCCGCCGTCCTGCCGCCGGTCCTGACGACGACCGCCGTCCTCGGCGCGTACGGGATATCCGTCGCCCACGGCATACCGCCCGAGTCCGGGACACGGCCCGCTGACGGCGGCCGGACCGCTTCGTACTCCGTTCAGCCCCTCTCGCGGCCACCTGTCGAACTCCGCGCCCCGTCCGTGTCACGGCCCCTCGTCGAGCCCAGCGCCCGCCGGCCACTGCCAGGGCCTCCCACCGAGCGCATGTCACGGCCCTCGGCCGGGTCCGCCGTCCGACCTTTGCAGCCCCCCATATCCGGCGGCGCGGCCGCGCTCGCCCTCCGCGCCCCGTCCACGGCCGCCCGGCACCCGGACCTCACCCGGCCCGTCCTCCGCTCCGCCCGTCCCTCCGTGACGCCGCCCACCGCGCCCTCGCATGGTTCCGGGCCCAAGGCGTCCGTGCCCCCCGGCCACATGACCACGCCGGGCACAAGAACGACCACGGCCTCCCCCGCGACCGGAACGGCCGCACCGGATCCCGGGTCATCGGTGGCTCCCGTCCGGACAGCCGTACGGGAGCACCCGGTGTCCGCTGCGCCCGCTCACCCGGTCGGCCCAGGGAGCAAGCCCCCCTCCGGCCCCCGTCGAGCACCCGCTTCCGGGCGCCTGGCCGCTCACTTCTCCCCCTCCTCCCCCTCGTCCTCTCCCTCCCGGCCCTCGACCGAGCCCTCCCGGCACGGCAGCCGGGCCGATGAGGGGCGGGTACGGCCCGGGCGGCCGGACACCGAGCCGGAGGAGGACGAGGGCGAGGACGCGTACACGGACCCCGCGTACACCGGCCCCGCCGACACGGCACCCACGGAGGGGGACGTCACGACATCGGCGGAGCCCGACCTCGAGGACCCGGACGTGGACGCGGGGGCGTCCCTCGGCGCGGCCGATCCCCCAGGGACCCTGCCCGCCCCCTCTCAGGCCCCCGGCCTGCCCGCCGGGCAGACCGCCGCCTCGAAACCGGTGGTCGAGGTCCTGCCCCTCGGCAGCGGCCTGATCCTCATCGGTCTCGGCCTGGCACTCGCGCTTCTCGGCCTGCGCCTGCGCCGGGAGTGACCCGGCCGTCCTCGCATACGCCGGGAGTCCCTCCCCCTTGCGCCACGCCTGCGCGGGACCGGTGGCCCCTCATGGCTTCACCAGCAGCACCTTTCCGATGTGACCGCTCTCGTCCAGCAACCGGTGGGCCGTGGCCGCGTCGCTCATCGGGATCTCACGGTCGATGACCGGGCGCACATGGCCGGAGGAGATCAGCGGCCAGACGTGTTCCCGTACCGCTGCCACGATCGCCGCTTTCTCTCCGAGCGGCCGCGCCCGCAGCGAGGTCGCGGTGATAGCCGCCTGCTTTCGCAGCAGCGTGTTGATGTTCAGCTCGCCCTGGACCCCGCCCTGCATGCCGATGATCGCCAGCCTGCCGTTCAACGCGAGCGCCTGGACATTGCGGTCCAGATATTTCGCACCCATGTTGTCGAGGATGACGTCCGCGCCCGCCCCCGCCGTGGCCTGCCGGATCTCCTCCACGAAGTCCTGCTCGCGGTAGTTGATCAATACGTCCGCGCCCAGTTCGGCGCAGTAGTCCAGCTTCTCCTTGGCGCCTGCCGTGACCGCCACCTTCGCGCCCACCGCCTTGGCCAGTTGGATGGCCATCGTGCCGATACCGCTGGAGCCGCCGTGCACGAGCAGCGTCTCGCCCGGACGGAGATGGGCGACCATGAACACGTTCGACCAGACCGTGCAGGTCACCTCGGGCAGCGCGGCTGCCTGACGCAGATCGACCCCCTCCGGCACGGGCAGCAGCTGTCCGGCCGGGACCGCGACCTTCTCGGCATAGCCGCCGCCCGCGAGCAGCGCGCACACCTCGTCGCCGACGGCCCATCCGGAGACACCGGGGCCGAGGGCGGCGATCCGCCCGGAGCACTCGAGTCCGGGGTACGAGGACGCACCGGGCGGCGGGTTGTAGAGGCCCTGACGCTGGAGGAGGTCGGCGCGGTTGACGGCGCTGGCCGCCACCTCGATCAGCACTTCGCCCTCGGCGGGTACAGGGTCGGGGACCTCGGCCCACACCAGCGCCTCGGGCCCACCGGGTTCAGGAATCGTGATCGCGTACATGAGAGGGACGCTACTCCCCGGCCTTCACGATGACGCCGGGTCCCGACGTTTCACGTGAAACACTCCCCGTTTCCCACCGTTGCGACTCACTGCGCCCATACCCACGGCAGGTCCAGCAGCTCCAGTTCCTGACCGGGCTGGGCACCCCCGGGCGGTACGACCGCCAGGGCGTCCGCGGCGGCGATGCCACGCAGCATGGCCGGGCCGTTGTAGTGCAACGGGACCGCATGGTCGGCGCGCACGACGACGGGGACGAGCCGGGTGTCGTACGGGTGCCCGTGGGTGGAGCCCCTCAGGGGCAGCCGGTACGGCTCGGGGGCCACGCGCCCCGTCAGTCCGCGCAGCAGGGGCTCGGCGAGGGTGAGCAGACCGGAGACGGCCGCGAGGGGATTGCCGGGCAGCCCGATGAGGTGCTGGTCGTCCCGGGTACGGGCCAGGAGCATGGGGTGCCCCGGGCGCGCCTTCACACCGTCCACGAGGAGTTCGGCGCCGACACGGCGCAGGGTGGGGTGGACATGGTCGACGGGTCCCCCGGCCGTACCACCGGTCGTGACAACCAGGTCCGCGGTCGAGGAGGTGACCGCCCGGTGCAGGGCCTCCGCGTCGTCACCGAGCCTGCGGACGGTCACCACGTCCGCGCCGAGCGCACGCAGCCAGGGCGGCAGCATCGGGCCGAGCGCATCCCGGATCAGGCCGTCCCTGGGCAGCCCCTCGGTGAGCAACTCATCCCCCAGCACCAGGACTTCGACCCGGGGGCGGGGCCATACAGAAAGCATGTCGTATCCGGCGGCTGCGGCGAGTCCGAGCACGGCCGGAGTGACCACGGCCCCCGGAGGGAGCAACTGATCGCCGGCGTGGCACTCCTGGCCGCGCGGCCGGATGTCCTGGCCATGCGCGATCGTCGGGGTCCTCCCTGTCCGAGCGCGGCCGGGATCCGAGGGAAGGGCGGCATGCAGCCGTCCCTTGTCGTCCATGCGCCCGTGTTCGCTGCGCAGAACCGCGGTGGTGTCCGGGGGGATGCGCGCACCGGTGGCGATCCGCACGGCCTCGCCGTCCTCGAGGGGAACCTGCTCCGTGTGCCCGGCGAGGACTCCTTCCTCCCGTACGTCCCAAGGGCCGGGGCCCGCGACCGCCCAGCCGTCCATGGCGGAGGTGTTGAAGGAGGGGAGGTCGGTCAGCGCGGTGAGGGGCGCGGCGAGAACCAGGCCGAGGGCGGCGTCGAGGGGTACCTCGACGGGTTCGCGGTGCGGCGCGGAACGGGCCGCGCGCGCGGCGGCGGCGCGGGCCTCGGGCCAGGACGTGGCCTGGTGGCCCGGGTGACGCTCGGACGAGGCCGGTGCGGCGGACACGGCCCCCGCCGGGCCGTCCTGGCCCCCGTCCCGGGTGCCGGTATGCCGGGGGGTGCCGGGTCCCGTTCCGGGCGTAGGCGACTTCGACCGGCCCTCACGCGGGCCGGGGTCCCGTACCAGAGCGAGGGCCTCTTCGAGGTCCCGGTCGTGCTGCTCCGGGTCGTGTCGCTGCCCGGCCGGGCGGGCGGAGCGGGCCTCGCCCGGACGGCCCCGCCCGGCGCTGTCGTCGACCACGGCCAGAGCCTCCTCCACATACCGTTCGTCGGCGTCCGGGCCTCCCCGGCCGCCCCTCCCCGTCATCCGGCGTCCGGCTTGGCCTCGGCGGTCTCCTCGTCCGCCCAGCGCAGGGCCAGCGCGGCGGCCTTGCGGGCGGCCTCGGCGACCGCTTCGGGACCGCCCTGCGCCTGCGCGGCCGCGTAGCCGACGAGGAACGTCGTCAGCGGGGCCGCGGGACGGGCCACCCCGTGCGCGGCGTCGCGGGCGAGATCGAGGAGGACGCCGGTGTCGACGTCGAGGTCGATGCCCAGTTCGTCCTTGACTGCGGAAATCCATTCATCCAACACGTGCCCATGCTCCCTGATTCGTGACCGGGCGGCAGCGATGTCGTCCCAGGTGTCACAGTCGAAGGACGCGGCGGGGTCGAAAATACGGGTGAGGCCGAGCCGGGTGACCAGCCGCCGCAGCGGAAGGCCAGCAAGACCGGACCCCGGAGGGTGAGCGGGGAGGTCCGAGGGATCGCGGCGCTCTGGAGCATGGGGGAGTTCCGGTGCGCCAAAAGCGCCCCGCTCGGCGGCCAGCCGTGCGAGTTCGCGGCGCAGCGCCGCGCTCCGGTAGGCGGCGACGAGGGGCTGGTCGCGCCCCTCGGGGTCGGTGAGCACCGCCCCGTCGGCACCGCTCGCCCGCAGCGCGGCCAGCAGCCGCCGTACCGTCCCCGCCGCCAGGAACGGCAGATCGGCGGAGAGCACGACGACATACCCGGCCGTGGTGTGCCGCAGCCCCGCGTCGAGCGCGGCGACCGGGCCGGCGCCCGGCGGGTCCTCGCGTGCCCAGACCACGGGGCGCGCGACGGGCCTGGGGTCGGCGACGACCACCGTGGTGGCCGCGCCGGCGCAGGCCGCCAGGACGCGGTCGAGCAGCGCCCGTCCGCCGACGCGCACACCCGGTTTGTCGGCACCGCCGAGCCGCCGGGCGGCACCGCCGGCCAGGACGACCGCGTCGTACACCCCGGCTTCCTGGTCGCCCGTGGGCTCGTACTCGGTCATGTTCCCGAGTATGGCGCCGCGTCGATCAGTGCCGCCCGCCGAGCACATCGGCTGTGCGCGGGAGCTTGCTCACACTCTCGGCGGCCGACGGTCACGGGCCCGGCTCAGAGGGTGCGCAGCAGCACCGCCGGCTGTTCCACGCAGTCCGCCACGTACCGCAGGAATCCGCCCGCCGTGCCGCCGTCGCACACCCGGTGGTCGAAGGTGAGCGAGAGCTGCACGACCTGCCGCACCGCCAGCTCTCCCTCGTGCACCCATGGCTTGGGGACGATCCGGCCGACGCCGAGCATGGCCGCCTCCGGGTGGTTGATGATCGGGGTCGAGCCGTCGACGCCGAACACTCCGTAGTTGTTCAACGTGAAGGTCCCGCCGGTGAGTTCTCCGGGCGTGAGCGTGCCGGCACGTGCCGCCTCGGTCAGGCGGGCGAACTCCGCGCTGAGCGACTCGGTGTCCCGCGCGTGCGCGTCCCGTACGACGGGGACGACGAGTCCCCGTTCGGTCTGTGCGGCGAACCCGAGGTGCACCCGGTCGAGCCGGACGATCTCCCGGGCCTCCAGGTCGACGGTGGCGTTCAGCTCGGGGAAACGGGCGAGCGCGGCGGTGCAGATGCGGGCCAGCAGGGCGAGCAGGGCGATCTTGGGGCCGCCCGCCGCGTTCATGGCCGTCCGCGCACGCATCAGTTCCGTGGCGTCGGCGTCGACCCAGCAGGTCGCGTCGGGGATCTCACGCCGGCTGCGGGAGAGCTTGTCGGCGACGGCCCCGCGGACGCCCTTGAGGGGGATCCGGGTACCGGAATCGGTCGTCGCGCGCACCGGTGCGCCCGCTCCGGGTGCGGTGTGGGGAGTCGCGTGTGCCGGGGCCGTGGTGGCCGGCTCGTACGTGCTGGTGCGCGCGTCCGGCGCCGGCACGTCGGGAGCGGAGCCGTCGAGAACCGCGGCGGCGGCCGCGCGCTCCGTGGCCCTCGCACCTCCGCGGGCCACGGCGGCCCTCAGGACGTCCTCCACGTCCGCGCGCAGGATCAGCCCGTCGGGCCCGGACCCCCTCAACTGCCGCAGATCGAGCCCGTTGTCGCGGGCGAGCCTGCGCACGAGCGGGGAGATCACCGGGACGGGTCCGTCGACGTACCGGTGGACGTCCGCGCCGTGGCCGGGAGCCGAAGCCGCCCGGGACAGGGCAACCGGGGCCGAGGCCGCCGGTGCCGAAGTCACGGCGCCCGAGGCTGCCGCTGCCCGGGCGATGGGAGCGGGTGCGGGTGCGGCGGCTGCGGGGACCGGGGCCGGTCCGGAGACGGAATCGACCGCCCGCGATGCACCGCCCGCGGGGCGGGTGCCGGGCTGCGGCGGCCGGACCCGGCGCCGCCGGGCGGGAGCCGCCGATGTGCCGTACCCGACCAGCACGTTCCCGGACGACTCCTCGCCCCCGGGGGCACTCATGGCGACCGTCAGCAGCGGCGCACCGACCGGAAGTTCCGTGCCCTCCTCGCCGAAGCGGGCCGTGACCACGCCTTGGTAGGGGCAGGGCACCTCGACCATCGCCTTGGCCGTCTCGACCTCGACGACCGGCTGGTCGACCGTGACGACGTCCCCGACCTTCACCAGCCAGCGGACGATCTCCGCCTCGGTCAGTCCCTCCCCGAGGTCCGGCAGCCTGAACTCGAGCACCTGGGTCATCAGCTCTCCGCCTCCCACTGCAGGCGCCCCACGGCGTCCAGGATCCGGTCGACGCCCGGCAGATGGTGCCGCTCCAGCATCGGCGGCGGGTAGGGGATGTCCAGTCCGGCCACGCGCAGCACCGGCGCCTCCAGATGGTGGAAGCAGCGCTCGGCCACCCGTGCGGCGATCTCCCCGCCCGGCCCGCCGAAGCCGGTCGACTCGTGCACCACCACGGCCCGGCCCGTGCGGCGCACGGACGCGGTCACCGTCGCGTCGTCGAACGGCACCAGGGAACGCAGATCGACGACCTCGAGGTCCCAGCCCTCGGCGCGTGCCGCCTCGGCCGCCTCCAGACAGACGGGGACCGACGGTCCGTAGGTGAGGAGCGTCGCGCTGCGGCCCGGACGCCGCACCACCGCACGGCCTATCGGCTCCACGGCCTCGGGGTCGTCGGGGTTCCAGGAGTCCTTCGACCAGTACAGCCGCTTGGGCTCGAGGAAGACGACCGGATCGTCGGAGGCGATGGCCGCGCGCAGCAGTCCATAGGCGTCCGCGACCGTCGCGGGCGTGACGACATGGAGGCCCGGGGTCGCCATGTAGTAGGCCTCGGAGGAGTCGCTGTGGTGCTCGACGCCGCCGATGCCTCCCCCGTAGGGAACCCGGATCGTCAGGGGCAGCGGCATCGCGCCGCGGGTGCGGTTGCGCATGCGCGAGACATGGCTGACCAACTGTTCGAAGGCGGGGTAGGCGAAGGCGTCGAACTGCACCTCCACGACCGGCCTGAGGCCGTACATCGCCATGCCGACGGCCGTGCCGAGGATGCCCGCCTCGGCGAGCGGTGTGTCCGTGCAGCGATCGTCGCCGAACTCCTTGGCGAGCCCGTCCGTGACCCGGAAGACACCGCCGAGCGTCCCGACGTCCTCGCCCATGATGTGCACGGACGGGTCGGCGGCCAGGGCGTCGCGCATCGCGCGCGTGAGGGCCTGCGCCATGGTGGCCGGCTTGAGGGCAACGGTCGTCATCGCCCGGCTCCTTCCGGTCCGGCCGCCTCGGCGTCCAGCTCCGCCCGCAACTGCGCCTGCTGTTCGAGGAGTTGGGTGGTGGGCTGGGCATACACCTGGGTGAAGAGGTCCATGGGGTCGAGCGCCGGGTCCTGGTTCATGCGCGCCCGCAGGTCGGCCGCCAGCGCTTCGGCGTCCTCGCGCGCGGCCCGTATCCCGTCCTCTTCGAGGAGGCCGCGCCGCGTCAACTCCCGCTCCAGCAGCACGATCGGGTCGTGGGCCTGCCAGGCCTCGACCTCGGCGTCGCCGCGGTAGCGGGTCGCGTCGTCGGCGTTCGTGTGAGCGTCGATGCGGTACGTCACCGCCTCGACGAGGGTGGGGCCGCCGCCCGCGCGCGCGTGCCGTACGGCCTCGCCGAGGACCTCGTGCACGGCGACCGCGTCGTTTCCGTCGACCAGCCGGCCCGGCATGCCGTAGCCGACCGCCTTGTGCGCCAGGGAGGGCGCCGCGGTCTGCTTGGCGAGCGGGACGGAGATCGCGAAGCCGTTGTTCTGGACCAGGAAGACGACCGGCGCCTGCCACACCGCGGCGAAGTTCAGGGCCTCGTGGAAGTCGCCCTCGCTGGTGCCGCCGTCTCCGACCAGAGCGAGGGCGACCACGTCGTCGCCCTTCAGGCGGGCGGCGTGCGCGAGCCCCACGGCGTGCGGAAGCTGGGTGGCGAGCGGGGTGCACAGGGGGGCCACCCGGTGCTCGTACGGGTCGTAGCCGGTGTGCCAGTCGCCGCGCAGCAGGGTCAGGGCCTCGACGGGATCGACGCCGCGGGCGACGGCCGCGAGCGTGTCGCGGTAGCTGGGGAAGAGCCAGTCGCGCTCCTCGAGGGCGAGCGCCGCGGCGACCTGGCAGGCCTCCTGCCCGGTGCTGGAGGGGTAGACGGCCAGGCGGCCCTGCTTGGTGAGCGCCGTCGCCTGTACGTTGTACCGGCGGCCGCGCACCAGCTGGCTGTACAGCCGGCGCAGGAGCTCCGGATCGGCCTTGGCGGCCGCCTCGGTGCCAAGGACGCGGTACGGCAGAGCGTCGGGCAGCAGCGGAGCGGGATCGGTACGGGGCTGCCAGGCGGGCGGCGGGGTCGGCCGGTAGGCGTCCCGCTGCTCCATGACCGTCATGACGGCACCTCCTCGTGGGAGCGGCTTCAGACGCGCCACGGAAGTGATGCGCCTCACCTACCGATTGTTCGGTCGTCGGCACATTTTGGCTACAGGCGCCTCCAGGCTGTGGACAAACGGTTCTCCACAACCTGAGATGGACGCAGTACGTCCATGGTAGAGAGGCGGGGGCACATGGCACCTGAACAAATGGCCGAGCCACCGGAGCATGGCCCGGCACTGCCGCCCCCACGCCCCCTGGACGCCATCGACCGGGACATCCTGCAGATACTCCAATCGGACGGCCGCGCCTCGATACGGTCGGTCGCCGAGCACGTGCACGTCTCCCGCGCCAACGCCTACGCACGGATCAACCGGCTCATCGAGGACAGCGTGATCCGCGGCTTCGGCGCCCGGGTGAACCACGAACGCGCCGGTCAGGGCACCTCGGCGTACATCACGCTGAAAATCGTCCAGAACTCCTGGCGCACGGTCCGCGCGCAGTTGCGCCTGCTCCCCGGCGCCTCCCACATCGCCCTGGTGGGCGGCGACTTCGACGTACTGCTCCTGGTCCACACACCCGACAACAGGGCGCTGCGCGAACTGGTCCTCACCCGGCTCCAGGCGATCCCCGAAGTACTCAGCACGCGCACCCTGCTGGTGTTCGAGGAGGAGGACCTGGAACCGGAGGGCTGACCGGGGCCGGGCCGGCTCCTCAGTGTTCGGTGCGCAGCCCCGAGAAGACCAACCGCGCGACCGCGTCGACGACTTCTCGCTCCATGCCCCGCCCCTCGGGCCGGTACCACTCCACGATCGAGTTGATCATCCCGAAGACGAGCCGTGTCGCGAGCCGCACGTCCACGTCGCCCCGTACGTCCCCGTCGTCGGCGGCGGCCTTGAGCAGCTCCGCGACCTGGTGGTCGAACTCGCGGCGCCGCTCCAGCGCCCACCGCTCGGTGCCGGTGTTGCCGCGCACCCGCAGCAGCAGCGTCACATACGGCAGCTCGGCGGTGAGCACCTCGACCATGCGCCGCACGACGTACTCCAGCCGTTCCACGGCACGGCCCACGCGCGCGTGGTCCTCGTCGAGGATCCCGAAGAGGCCCTCCAGCGCCCGGCTGACGGCCCGGCGCAGCAGTTCCTCCTTGCCCGCGACGTGGTGGTAGATCGACGACTTGGAGATGCCGGCGGCCTTGGAGAGGTGCTCCATGGAGGTGCCGTCGTAGCCGCGCTCGTTGAACACCCGCACGGCGACGGAGAGCAGGCTCTCCGGGGTGTACGTGTCGCGCTTGGCCGTGGTCATGAGGTGCCCTCCCGCTTCTCGGAGGCGTACGCGTGGCGGTAGAGCGCGAGGGACGGGGCGTACCGTCCGCAGGGGTCGCGCAGGTGCAGGTCGTCCAGGAGGTCGTAGGCCCAGCCGCGGCCGAGCCGGCGGCTCCACTCGAAGGGGCCGAGGGGGTAGTTGACGCCGAGCCGCATCGCGGTGTCGATGTCCTCCTCGGTGGCCACACCCTTCGCGACGGCGTCGTGCGCCAGGTCGATGATCCGGGCCACCGTCCGGGCGACGATCATGCCGGGCACGTCCCCGATGACGCTGACGTCCTTACCGAGCGCCTGGAAGAGCCCGACGGCCTCGGCGAGGGTCCCCGGCGAGGTGTCCCGGGAGGCGGACAGGGCGATCCGGGTCGCCTTGCGGTAGTCGAACGCCAGGTCGAAGTAGACGACGTCCCGGAACTCGACGGAGGTCTGGCCGTCCGCGAGGGCCAGCTGCCCGCCGCCGGGCAGCACCAGACGGGTGCCGTGGTCCTCGTCGTCCTCACGGACGCCGATGCCCGCCTCGCGGATCAGCGCGAGCAGTTCCGAGGCGGGGCCGAGGTCGCCCTCGGCGACGACGTACGCGGGTGCCGGTGCCTTCTCCGCGGTGTGCGGCTCGGGGCGCTCGGCGCCGTCCCCGTAGCCGTACCAGCCCTGTCCGGCCTTGCGTCCGAGCCGGCCGGACTCCACCAGCCGCCGCTGGGCGAGAGAGGGCGTGAAGCGCACGTCCTGGAAGAAGGACTCCCACACGGAGCGGGTGACGGATTCGTTGACGTCCTGCCCGATGAGATCGGTCAGCTCGAACGCGCCCATCCGGAAGCCGCCCGACTCGCGCAGGACCGCGTCGACGGTGGCGGGGTCGGCGGCCTGCGCCTCGTACACCGCGAACGCCTCGGCGTAGAAGGGCCGGGCGATGCGGTTGACGATGAAGCCGGGGGTGTCGGCACAGGCGACCGGAGTCTTGCCCCAGGCGCGGGCCGTCTCGTACGCGCGCGTGGCGGACGTGACGTCGGTGGCGAACCCGGAGACGACCTCCACCAGCGGCATCAGCGGCGCGGGATTGAAGAAGTGCAGGCCGACGAAACGGCCCGGGTTGCGCAGGGCGCCGCCGACGGCGGTCACGGACAGGGACGAGGTGTTGGTGGCGAGCAGGCAGTCGTCGCCGACGATGTCCTCCAGCTCCCGGAACAGCCGCTGCTTGACGTCGAGCCGCTCCAGGACCGCCTCCACGACGAGCGAGCAGGGCGCCAGCTCGGCCAGGTTCTGGGCGGGCAGGAGGCGGGCGCGGGCCGTGTCCCGCTCGGCCGCGGTGAGCCGGTTCTTCTCGACGAGCCGGTCGAGGCGGGCGCCGATCGCGGCGGCCGCCTCGCGGGCGCGGCCCGGCACGGAGTCGTACAGCCGCACGGGGTGCCCCGCGACCAGCGCGACCTGGGCGATGCCCTGGCCCATGGTGCCGGTTCCCACGACGGCCACAGGGCCGCTGAGGTCGAGTGCTGTCATGTGCGTGATCCTCCCGCACGGGGTTTTCCACAGATACGGCAGGCCCCCTTGTCCCGACCGATCGTTCGGTTACTCTAGCTCTGACCGCCTGTTCCTGCCCAGGTCATGAACTCGACGAAGAGCTCTTGAGACGAGGAGTTGGTCCCGCATGGCCGCCGAACTCACCGCGCCCCAGCTGATCGCCCAGCACCGGCCCACCCTCGACCAGGCACTGGAAGCCATCCGCACACGCGCGTACTGGTCCCCGCACCCCGAACACCCCAAGGCCTACGGGGAACACGGCAGCCTGGACGCCGCAGCCGGCAAGGCCGCCTTCGACGCCCTCCTCGGCACCCGTCTCGACCTCGGCCAGCCGGGCACGGACGACTGGACGGGCGACGAGGTCTCGCCGTACGGGATCGAGCTGGGGATCACCTACCCCCACGCGGACATCGACGTCCTGCTGCCCGCCATGCGCGCCGGCCGGCGGGCCTGGCGCGACGCGGGCGCGGAGACGCGCGCGGTCGTATGCCTGGAGATCCTCAAGCGCATCAGCGACCGGACGCACGAGTTCGCGCACGCGGTCATGCACACCAGCGGCCAGGCGTTCATGATGGCGTTCCAGGCGGGCGGCCCGCACGCGCAGGACCGCGGCCTGGAGGCGGTGGCGTACGCGTACGCGGAACAGGTCCGCACGCCCGGGACCGCGGAGTGGACCAAGCCCCAGGGCAAGCGCGACCCGCTGGTCCTCACCAAGACGTACCAGCCCGTCCCGCGGGGCATCGCGCTGGTCATCGGCTGCAACACCTTCCCGACGTGGAACGGCTACCCGGGCCTGTTCGCGTCCCTGGCCACCGGCAACGCCGTCCTCGTGAAGCCGCACCCGCGCGCGGTGCTGCCGCTCGCGCTCACCGTGCGGGTCGCCCGCGAGGTGCTCGCCGAGGCGGGCTTCGACCCGAACCTGGTGGCGCTGACCGCCGAGCGCCCGGGCGAGGGCATCGCCAAGACGCTCGCGGTGCGCCCGGAGATCCGGATCATCGACTACACGGGCTCCACGGCGTTCGGCGACTGGCTGGAGACCAACGCCCGCCAGGCGCAGGTCTACACGGAGAAGGCCGGCGTCAACACGGTGATCGTGGAGTCGACCGGCGACTACAAGGGGATGCTGTCCAACCTGGCGTTCTCCCTGTCGCTGTACAGCGGACAGATGTGCACCACCCCGCAGAACCTGCTGATCCCCCGGGACGGCATCACCACCGACGAGGGCCCGAAGTCCTACGACGAGGTGGTCGCGGATCTCGCGCGCTCGGTCGACGGCCTGCTGGGCGACGACGCGCGCGCGAACGCGCTGCTCGGCGCGATCGTGAACCCCGACGTCAAGGCCCGTCTGGAGGCGGCGGCCGGACTCGGCGAGGTCGCCCTGGCCTCCCGGGAGATCGCCAACCCGGAGTTCCCGCAGGCGGTCGTCCGCACCCCGGTGATCGTGAAGCTCGACGGCGCGAAGCCGGACGCGGAGGCCGCCTATATGAGCGAGTGCTTCGGCCCGGTCTCCTTCGCCGTCGCGGTGGACTCGGCTGCGGACGCGGTGGAGCTGCTGCGCCGCACCATCCGGGAGAAGGGCGCGATGACCGTCGGCGCCTACACCTCCTCCGAGGAGGTCGAGGAGGCCGTCGAGGAGGCCTGCCTGGAGGAGCGGGCCCAGCTCTCGCTCAACCTGACCGGCGGGGTGTACGTCAACCAGACGGCCGCCTTCTCCGACTTCCACGGCTCGGGCGGCAACCCGGCGGCCAACGCGACCCTGTGCGACGGAGCGTTCGTGGCGAACCGCTTCCGGGTGGTGGAGGTGCGGCGGGAGGCGTAGCGGCGGCTCAGGCGGGTGCGCCCCCGGTGGCACTCCAGTGGTACAGCGTCATCGCCACACTGGTGGCGAGGTTGTAGCTGGAGACCTGGGGGCGCATCGGCAGGGACACCAGATGGTCGGCGCGGGCGCGGAGTCCGGCCGACAGGCCGGTGCGCTCGGAGCCGAACGCGAGCACGGCGTCGTCCGGCAGCTTCAGGGCGCGGATGTCCTCGCCCTCCGGGTCCAGCGCGAAAACCGGGCCCGACGGCAGCTCGGCCACGGACAGCCGCTCCACGGCGGTCGCGAAGTGGAGCCCGGCCCCGCCCCGCACCACAGTGGGATGCCAGGGGTCGAGCGTGCCGGTGGTCACCACACCCGTCGCGCCGAACCCGGCCGCGAGCCGGATCACCGCCCCCGCGTTGCCCAGGTTGCGCGGGTTGTCGAGGACGATCACAGGGGCGGTGCGGGGCGTGCGCCGGAGCACTTCGAGATGGGCCTCGCGCGCGGGGCGCACGGCGAGGGCGGCGACCGCGGTGGGATGCGGGCGCGGCACAAGGGTCCGGTAGGTGTCCTCGGGCACCTCCGTCAGAAGTGTCTCCAGCACCCCGCGTACATCGGGCGCCAGTTCGTCGGCCAGGGCGAGCGCCGCCTGCCGGTCGGTGGTGACGGCGACCGGCACACGCGCGTGGAAGCGCACCGCGTGCTTGAGCGCGTGGAAGCCGTCGAGCAGGACCAGGTCGGCGGCGAGCCTGTGCCAGGTGCCGGCCGGATCAGCGGTGCCGGGGTGCGGGTCCGTCATGCCGTGCAGCCTACGTGCGCCGCGGGCCGCGGGCTTCCGGGCGGCGGCCCGCGGGATCGACACCGCGACGGTGAGGACGTAGTCGACGAGCAGGGCGCTGGCGACGGTGAGGCCCGCCTTGGGCCCGAGATTGGTGGTCGCCACCTCGTAGCCGCGATCGTCTCATCGGTGCGACGGACCGTCAGGCCGAGGCGGACGGGGTCCGTCCAGGTCGTCGGGCGGCGGTCCCGAGCTGGGACGAGATCG
>NZ_JBSFXK010000016.1:0-119629 GCF_053595355.1 Streptomyces sp. NPDC002513 | reverse complement strand
ACCCGCTGGCTGCCCCAGGCCGACCACCCCCACACCGCAACCACCCGAAAGCCGCAGATCATCGAGCTACAGCGCGGTTCACCACCACGCTCTGAAACAAGTCGCAACCCTCACCGAACATGTCCGCCTGAAACAGCAGCAGGGTTAAACACCAAGCTGAGCTGAGCCGCTGACGGGGTGGTTCCGGAATACGCCAGAGACCTGCCTTCTGCCAGCGGCAAAACACCGGCCCGACCGGGCTCGACGATCACTACAGTCCAGGCTCATGACGACAGTCACAACGCGCACGATCGAATACGCGGCCGACGGCCTGACGATGATCGGGCACCTCGCGCTCCCGGCCGGTGTCGACCGCCGGCCCGCGGTCCTGGTCGGGCCCGAGGGGGTGGGGCTCAGCGACGTCGAGCGCCGCCGGGCCGATGCGCTCGCCGAGCTGGGATACGTGGCGCTGGCCTTCGACCTCCACGGCGGGCGCTATTTGGGCGACCCTGAGGAGATGTTGGCCCGTTGCATGCCGCTGCTCGCCGACCCCGACCGGATGCGAGGCATCGGCCACGCGGCGCTCGACGTGCTCCGCGCCGAGCCGCGGACCGACCCGGACCGGATCGCCGCCGTCGGCTACGGCACCGGGGGCGCAATCGCGCTGGAACTCGGGCGCGACGGCGTCGACCTGCGCGCGATCGCGACAGTCAACGGACTGACCACGGGCCGACCAGGCGAGACGGCGCGCCTTCACTGCCCGGTGTGGGCCGGGGTCGGGTCGGAAGACCCGATCATGCCGCCCGCGCAACGGGACGCATTCACCGCCGAGATGCAGGCTGCGGGCGTCGACTGGCGCCTCGTGGTCTACGGCGGCGCCTTGCACGCCTTCCATCACCCACCGGTCGACCACATCGTGCTTCCCGGGGTCGGTTATCACCCTCAGCACGCGCAGCGAGCTTGGCGGGACGTCATCGACCTGCTCGCCGAGTACCTGCCCATAACGGAGTGATCTGGGCAGACTGGGGTTTGTTCACAGGCTCTGACACTCAGGGGCTGCATACCGTCGGGACAGGGTGCCGCAGCGCGTGGGCCGCGCGCCGTCAGGAATCCTCGTCGTCTCGGTCCTCGGGGGACCGCTCGTCGAGAACCGTGACGAAGGCCGAGGCGACGAGGGCGACAGCGCGGTCGTCGTCGTGGGCCAGTTGGCGCAGGACCTCCTGCACGGTGGGCCCCGACAGCTCGACCAGCGCCTGAGCCAGACGTATCCGCGTCGCGGAGTCCGCGGTGGGCGCGGCGAGTTCGTCGACCAGCGCGGTCAGAATCCGGTCCGCACACCCGGGGTCCTGGGACAGCGTTCCGAGGACCTCCGCCGCGTCGACGTCGTTGGAGCCCTCGACCACCATGCCGACGAGTGTCGGCACAGCCGCGGTCACCCCACGCCTGCCCAACACCACAGCGGCGTGCCTGCGTACCGTCGTGTCCAGGTCCGCGAGGGCGTCCGCAAGCACCGTGGTCGCGCCCGTGGCCTCGGGCATCTCGGCGATTGCCAGCACCGCGCGCCGCCTGATGTCGACGTCCTCCGAGTGCATGCCGGCGGCCAGTGCCGCCACCCCGTCGCCGCCCGATCGGGCGAGCGCCCAGCGCAGGGCGCCCGCGACATTGGGGTCACATTCGGCCAGGACCGCCCCGGCCAGCAGCTCGGCGGGAACCGACACGCCCTCCGGCCGGGCCAGGACGGCCTGCTGCCTGCGCGCGGCGCTGGTCGAGTTGAGCCCCTGCATGAGCTCGACGGCGCGCAGGACGTCCTGCCAGCCGGTAGGCGCCGACGCGTCGATCGCGCGGAGCCGCACGAGCAGTTCCTGTTCCCGCGCCAAGCGGTCTTCCGTCCACCGGATGAGGTCGCTGACCAGGACGGACGGCGTGAAGGCCGGGTCCTCCAGCGCGCGTCCGATCTGCTTGAGCGAGAGCCCGAGGGACCGCAGGCTCTCCACGTGGAAGATCCTGCGGACGTCTTCGGCGGAATACTCGCGGTAGCCGCCGACGGTGCGACCGGTCGGTCGCACCAGCCCGAGGACATCGTAGTGCCGGAGCATCCGGGGGCTCACCCCCGAGCGACGGGCCACTTCGCCGATCAGCACTCCGCGGTCTCCACAGCTTCCGCGGCCTTGGCAACCTCAGCCGACTCGGTCGTCTCCGTAGGCTCGGCGGTCTCCGCGGCGCCGGTGGTCTTGGTGGTCTCGGCGACTCCGGCCGCGGCGGCAGCGGCTCGTTCCGAGCCGAGTGTGACGACTCGCTTCGCCTCGTCGACAGCCGCGTCGAAACCGGTCTCCGGGTTCTGCCGGAGCAGCTCGGTGGCACGAGCGTGGGCGGCCACCGCCGGGTCGGGGCTCGCCGCGGCCTTCTCCAGGGCCGGCTTGGTCACGTCGCCGAGGTCGACGAGGGCCCGGCTCAGGCTCAGCCGCACATCGCGGTCGCCGCGGCCGAGCTGCATGACCAGTTCGTCGCCCAGGTCCTTCTTCCCGTCCTCGGGCACGAGGACAACCGCGACGCGCCACGCGGTCCGCGCGACCTCGTCGTCGGCGTCGCGCAGCATGTCCCGCGTGATCCAGGCCCACGCGGTCTTGTCGCCGATCTTGGAGAGCGTGTGCAACGCCTGACTGCGGGCCCGAGTGCGCTCGGAGTCGAGTTCCTGGCAAATCCGAGGCAGGGTGATCTCCGGCGAGAGGCGGGTCAGCGCCCAGGACAGCATGTCCCGCACGAAGAAGTCCGGCTCGACCGCGCACCGCTCGACGAGCGTCTCCAGGAAGCCGGGGTCGGGGTTCGAACCGAGCGCCAGGGCCGCCTGAAGCCGGACCGACGAGTCCTCGGCGCTCAGGGCGTTGCCCACGCGGGCGTGCTGCGGGGTTCCGTTTGTCGGGTTGATCGAAACCACCTCCTGCACCCAGGGGACACCTTGTCACCATGTCAGGGTCAAGCCCATGACCGGCGGATGAGACCGGGCCATCAACAGCGGCGGGCAGCCGGCGGAGATCGGCGTGGTGGTCGCCACCGTTCAGCGAGCGGTGGCTCGCGTGCAGGCGGTCACCGACCGGCTGCTTGAGCAGGCAGCCCCTGAGTGTCCCGCTGGTCCACGGTGGCCACGTAGTCGCGTGCACGCCGCAGCCCTCGAAAGACTTCACCGGCCGCCCAGATCACCTCGGGCGGAGCCAGGACGCGGATCCGCTGCGGGCGCTGCCGAGACGGAAGCCGACCGCCGCCCCGGACGCCGCGAGCAGAGCTGTTCCTTTTGCCCGATAATGTCCACATAAGGGATGTCTGCGGGGGTGTTCAGCCCCACAGGAAACACAGACACCACATCGACCGGGAGAGTGAGGCGGACAGCATGCGGGACAGGGAATACGGCGGCCCGGACCCCGAGTCGACGCGCACCCCTCGCGTGGAGCCGGGCGGAGTTCCACCGGGCGAGACGCCGCCCGGTGAGGGCAGCACCTCGGGTGCCGCCCCGAACGTGGTCTACGACCGGACACGCGGCTGGGCCAAGGGCCCGTTGTTCGCGATCATGTTTCTGACCGTGCTGGTGGCCGGTTTCTTCCTGGCGTACGCGCTGGCACTGATCCTCCGGTAGTCCGCCACGCACGTCCGGTGCGCGGGGCGGCGGATCCGGCCCGTCCAAGGCTCGGACCCCTTTCCCCGCGCAGGAAGTCATGTGGGACTGGCGTCCCGTCCGCAGTGCGGACCCCGTACCGCCGGCCCTCCCCCACCACCGCGTCGCCCGGGAACCGCGCGCCGAACACCTGGGAAGCCGCGTTCAGCATCGCGCGGGGGCCGCTCGCCGCACTCTCGGACTCCGGAGTCGCGGTCAAGGAACCTGTCGGTAGACATCGCGGCGATTGCCGACGGCCAGGACCCACACGATCAGCGCGCCGTCCTCGATCGTGTGGACAACGCGGTAGTCCCCGGCCCTCAGACGCCACCGGGCACCGTGGCCCTGCAGCGCCTTGACATCGAACGCCGCGGTGTCGCCCGTGTCCATCGCCTTCCGCAGCTCGGTGAGGCGGTACAGGATACGCACGGCGTCCGGGCGCGGGATCTTCAGCATGTCGCGCTTGGCGTGCGGCGTGAACCGCGTGACGTACCCCACGCGGGTCAGCCCTGATCGGCGCGGAGCAAGGCGGCCATCTCTTCGAGCGAGACCGACCCTTCCGTGCCCTCGGACTCGGCCTCGTCGGCCAGCCGGTTCAGCCAGGCCTCTTCCGCGTCCTCGGCCATCCGGCGCAGACGTCGGTATTCCTCGATGTCGATCACGACGACTTCCTGCTTGCCACGCCGCGTGATGATCGTCGGGGTCTCCTCCCGACGAGCACGGTCGATGACATCGGCGAGGTGGCTGCGGACCTCGGCCATGGATTCCACCACCGGCTCACTCATGTCACGAATGTAGCAGATGTACATGAAGGCGGCTTGCCTCTAGTGCGCACCCGCGCCCGGACCGTCTTGCCCGGCCCGCCCGGGCGCGGGTGCCAGTCCCGGCGGGCGGCGGGCGAGGCGGGCGCCGCGCGGAGTGGAGGTGAGGCGCATCTCGACCGTGCGGTCGCCGTCCGGAATGTTGATCAAGTGGGTGGGGGTGGTGAGTTGGTGGGACTCCGGTGGGGGTGGCGGGCTTGGCCGTCATGCCGTCATCGGTGTCGTCGGTGGCGTAGCGTGCCCAGCGGTGACACACCGACGCGGACCGGCTGTGCGCGCGGTGTCTGTACGGGTACGAGGCGCGTGGCGTAACGGCGTTCGCCGGGCGGGCGTTGGGCCGGGAAGGCGGTGGTGGTCGATGGCGGATCGTGCGGGTGGGACGGCCGAGACGGAGGCCGAGGCGGTTCCGGACGGCCAGGGTGACGGGGTCGTCAGTCTCGGGGACGGGTGGGAGAACGACGACGGCGGTGGGCGGCGGCCGGAGGAGGGCGCCGGGAGGGGGCTGGTCGTCGCGTTCGGGCGGAACATGAAGACGCTGCGGCTGCGGGCGGGGCTGGACCGCGAGGAGTTCGGGCGGCGGATCGGGTACTCGGCGGCGACGGTGGCGTCGTTCGAACAGGGGCGGAGGATTCCGTCGCCGAGGACGATCGACAAGGCGGATGAGGCGTTGGGGGCGGACGGGTTGCTGAGCGCGTGGAAGGAGGAGGTGGAGAGGGCCCAGTATCCGGTTTTCTTTCAGGGGATGGCGGCGCTGGAGAAGGAGGCGGTTGAGCTGCTCGCCTACGACACGCTCGTAGTCAAAGGGCTTCTCCAGACCGAGGAGTACATGCGGACCCTTCTCGACATGCGGCGCCCGGTTCTTGACCAGGAAACCATCGAGCAGCGCGTCGCGGCCCGGCTGGGCCGACAGGACATCTTCGACCGCTGGCCTGCGCCCTTGCTGAGTTTCGTGCTGGACGAGTCGGTGCTGCGACGCCCGTACGGCGGAAGGGACGTACTACGAGGGCAGTTGGAACACATCCTGCTGATCGGCCAGAAACGGAACGTCGAGATCCAGGTCATGCCGCTCGACCGTGAGGAAAACGCAGGCGTGGACGGGCCGTTCACGATCGTGATCCGCAAGGACGGCAGGAAGTTCGTGTACGCGGAGGCCCAAGGAACGAGCGCTCTCCAGACCGACCCGGAACAGACAACTCTCGCTGCCGCACGCTATGGGATCATCCGATCACAGGCTCTCCCTCCGCGAGAGTCAACGGAGTTCATCGAAGGGGTGCTGGGATCGCTATGAGCAACGCTGAGTCCTCGACCGTCGCCTCCGGCCTTGCCTGGTTCAAGAGCAGCTACAGCGGAGCCGAAGGCGGCGATTGCGTAGAGGTCGCGGCCGGTACGGCCGTTGTGCACGTCCGGGATTCCAAGGCCGTCGCCGGGCCGGTCCTGGCGGTGTCGCCTGAGGCGTGGGCAGGGTTCGTCGGGCTCGCTTCATCGGGGCGGGGTGTCTGACGCTCGCACGGCCACGAAAGCCCTGCCGATCCCTGCCGGACGGCAGGGCTCTCGCGTAGGCGGGTGCCTGGTCGGCTCACTGCCCTGTGCACCCGGTTCCCAGCCGGCCTCTCGGAGGCGGCGCGCATCTCCGCCTTGCGGTGGGCTCGGTAGAGGGTGGCGGCTCCGGCGCGCTGGTCATGATGCGTGACGGGGCGGACAAGCCGGGCTTCTCCTGGCCGCACGCACGCCCCGAACCGGTGGTCTCCAAAGACACCGCCGCCCAGGGCCTCGCTGCGACATAAAGGGCACACCATAGCGAGCGCAGCGAAACTCACGGACCGTCAACTCCCGTGCTGTCACTGCCCGGCCACGGAGCGAGTTCGCCCTTTCGCCGCACAGGGAGTCATGTGAGACTGGCATCCCGTCCGCAGTGCGGACTCCCTTCCGCACCGTCCCCCCACGAGAAGTGCGCCGTGCTTTCGCTGCCTCTGCCGCTCGCTCTGACCGCGCGTCTGCTGCCGGTCGCCGTGCTCGCCTCAGCCGGCTGGGCCATGTCGTCCGGGCCCCTCGCCGCGGCCCCGGCCGCCGGCCAGAAGGCGGCGCCGGGACCCCAGAGCACCCAGGACACGGTGAGCGGCTCCCCCGGGTCCGCGTCGCCCCCGGCGCCGCAGGCCACGGCCAAGGCCTACGCCACCGCGCCCGCGCCGTGCTCCGCCCTGACCAAGAACACGATCACCTCGCTCGTGCCGGGCGCCAAGACGGCCGGCAAGGAGATCCCGTCGACGGACGCCTCCATCCGGCGCACCTGCACCTGGAACGCGCTCAAGGGCTTCGACTACCGCTGGCTCGACGTGACCTTCGAGGTCATGGCCTCGCAGGCCGCGGCGCAGACGACGTACACGCAGCGCACCACGGAGAAGAGCGGCGGGGGCACGGTCCCCGGTGTCGGCGACGCCGGCTACTCGGTGGTGAACCTGAGCACCGAGGACAAGCAGCAGACCCGCGAGGGTGTGGTGCTGATCCGCTCGTCCAACGCGCTGGTGTCCGTCACCTACAACGGCAGCAACTTCGAGACGAAGAAGGCGCCCGGCACCGACGAGATCAACAAGGGTGCGATCAAGGCCGCCCGGGAGGCGGTGACCGCGCTGGAGAACGGCCGGAAGCAGAGCTGACCGACCGTCCTCCGCCCGCGGCCGGGCCGTCAGGCCGTGCCCTCCTCGCGGCGCCGCGGCGGCATCAGCGCCAGCCCGCGCAGTAGTCGTACGAGCAGGTTCCTCTGCTCCGCATCTGCCCCCTCTCCCGGCCTCGGGTCCGATCCGGCACTCACGGCCGAGAGGACCGGCTGAGACCGGCTCGACCGTGGTCCGGTGCGCTCCCTGGTGACGCCCCCGTGCGGGGGTGTCACCGGTGGTCCCCTTCCCGGGGGAGCGGGAAGGGGACGAGCGAGGATGGGGGACCCCGAAGACCCTCCGTGGACTAACCGTTGATCGCCGGGAAGACCTGGGCCCCGTAGGTGTCGATGACGGCTTCCTGCGCGTCGTGCATGGCGTAGAGGGCGAACTGGTCGACGCCGAGGTCACGCAGCGCGGTGAGCTTCTCGATGTGCTTCCCTACCGGGCCGATCACGCAGAACCGGTCCACGATCTCGTCGGGCACGAACCGGGTGTCCGGGTTGTCGGCGCGCCCGTGGTGCGCGTAGTCGTAGCCCTCCCGGGCCTTGATGTAGTCGGTGAGTTCGCCGGGTACGGAGGCGGAGTGCGCGCCGTACCTGGCGACGAGGTCGGCGACGTGGTTGCCGACCATGCCGCCGAACCAACGGCACTGCTCGCGGGCGTGAGCCAGGGCCTCGGGCGAGGCGTCGGCCGTGACGTACGCCGGGGCGGCGACACAGATGGTCAGCTCGTCCGGGTCGCGGCCGGCCTGCTGCGCCGCCGCCCGCACGGCCTTGACCATCCACTCGGTGAGGATGGGGTCGGCGAGCTGGAGGATGAAGCCGTCGGCCTTCTGCCCGGCGAGCGCGAGCGCCTTCGGCCCGTACGCCGCCATCCACACCGGCAGCTTCCCGTTCCTGATCCACGGGATACGGATCGGATTGCCGTCCACCACGGCTTCCTGGCCCTCGGCGAGGTCGCGGATGACGTCGATGGCCTCGCCGAGGCGGGCGAGGGTGTTGGGCTTGCGGCCGGCGACGCGCATCGCGGAGTCGCCGCGGCCGATGCCGCAGACGGTCCGGTTGCCGTACATGTCGTTGAGGGTGGCGAAGGTGGAGGCGGTCACCTCCCAGGTACGGGTGCCGGGGTTGGTCACCATGGGGCCGACGTGGAGCTTGGTGGTGTGCTCGAGGATCTGGCTGTAGATCACGAACGGTTCCTGCCACAGCACGGCCGAGTCGAAGGTCCAGCCGTAGCGGAAGCCGTTGCGTTCGGCTCTCTTCATCAGGCTGACGACCCGCGAGGCCGGCGGGTCGGTCTGCAGGACGAGTCCGAAGTCCATGAGCGCCACTCCTAGGTGAGGTACTGGCAGGTGGAGCGGGGGGTGTAGACGCCGTGTCCGGCGCGTCCGGTGAACTCCCGCTCGGTGATGACGGGTTCGCCACGCGAGAGGACGGTCTCGACCCGGCCGGTGACGCGCTTTCCCTCGTACGCCGAGTAGTCGACGTTCATGTGGTGCGTCTGGGCGGACATCACCTGCTCGGCGTGCGGGTCGTAGATGACGATGTCGGCGTCCGCGCCCGGGGCGATGGTGCCCTTCGTCGGGTAGAGGCCGAACATCCGGGCCGGGGCGGCGCAGGCGATCTCGATCCAGCGACGGCGTGAGATATGACCGTCGACGACGGCCTGGTGCAGCAGATCCATCCGGTTCTCGACGCCCGGAAGACCGTTGGGGATCTTGGAGAAGTCGCCCCGGCCCAGCTCCTTCTGTCCCACGAAGCAGAAGGGGCAGTGGTCGGTGGAGACCACCTGGAGGTCGTTGGTGCGCAGGCCCCGCCACAGGGCCGCCTGGTGCTCCTTGGGGCGCAGGGGCGTCGAGCACACGTACTTGGCGCCCTCGAAGTCCGGCTCGGCGAGGTTGTCGGTGGACAGGAACAGATACTGGGGGCAGGTCTCACCGAAGACGTTGAGGCCCTCGTCGCGCGCCCGGGTCAGCTCGGCGACCGCCTCCTGCGCCGAGACGTGCACGACGTACAGGGGTGCCCCGGCGACCTGGGCGAGCTTGATGGCGCGGTGGGTGGCCTCGGCCTCCAGCAGGGCCTTGCGGACCTCGCCGTGGTAGCGCGGGGCCCTCTCGCCGCGGGCCAGCGCCTGCTCGATCAGCACATCGATCGCGATGCCGTTCTCGGCGTGCATCATGATCAGTCCGCCGTTCTCGGCGGAGCGCTGCATGGCGCGCAGGATCCGGCCGTCGTCGCTGTAGAAGACGCCCGGATACGCCATGAACTGCTTGAAGGAGGTGACACCCTCCTCGACCAGCAGATCCATCTCCTTCAGCGTCTCCTGGTTGACGTCGGAGACGATCATGTGGAAGCCGTAGTCGACGGCGCACCTGCCCTCGGCCTTGGCGTGCCAGGCGTCCAGGCCCTCGCGCAGGGGGCGGCCGACGCTCTGCACCGCGAAGTCGACGATGGTGGTCGTGCCGCCCCAGGCGGCGGCCCGGGTGCCGGTCTCGAAGGTGTCGGAGGCGAAGGTGCCGCCGAACGGCAGCTCCATATGGGTGTGGGCGTCGACACCGCCCGGGATGACGTACTTGCCGGTGGCGTCGATGGTCCGCTCGGCCGTGAAGGCCGCGGCGGCCGGGGTGCCGGACGCGGCGAGGGCGGCGATGCGGCCGTCCTCGGTCAGGACGTCGGCGTGGATCTCGTCGGAGGCGGTGACGACGAGGCCACCGCGGATGACGGTACGACTGCTCATGCTGCCTCTGCTCCCTTGGCTGGCGTGGTCAACACTGCTGTCGTGGCCGCCGTGCGGGGCGGCCGTCGCCGCCGGCCCGGTCTGTGCCCGGCCGGACGGGCACGGGGGCGGCCGGTCAGGGAGCGGTCGGCGGCCCGTAGGCGTCCGGGGCCCGGTCCCGGTGGAACTGCCGGCGGTCGCGCGCCTCGGGCAGCTTCACCAGGTCCAGGTCGCGCACGACCGGCGCGGTCTCCTTGTTGCTCGCCACTTCGCCGACGAACTGCGCCTTTGGGGCGCTCCGGCCGGTGTCGGCAGCCGGCCGCGCTCAGCCCTTCGGGCCTGTGCGCTCCCCCGGGCTCCCGGCACCGGCACGCCCCTTCGGCTCACTCGCCCTGCTCCGCCGCTTCCTCCTACCGGACGCTTCTGAGGGCCCGTTCGAGGATCGCCGCGCCCTCCTCGGCCTCCGCGACGGTGAGCGTGAGCGGCGGGGCGATGCGCAGGACGCTGGTGTTGTGCCCGCCGCCCTTGCCGATCAGCGCTCCGCCCTCGCGGGCGGCTTCCAGCACGGCGGCCGCGGCGTCCGGGTCGGCCTCGTCGGTGCCGGGCCTGACCAGCTCGACACCGATCATCAGGCCGCGCCCGCGCACCTCCCGGACGACCGGGAGCTGCGCGGCGACGGCCCGCAGCCGCTCGATGAGCAGTCCGCCGACCCGCCGGGCGTTGCCCTGGAGGTCGTGCTCCAGCAGATAGGTGAGGTTCGCGACCCCCGCAGCCATGGTGACCTGGGTGCCGCCGAACGTCGAGATGGAGTTGGCGTCCAGGCAGTTCATGATCTCGGCCCGGGCGACGACCCCGCCGATGGACATGCCGTTGCCGATCCCCTTGGCGAAGGTGAGGATGTCCGGCGGCCCGCTCCGACCGTGTGCCTGCCAGCCCCAGAAGTGGTCGCCGGTGCGGCCCCAGCCGGTCTGCACCTCGTCGGAGATCCACAGGATGCCCCGCTCCCGGAGCACCTCCCGGAAGGCCGCGTACAGCCCGTCGGGCGGCGAGGTGAAGCCGCCGACGCCCTGGATGGGCTCGGCGATCAGCGCCGCGGGCGGCCGGCCCTGCCCCAGCAGGTCCTTCAGGTCCTCGACGCAGGCGGCGATGAAGTCGGCGTCACTCAGGTGGGCGAACGGGCCGCGGGTGCGGACGCCCCCGTGGACGTACAGGGTCCCCAGCGGCGACAGCGAGGTGGGGGACCAACCGCGGTTGCCGGTGACGCCGACCGCGCTGAAGGAGCGGCCGTGGTAGCTGTTGCGCATCGCCAGGATCTGGTTGCTGCGCCGGTAGGTGGTCGCGAGCAGCAACGCGGTGTCGTTGGCCTCGGTGCCGGACGTGGTGAAGAAGACGCGGGCGTCCGGGATGCCGCTCAACTGGGCGATTCGCTCGGCCAGTTCGACCATCGGCCGGTTGAGGTAGAGGGTCGAGGAGTGGATGATCCGGCCCGCCTGCTCACTCACCGCCTTGGTGACCTCGGGCAGGGCGTGCGCGGTCATGGTGGTGAGGATCCCGCCGAAGAAGTCCAGGTACTTCCTGCCGTCGGCGTCCCAGACGTGGCGGCCCTCGCCGTGGGTGATCTCCAAGGGGTTCTCGTAGTAGAGCGCGAGCCAGTCGGGCAGGACGGCCCGGTGGCGGGCGTACAGGGCGGTCACGGCTTCACCAGTCCTTCGTACGCGTCGGGGCGGCGGTCGCGGTAGAACGCCCATTGCTGCCGCACTTCTTCGATGAGGCCGAAGTCGAGGTCCCGGACGACCAGTTCCTCCTCCTTGTCGCTGGCGACCTCCCCCACGAACCGCCCCCGGGGGTCGACGAAGTAGCTCGTGCCGTAGAAGTCGTTGTCGCCGTACTCCTCGCGGCCCACGCGGTTGATCGCGGCGATGAAGTACTCGTTGGCGACGGCGGCCGCGGGCTGCTCGAGCTGCCAGAGATAAGCCGACAGACCGCGTGAGGTGGCGGACGGGTTGTAGACCAACTGGGCGCCGTTGAGGCCGAGTTGTCGCCAGCCCTCCGGGAAGTGGCGGTCGTAGCAGATGTACACGCCGACCTTGCCGACCGCGGTGTCGAAGACGGGCCAGCCGAGGTTGCCGGGCCTGAAGTAGTACTTCTCCCAGAAGCCGTCGATCTGGGGGATGTGGTGCTTGCGGTACTTGCCGAGGTAACTGCCGTCGGCGTCGATCACGGCGGCGGTGTTGAAGTAGAGGCCGGGCTGTTCGATCTCGAAGACGGGGACGACGATCACCATGCCGGTCTCGCGGGCCAGTTCCCGCATCCGGGTGACCGTGGGCCCGTCGGGCACCGGCTCGGCCCAGCGGTAGTGCTCGGGCTCCTGGACCTGGCAGAAGTACGGGGCGTTGAACACCTCCTGGAAGCCGATGACCCGCGCGCCCTGCCGGGCCGCCTCCCGGGCGTGCGCCCTATGTTTGTCGATCATGGATTCGGTGTCGCCGGTCCAGGTGGCCTGGACCAGTGCGGCGCGTACGACGTGGGCCATGATGCCGCTCCTTTGCCTCAAGTCCGGGTGCGGACGTCAGCGCCTCTACGCCCGTAGAACAGGGGGTAGAAGCTCGAACGTAAGCCTCTGGGGCGGGCTTGCCAAGACCATCGTCGTCAACCCGCTGAGTCGATCACGTTTCGCACCCCTGCGGGTGAAGCGGTCGGATGGCCGACGGGCCGCTCAGGTGCTGAATCCGGCGACTCTCAGGGCGTGGACGAGGTCCCAGTGCCGCTCGTCGGAGACGTCCCGGGCCGCCTGGAGGAGCAGCGGCAGGAGCCGCCCGGGATCCGCCGCGACACTGCGGGCCGCCTCTTCGGGGCTCCGCATGCGTACGTAGGCGTCGAGGAGGGCGCGGACCTCGTGGTGCCGTCCTTCGGCGCTCAGGCCCAGCACGGCCGCGCCGATCTCGCTCGCCGGACGTACGACGCCCTGGCGCAGCATCTGTCCCCCGTCCGCGGTGCGGCCCGCGGCGGTGAGCGCGTCGGCGGCGGCGACCAGGCGGTCGACGGGCAGGGACGCGGTCTCCCACAGCAGGGTGGCCCAGTCGGCGCCGAGGCCCGCGCGGTGCAGTTCGGCGGCGAGCAACGGGTAACGGGCGGCGGGCCAGTGGGCGGCCTCGACGAGCAGGGCGTGGGCCTCGCCGCTACGCCCCTCGGCACGCAGCCGGGTGAGCGCCGCGACGGTGTCCGCGGTGATCCGCCGGTCCGCCTGGCCGAGGGGCTCCGCCGCGCGCTCCTCGGACAGCGTCTCGGGCCCGGTGTCCGCGGCTTTGGCGAACCGGGCGCCGCGCGGGCCTCCCCGGCCGGGCGCGGGTGCGGTGCCCGTGGTCACGTCCTGGGCCTCCGCCGCCCCGGCGAACCGGGCACCGCCTCGGAAGCGGCGTCTGGGGCGCTGTTCGGCGGAGGGGGCGGGGTCCGCCGCGACGGGCTCCGCAGGGGCGGCCGGGACGTGGGGCGCGGCGGGCCCGGCAGCCGGGCGGGGGCCGGAGGGTGCCGCCGTGTCCGGGCCGGCCGTGCCGCCGGGGCGCGTCTCGCCCCGGAGTGCCGTCCCGGGTACCTCCACGGCCCGCATGCCCCGCGCGGGCGGGCGCCGGACAGGGTGGTCGAGGGCCGCCATCCGGCGGCGGATCTCCGTGGAGCGGGCCGTGGCACGTGCGTGGTCGTCCCGGGCCCAGGCCAGGTCGACGCGGAGCGAGGAGGCCCCCTCCCGGGTCGTCGCCGACTCCAGGCGCCGGACGAGTTCCGCCTGGCGCTCGGCCGCGTAGCGCTGTTCGCGGAGCATCACATCGAGCCGGTCGCCGAGGGCGTCCCAGCCGTCCGGCCGGGCGTCGTACGCCGCGACCGAGGCACCGTGCAGCACCCGGGCCCGCTCGGCCTCCCGGGCGGCGCTCGCGGGCCCGTAGGCCGCGGCGACATCCTGCAGCAGCGCCTCCACGACGTCCCAGGGAGGCACCTCCCGGCCGTCGAGGCAGGCCCGCATACCGTCGGGATCGCGCTGCCAGAACACCCCGAACCAGCCGTCGTTCCGGTCGAGCCGCGCCAGCAGCCCGTTCAGGTAGTCCGCGAACTCCCTGACCTCGCCCGGGAGTTGTTCCACAGTCATCGCCCAGCTCCCGCCCGACTGGAGTGTTCCGGTCCGCTAGACAACACCAGTCGTGTTACGGCGCGGCTACGGTGAGTTCACGGAGTGGACGCAGAATGCTTCCCTCCTCGGCGGGCGAGGACGTCAGCGGCTCATACCGTGACCGGCGCGCACCGCCCGACGAGTTCGTCCAGGGACAGCCCGAGCGCCCGCGCCAGCGCCGCGACCGTGAAGAACGCCGGGGTCGGCGCACGTCCGGTCTCGATCTTGCGGAGGGTCTCGGCGGAGATCCCCGCACCCGCGGCCACCTCCGCCATACTGCGGCCGCCACGGGCCTCACGCAGCAACCGCCCGAGCCGCTCGCCTCGTTCGTGTTCTTCAGGGGTCAGCGGGGTGCGCACCATGACCCCGATTCTAATACCGGAAGACGCGTACGGCACCCGGTATAATAATTGGCCATCAAGCGAGGACACGGCCCCCGGAAGCCGGCCCGACCGCACGGCCGAGGCGCGGACGAGACGAGGTGCGCGAAGCTGCGGTGCGCACGAGGTGAGCGCACGTTTCTGGACATGCCGCCGGAGTGCGTTCGTGCCATCGTGGTCTACGAGCGCCGCGCGCGCTCCCTCAGGTGTAACCGGGCCCCGTCCGGGCACCCGGCACCGGCACGTCGATCAACGAGCGTGTCCCGGGCCCCGCCGGGACGCCGGAACGGATGGCCATGACCAGCGGCTACGACGGTTCGCAGGGCTACGGCTCGGACCCCTTCCAAGAGTTCTTCCGACGCATCTTCGGTGGCGGGCCGCGCCCGGGTCCGCGCCAGATCGACCTGGGCCGGCTGCTGAGCGAGCCCGCCCGGCAACTGGTCGCCGGCGCCGCGCGGTACGCCGTCGAGCACGGTGCCCGCGACCTCGACACCCAGCACCTGCTGCGCGCCGCCCTCGCCACCGAACCGACCCGGAGTCTGCTGAGCCGGGCCGGCGCGGACCCGGACTCGCTGGCGTCGGAGATCGACCAGCGCTCGGGGCCGGTTCAGCACCCCGAGGACGCCCCCTCCCCCACCTCGCTCTCGCTGACCCCCGCCGTCAAGCGCGCTCTGCTGGACGCGCACGACCTGGCCCGGTCGAGCGGCGCCGGGTACATCGGGCCCGAGCACGTGCTCACCGCCCTGGCCGCGAACCCGGACTCCGCCGCCGGGCACATCCTGCACTCGGCGCACTTCGCGCCGCCCTCCCTGCCGCCCGAGGCGGCCGACACCACCCAGCCGCGCCCGGAACGGCCGCGCCCCGCCGCGACGCCGACCCTGGACAAGTACGGCCGCGATCTGACCGACCTCGCGCGCCAGGGCCGTATCGACCCGGTGATCGGGCGGGACGAGGAGATCGAACAGACCATCGAGGTGCTCTCCCGCCGCGGCAAGAACAACCCGGTGCTCATCGGCGACGCGGGGGTCGGCAAGACCGCCATCGTCGAGGGGCTCGCCCAGCGCATCACCGACGGCGATGTGCCGGACGTCCTGCTCGGCCGCCGGGTGTTCGCCCTGGACCTGGCCGGTGTGGTCGCCGGCACCCGCTACCGCGGCGACTTCGAGGAGCGCCTCACCACGATCGTGGGCGAGATCCGCGCACACTCCGACGAACTGATCATCTTCATCGACGAGTTGCACACGGTCGTCGGCGCGGGCGGCGGCGGCACCGAGGGCGGGGCCATGGACGCGGGCAACATCCTCAAGCCCGCCCTGGCCCGGGGTGAACTCCACATCGTGGGCGCCACCACGCTGGAGGAGTACCGCCGGATCGAGAAGGACGCGGCGCTGGCCCGCCGCTTCCAGCCGATCCTGGTGCCCGAGCCGTCCGTCCCGGACGCCATCGAGATCCTGCGCGGGCTGCGCGACCGCTACGAGGCCCACCACCAGGTCCGCTACACCGACGAGGCGCTGGTGGCCGCCGTGGAGCTGTCCGACCGCTATCTCACCGACCGCCATCTGCCGGACAAGGCGATCGACCTGATCGACCAGGCCGGCGCCCGGGTGCGGCTGCGCGCCCGGACCAAGGGCACGGACGTACGGGCCATGGAACGCGAGGTCGAGCAGCTCGCCCGGGACAAGGACCAGGCGGTGGCCGACGAGCAGTACGAGCACGCCACCCGGCTGCGCGATCGCATCACCAAGCTGAAGGAGCGGATCGGGGAGGCCTCCGGGGAGACCGAGGCGGACGAGGGACAGCACCTGGAGGTCACCGCCGAGGCCGTCGCGGAAGTGGTCTCCCGGCTGACCGGCATCCCGGTCAGCCGGCTCACCGAGGAGGAGAAGCAGCGGCTGCTCGGCCTGGAGGAGCATCTGCACGAGCGGATCATCGGGCAGGACGAGGCGGTCAGCGCGGTCGCCGACGCGGTGCTGCGCTCGCGCGCCGGGCTGTCCGGTCCCGACCGGCCCATCGGCAGCTTCCTCTTCCTCGGCCCGACGGGCGTCGGCAAGACGGAGCTGGCCCGCGCCCTCGCCGAGGTGCTGTTCGGCAGCGAGGAGCGCATGGTCCGCCTCGACATGAGCGAGTACCAGGAGCGCCACACCGTCAGCCGTCTGGTGGGCGCGCCGCCCGGGTACGTGGGCCACGAGGAGGCCGGCCAGCTCACCGAGGTGGTGCGGCGGCATCCGTACTCGCTGCTGCTGCTCGACGAGGTCGAGAAGGCGCATCCGGACGTCTTCAACATCCTGCTGCAGGTCCTCGACGACGGCCGGCTCACCGACGCCCAGGGCCGCACGGTGGACTTCGCCAACACCGTCATCGTGATGACGAGCAACCTCGGCTCCGAGGCGATCACCCGGCGCGGCGCGGGCATCGGGTTCGGGCCGGGCGGCGCCGAGGCGGACGAGGAGGCGCGCCGTGAGCAGATCCTGCGTCCGCTGCGCCAGCACTTCCGGCCCGAGTTCCTCAACCGCATCGACGAGGTCGTGGTCTTCCGTCAGTTGACGTCCGACCAACTGCGGCAGATCACCGACCTGATGCTCGACAGGACGCGGCGCCGGCTTCAGGCCCAGCACATCGAGGTCACCTTCACCGAGCGGGCCGTCGACTGGCTGGCGCAGCGCGGCTTCCAGCCGGAGTACGGTGCCCGCCCGCTGCGCCGGACCATCCAGCGGGAGGTCGACAACCAGTTGTCCCGGCTGCTGCTGGACAGCCGGATCGAGCGGGGCGGCCGGGTCATGGTGGACGCCGAGAGCGGACACCTGGTCTTCCGGCCGGAGCCGCCCGCCCACGGGGAGCCGGCCGGGGCCGACGGTGCACCCCAGCCGGGTGCGCGGAGCGCCATGGAGCCCGGCGAGGGTGCCGCTCCCGCTCACTCCGGCGAGGATGTCGCGCCTCCCGCGGTGCAGGGCGGCGAGACGGCCCGCCCCGAGGGGAACGGGGCCGCCCGCCCCGAGTGAGCCGCCCGCCTGCCGTCAAGAGCTCCGAACAAAATGGGCGTCCGATCAGCTCGCGGCGTCTGGTGCGTGCGATCGCAAGGCGCCGGAAGGTCCTCGTAGCGGAGCTACTAGGGCCTTTTGGCAACGCGGCTGGGGGTCCCCCCTGCTCGAAGAGCTTGGGGGAGTGCGTGCCAGACGCCGCGAGCCGGGCGCCCATTTTGTTCGGAGCTCTTAAGGCGCCGGATCCACGACCATCGCGGATCCGCCGCCGCGCCGTACCTTCTCGGCGGCGGCCAGCCACTTGCCGTCGGGCAGCCGCTGCACCCCGGTGGCGGCGCCGATCTCCGGGTTCAGCGTGAAGGAGTGCCCGATCGCCTCGAGCTGGGTCCGCAACTCGCTGTTGTAGAGGCCCGGTTCGAGTTCGGTCTTCGCCGCGTTGCGCTGGCTGGCGCGCGGTGCGGCGATGGCGTCGACGAGCGGCAGATGCCGGTCGAGGAATCCGGTCAGGGTCTGCAGCACGGTGGTGATGATGGTCGCGCCGCCGGGTGAACCGAGCGCGACGACCGGCCGGCCCTGCCGGTCGAGCACGATGGTCGGCGAGATGGACGAGCGCGGCCGCTTGCCCGGACCGGGCAGATTCGGGTCGTGGACGGCCGGGTTGGCGGGCGTGAAGGAGAAGTCCGTCAGTTCGTTGTTGAGGAGGAAGCCGCGGTGCGGGACGGTGATGCCGCTGCCGCCCGTCTGCTCGATGGTGAGCGTGTAGGAGACGACGTTGCCCCACTTGTCAGCGACGGTGAGGTGCGTGGTGTTCTCGCCCTCGTACGTCGTCGGGGCCGCCGTTCCCCCGGCGCCGCAGGCCGCGGGCCGGCGCGGGTCGCCGGGGGCGAGCGGGCTGGTGAGCACCGCGTCGTCCTTGATCAGGCAGGCGCGGGAGTCGGCGTACTTCTGGGACAGCAGCCCCTGCGTGGGCACGTCCTCGAAGGCGGGGTCGCCGACCCAGCGCCCGCGGTCGGCGAAGGCGATGCGGCTCGCCTCGATGAAGTGGTGCAGGTACTGCGCCTCGCTCGCCTTGGCGAGGTCGGTCCGCTCCAGGATGTTGAGTGCCTCGCCGACCGTGGTGCCGCCGGAGGAGGACGGTGCGATGGAGTAGACGTCGAGGCCGCGGTACGAGGTCTTGGTGGGCGCCTGGAGCTTGGCCCGGTAGGCCGCGAGGTCCTTGTCGGACAGCGTGCCGGGGCGGGCGTTCCAGCCCGAGGCCGGGTCCACCGGGGGCTTCTCGACGGTGGCGACGATGTCGTCGCCCAGATCGCCGTGGTAGATCGCGCCGATACCCTTCCTCCCCAGCTCCGCGTAGGTGCGGGCGAGGTCCGGGTTCTTGAACGTGGAGCCGACGGCGGGGAGCGCGCCTCCCGGCAGGAACAGCTTGGCGGTGTCCGGGAAGTAGCGGAAGCGGGTCTCGTTGGACGCGGTCTGGGAGCGGAAGGTGTCATCGACGGTGAACCCGTCGCGGGCTATGCGCTCGGCCGGCTTCAGGACCGTGCCGAGCCGTCTCGTGCCCCACTCGTCCAGGGCCTTCTGCCAGGTGGCGGGGGTGCCGGGGGTGCCGACGCTCAGGCCGCTGCTGACCGCGTCGGCGAAGGGGAGCGCCTTGCCGTTCTCCGTGAACAGGCCGGAGTCCGCGGTGAGCGGGGCCGTCTCGCGGCCGTCGATGGTGTGCACCGTGCGGGACTTGGCGTCGTAGTAGACGAAGTAGCCGCCTCCGCCGATGCCCGCGGAGTAGGGCTCGGTGACACCGAGCGCGGCAGCCGTGGCGACGGCCGCGTCCACCGCGTTGCCGCCCTTCCTCAGGACCTCGATCCCAGCGGCGGAGGCGTCCGCGTCGACGCTCGCCACGGCCCCGCCGTATCCCACGGCCACGGGGACCTTGCCCGGTGCCGGGGTGGCCGGCGGCGGCGCCGCCGCTCCCACCGACACCACGGCGGCCGAGACCGCGCACACCGCCAGTTTCCGTCCGACAGGGCGACGCATTCGTACCTCCAGTCGACGTCCGTCCACGCAGCGTAACCACATTGCCATGGTCTCGTCAGCCCCATTCGAGCACCGGTCCGCTGTGGCCCGCCACCGTGCCCGGCCAGGAACGCTGACGTGCGCGACGTCGGCCTCGGGGTGGTCGCGGCCGGGATCAGCGCCGCGAACCGAACACATCCACCCGCTCGACGACGCCCGCCACCCGCTCAAGCCCCCGCCGCTGGGCAAGGTTTCCGAAGCGACGGCGTGTCCGTCCGACGGAGCCGTCGCCGGTCACCGGCCCGGAGCTCGCCATTCGGGAGCGAGGACCGCCCAGACCTGCTTGTCGTAGCGCACGCCCTCGTACGGCCATGCCTCGCGTCGCACGCCCTCCAGCGTCATGCCGAGCCGCTCGGCCACCGCTGCGCTGCGGTCGTTGTCGGCCCGGCAATGCCATTCGGCGCGGTGCAGCCCCCGGGACATGAAGGCCCAGTCCAACAACGCGCGGCACGCCTGCGTGACCAGACCGTGGCCCTCAGCGGACGGCTCAAGCCAGCAACCGACCTCACACGAACCAGCGGCGGCCTGGAAATCGGTGAACATCACACCGCCGACCAGCACTCCATCCCGCCAGATGCCGTACAGGCGGGCGCCGTCGCCGGCCTGGCGTTCGGCATACCGCCGGAGCGTGGCCCGCGCCCCGTCCACGTCGTCGGTGACGAACGCGGCCCCGACCCACGGACGTATGTGCTCGCGAGCCCGGTCCATGTGCTCATGGAACTCCTCGGCGTGCCAGACCTCCAGCGGCCCAAGGCGAGCACCGTCGCGCAGCGGCAGCGAGAACATGAAAGCCTCCCCATTCACATAACAAGCGTTATGACAATGTACCGTGGCAGCATGCCACGCACCAAGGGAGATCACGAAGCCCGCCGTCGCGACGTCTCCGAAGCGGTCTGGCAGGTCATGGCCACACGCGGCTTCGCCGGCCTGACCCTGCGCGCTGTCGCCGCCGAACTCGGCGCGACCACCGGCCTGCTCACGCATTACTTCCCCGCCAAACGCGCGCTGCTGGAGTACGCCCTCGACCTGCTCGAACAGCGCACCACATCCCGCCCCCGCCGCGGTGCGGGCAAAGGTCTGGCCGGCCTCAGGGACGCACTGCTGGACATCCTGCCGCTGACCCCCGAAGCCACCGACAGCAACCGCATCTGGGTCTCCTCCTGGGACGCCGCGCTCTCCGACCCGGCCCTGTGCACCGACTACGCCCGCAAGTACGCACAGAGCCGCGACAGACTCAGCGAGCGGGTGGCCGCGGCCCAGGAACTCGGCGAACTACGCCCCGGCGACCCCGCACACATCGCGGCCGGCGCACAGGCCTTCGTTCTCGGCCTGGTGGTCCAAGCCCTGTTCGACCCGGCCTCGTTCCCGCCGCAGCGGCAAATCGAGTTGCTGGACGACTACCTGGCGGAACTCCGTTAGGTCTTTCGGTCGGCCGCGCTTTCCGGCTACCCGCTCACCCGCGACTCCCGGTCGACGTACGGGACTTGCACACCCTCCGCGAAGAGGTCAACGGCCCGCATCCGTAATGCGACGTCACCAATCGTTACTCCCACGTAACTTACCGACGGGTTACCGTTGGTAAGGACATGAGGTTACCGTCTGGTCACTTTGCACTGGCACGTGAGGAGTGACCCGTGGGAAACCACCGCAAGGCCCTGCGCACGACCACCGTGGGTGCACTCTGGGCGACGCTGATCGCCGGCAGCGCTCTCGGGTTCACCCCGGCCGCCCAGGCAGCGTCGAACGACATCCGCTTCGTCGACATCACGGGGGACGGCGGGACGGTCCTCAAGGGGAACGTGGTCACGCCCGCGGGCGCCGACGGCACGCGCCGCTATCCGCTGATCGTGCTCCCGACGAGCTGGGGCCTGCCGCAGGTCGAGTATCTCGCCCAGGCCCAGAAACTCGCGGACTCCGGCTATGTCGTGGTCACGTACAACGTCCGGGGGTTCTGGCAGTCCGGCGGCGAGACAGAAGTGGCGGGCCCCCCCGACATAGCCGACGCCTCCAGGGTCATCGACTGGGCGCTCGCCAACACCCCGTCCGACGCCCGGCACATCGGGATGGCGGGCGTCTCCTACGGCGCCGGCATCAGCCTGCTCGCGGCCGCGCACGACCAGCGCATCAAGGCGGTCGCCTCGCTCAGCGGCTGGGCGGACCTGATCGGCTCGATCTACTCGGGGCGCACCCAGCACGTCCAGGCGGGTGCTTTGCTGGACGGCGCCGGCACCCTCACCGGCCGTCCGAGCCCCGAACTCCGGCAGGTGTTCGCGGACTTCTTCGCCTCCGACCTGGCGAAGGAGCCGGATCTGATCGCCTGGGGAAGGAAACGTTCCGCCGCTGCCCACGTCGACGAGATCAACAAGAACGGCACGGCGTTGCTGCTCGCCAACACCTGGGGCGACACGATCTTCCCGCCCAACCAGTACGCCGACTTCTACGAGAAGCTGACGGTCCCGAAGAGACTGGAGCTGCGCCCGGGCGACCACGCCACGGCCGAGCTGACCGGGCTGTTCGGGCTTCCCAACGATGTGTGGACCGACACCGAGCGCTGGTTCGGCCACTACCTCAAGGGCGAGGACAACGGCATCGACCGCGAGCAGCCGGTGGAGCTCAAGCCCCGCTCCTCGGGCGGGTACGAGGGCTACCCCGACTGGAAGTCGGTGGGCGCGACGCAGCGGAAGCTCGACCTCGCGGGAACCACCACGATCCATGCCAACGTCGACTCCGGCGCGGACGGCGGGGTCGTCCTGCTCTCCAGCGTCCTCGACCAGCTCGTCCAGGTGCCGCCGATCGCGTCCGTCCCGCTGCTGCCGCGCCGGTACGCGGCCGTGTGGCAGTCCCCGAAGTACGCCACCGTCCAGCACATCCGCGGCACGGTGAAGCTGCACACCACCGTCACCGGCACCAAGGAGAGCGGCACCCTCGTCGCGTACCTCTACGACGTGGGCCCGCTCGGCCTCGGCAAACTGGTCAGCAACGCGCCGTACACCTGGCACGGACTGACGCCCGGCAAGCCGTTCGGCGTCGACCTGGAGCTGTTCTCCACGGCCTACGACGTCCCGGCCGGGCACCGGCTCGCGCTGGTCGTCGACACCGTCGACCCGCTCTACATCGAGCACAACCCGTCCGGCGCGCAGCTGACCTTCTCCTCGCCCGCAGCGGACCCGTCCTACGTGTCCGTTCCGCTGCGCGAGCAGTGATCTTCGACTGCCACCGGCCGGGCCCACCCCGGTGAGCTGGTGCTGCCCTCCCCCCGCGGTCTCGGTGGCCGTGGGGGATCCCTCCACGGCCACCGAGACCGCGGGGACGAACGGCCCATCCTAGTCGAGGTTCCGACCCGCGGTCCGCCCGGCTAGAACTCCGTCACCTCGGCATAGACCTGCGTCAGTTCGGGAGCGCCGGTGTCCGCCCAGGTATGGCCGGCCTCGACCACGTCGATCTCGCGCCCCGAGGCCAGCCGGACCACGGGATGGCCGCTCGGCCAGACCACCCAGGTCGCCCCGGGTACCGTACGCACGATCACCGTGCCCAGATACAGACCCGCGTCGTTACCGAGCCAGGGCGCGATCTCCTCGTCGTCGCGCCAGCGCGGCACGATCTGGTCGAGCGCCTCCAACGACGCCGCCGAGTCGTCGAGTTCGACGCCCGCCTGCACGGCCTGGGAGCGCAGCAGCTCGCACTCGGAGAGGAGTTCGGCGACACTGCCCGGGTCGAGGTCACCGTTGGAGATCACCGCGACGCCCAAGGAGGCGCCGTGTCTCTTGCGCCAGTTGCCCAAAAAAGGGATGTTCATACGCCCAGCGTGTCACCGCGCCACGGCTCGCACTACAGGGCGCGCGGACTCCGGCCGTCATGCCGTCGCGCGAGGCCGCTACAGCCCCAGGTCGACCACCACCGGAGCGTGGTCCGACGCGCCCTTGCCCTTGCGCTCCTCCCGGTCCACGTACGCGTCCTTGACGGCCTTCGCGAACGGCTCGTTGCCGTACACCAGGTCGATGCGCATGCCGCGGTTCTTCGCGAAGCCGAGCTGGCGGTAGTCCCAGTACGTGTAGGGGTGGTCGTACTTCAGCGGGCGCGGGACCACATCCGTGAGGCCGGTCTCGCGCAGCGCGGCCAGGGCGGCGCGCTCGGCGGGGGTGACATGGGTCGCACCCTCGAAGGCGGCGATGTCGAAGACGTCGTCGTCCGTCGGCGCCACGTTGTAGTCGCCCAGCACCGCGAAGGGGCGGCCGCCCGCGGCGTCGCCCGCCACGGCCGCCTTCAGGGCCTCGAACCACTGCAGCTTGTACGCGTAGTGCGGGTGGTCCACCTCGCGGCCGTTCGGCACATACACCGACCAGACGCGGACCGGGCCGCAGGTCGCGGAGACGGCGCGGGGCTCCTGGACGCCGTCGTAGCCCGGATCTCCCGGCAGGCCCTTGACCACGTCCTCGAGGCCGACCCGGGAGAGCACCGCCACCCCGTTCCACCGGCCGGTGGCGTGGACCGCCGCCTCGTACCCCAGCTCGCGCAGTTGGTCGTAGGGGAACTGGGCCTCGGCGACCTTGGCCTCCTGGAGGCACAGCACATCGGTGCCGCTGCTCTCCAGCCAGGCCAGGAGCCTCGGGAGACGGGCGGTGATCGAGTTCACGTTCCAGGTGGCGATGCGCATGCCTCTCAACCTACCCGGCGGGTACGACAACCGGGTGCGCGGTGGCGGGGCCGGGCCCGTCACCCGCGCGCCGAGGCCGTCAGACGTCCGCCGACCCGCCCGGTGCCAGCCGCAGGTGCTCGGCGCCGCCCAGCGCGCCGATCTGGTTGTCGTAGATCGGGCGCGCGAGGTCCGTCAGAAGGGCGTCGTGGATGTCGTACGCACGCCGCGGCTTGACCTCGCGGACGTAGTCGATCACCTCGGAGATCTTGTTCCAGGGGGCCATCACCGGAAGCATCAGCGTCTGAACCGGGTGGTCGGGGACCGTGAGCGCGTCGCCCGGGTGGAAGACCGTGCCGCCGTCGATCAGAAAGCCGACGTTCGTGATGCGCGGGATGTCCGGGTGGATCACCGCGTGCAGCTCGCCGTGCACCTGGACGTCGAAGCCCGCGGCGGTGAAGGTGTCGCCGTGGCCGACGGTGTGCACACGGCCCGGGAACGCCGCCGAGATCTTCTCCGCCACGGAGGCGAGGGTCCAGACCTCCGCGCCCGGGCGGGCCTCCATGGCGGCACGCAGCCGGTCCTCGTCGAAGTGGTCGGCATGCTCGTGGGTGACCAGGACGGCGTCCGCGCCGACCGCGGCGTCCTCCTCACTGAAGGTGCCGGGGTCGATGACGAGCGTGCGCCCGTCCTTCTCGAGCCGGATGCAGGCGTGCGACTTCTTCGTGAGCTTCATGAGCACCATCCTGCCCCCGCCCGGGCGTGCGGAGGCCCCTTTCGGCATGGTGCTCCCCCCACCCGGCTGACGCTCACTCCTGCGGAGTCGTCTCCTCGCGGATGACCTGCTGCGCCACCTTGAACGCGCTGTTCGCGGCCGGTACACCGCAGTAGACCGCCGCCTGGAGCAGCACCTCCTTGATCTCGGCCGGGGTCAGCCCGTTGCGCAGGGCCGCCCGGGTGTGGAAGGCCAGCTCCTCCAGATGACCGCCCGCGACCAGCGCGGTGAGCGTGACACAGCTACGGACGCGCCGGTCCAGGCCCGGCCGGTCCCAGATCTCGCCCCAGGTGTAGCGCGTGATGAACTCCTGGAAGTCCCCGGAGAAGTCGTCCGCCGAGGCCAGTGCCTGGTCCACGTGCGCGTCACCGAGCACCTCACGGCGGATCTTGAGCCCCACCTCGTACGGGTCGGTCCGGCCCGCGGGCTCGGGCGCCGCGGCGGCCGGGGCGATCTCGGCCACGGGCGCCACCGGCGCGGGCGGCGCGATCACCGGCCTGACCGGGGGCGCCGTGATCGCCGTGAGCTGGCCGGTCGTCGCGTCGAACGCGGGCTGCCAGGCGGTCGAGAAATGGTGGACGAGCAGATCGGTGACCGCCGTGGGCTGCTCCACGGGCACCAGGTGGGAGGCGCCGGGGACGACCGCGAGCCGGGCATCCGGAATTCCGGCGACCAGGGTGCGGGCCTCGGCGGGCCCGGTGACCTGGTCCTCCGAGCCTACGAGGACCAGGGTCGGCACGCCGATGCGGCCCAGTTCGGCCCGTACGTCGAAGGCGGCGAGTGCCTCGCAGGCCGCGATGTAGCAGCCGGGGTCGGTGGTGCGCACCATCTGCACGGCCCACTCGGTGATCGCGGGCTGGGCGGCGGCGAACCCCGCGGTGAACCAGCGCTCGGGAGAGGTCCGGGCGATGGGGTCGAGCCCGTTCGTCCGGACGATCACCCCGCGCTGGCGGAACTCGTCGGCCGTGCCGAAGCGGGGCGACGCGGCGATCAGGGCGAGCGAGGCGAGGCGCTCGGGGCGGCGCAGGGCCAGCTCGATCCCCACGGCGCCGCCCAGGGCACAGCCCGCGTAGCCGAAGTGCTGTACTCCGAGTCCGTCGAGCGTGGCCAGCAGCCGGGTGGCCAGGTCGCCGACGGAGTCCGCCGGGTGCGCGGGAGCACCGCCGTGGCCCGGCAGGTCGTACCGGAAGACCCGCCACTGCTGGGTCAGCTCCGGAATCTGCCGGTCCCACATGTGCCATGTGGTACCCAGTGAGGGACCGAGGATCAGGACCGGAGCGTCTTCTGGCCCGTCAAAGCGGTATTGCAGGCTGTTCATCGGTGTCTCACTCACCCGCCTAACCCTCTCATGTCACGACAGCCCCTGTGAGCGGGGTGCTGGCCGTAGCTGTTTGGCAAGGTGGAAGACCTCCCGGGCCGCATAGCGTTTGAGGCAACGGACGATTTCGCGCCAGGTCTTGCCCTCCTTGATCCGGCGCTCATAGTAGTCCTGCGTGCGCGGGTCGACCCGCAGACGGGTGAACACGATGCGGTGAAGCGCGGCATTTGCCTGCCGGTCGCCACCACGGTTGAGGCGACGGAACTGACGGCGTCCCGACTCAGCTTGTCCATCGGCTCCTCCCGGAGAACGTCCGGTTGACCAGACACACACAGCCACGGACCGCCCGGCCCCTTGGCTCCACCCCATGACAGAGGCTTCATCGCCACTACGAGCCGGTCCGCCAGCGCACCCCGCATCGGTACTCAACTCCTTCACGGCGCGACCGCTCGGAGCACTCCCTCTCGCCCGCCTCCACCGAGGGCGGGCCCTAGGCCTGAAGGCCCGGGGTTCCTCGCTAGATCCCGCTGAAAGCAGGCCCTAGAGTTGCGAAGCCCCTCCGTCGACACGGAACTCCGTTCCCGTCGAGAAGGTCGCACCGAACGCCAAGTACGCCACCGCGGCGGCCACTTCCTCGGGCGTCCCCAGCCGCTGCATCGGGTTGGTGATCCGGTAGGTCTCCTTCATCGCCTCGACGACGTCGGCGGGCAGCAAGGAGCGGTCCAGGATGCCCGAGTCGATCGGGCCGGGGCTCACGGCATTGACGCGCACCTTGCGCGGAAGCAGCTCGCGGGCCAGGGTCCGCGTCATCGACCGCAGGGCTGCTTTGCTCGCCGAGTAGACACTGAGCGCGTCGAGGCCCAGGACGTTCACCACCGACGTGGTGAGGACCACGCCGCCTCCCTCGCGCAGCAGCGGCGCCAACGCCTGCACTGTGAAGTACGGGCCCTTGGCGTTGATGCCGAACAGCTCGTCGTACATCTCCTCCGTCGTCGAGTCGAACGGCGCGGACGCAGTGACGCCGGCGTTGACGAACAGCGCGTCCACCGTGCCGAACCGCTCCTGGACCGTGCCGGCCAGCGCCTTGATGTCCTTCAGGGACGCGGCGTCGCTACGGACGGCGATCGCCTTGTTCCCCAACTGCTCCAACGCGGCGTCCAGGGTGGATCGGGTACGGCCGGTGATCAGTACGTGCGCCCCGCCGTCCGCGAACAACCGGGCCGTAGTCAGGCCAATACCGCTGCTTCCGCCCGTGATCACGATCTTCTTGCCGTCATAAGTGGTCATGCCCTCCAGCCAAATATCCACCCGCACTCCCTGTCCAAGACCTGTTCCGTATGCCGTCATGTCCCAGGCGTATGACGACACGCGACGTACGCTGGGCGAATGGACATCGATCTGCGGCTGGTGCGCTATTTCACGGTCGTGGCGGAGTACGGCAACTTCGGCCGGGCCGCCACCAGTCTGCACCTGGCGCAGCCGTCGCTGAGCCGCCAGATCCAGCGACTGGAGGCTCAGCTCAGTGTCCGGCTGTTCGACCGCTCGCCACAGGGCACCAGCCTCACCGACGCTGGGCAGGCATTCCTTCCCAGAGCCCGGACACTGCTGCGCGAGGCCGAACAAGCCGCCCGCACGGCCAGAGCCGCCGTCCAGCCCCCTACCGTCACCGTCGGCTGCGCCGAAGGACTGGTCATCACCGCCTGTATGCAGGAACTGCGCCGCCGGCACCCTGAAGGCCAGGTCCGCACCCGGCACCTCGACTGGCGGGACACGCGCGCTCTCGCCGAGGGGCGGGTCGACGCCCTCGTCGCGTACAGGCCCCTGCCCTTCCCCACGGACGGCTTCCGGGTGACGAAGCTCCATGAAGAACCGCGGGTGCTCGTCACGTCGGTGAGTCATCCTCTGGCGAACGAGGAAGCAGTCAGCCTGCGGGCTCTGTCGGACGAGGAACTGGTGGCCTGCGTCAGCACTCCGGTTGTCTGGAGCACGCCCAAGCCGGTCGGCGACCGCCCGGCGCCACCTCAGCCCGCGATCGACGACAGCTACGAGGACAAGCTGGAACTCGTCGCCACCGGCCACTGTGTCGCGATCTTCCCTGCCGGCGATCGGCGCGCCGCTGTGCGCGAGGACATCGCCCTGGTGCCCGTCATCGACACCGATCCCTGCGAGGTTGTGCTCATCACGCGCGCCGACGACCCGAACCCGCTGCTCAGATCACTGGAAGACGTCGCACGTACAGTGCTCGGCACAGCCTCCCGGCGGGAGAACAGCGCGCTCCCGGCCAGCTGACCCCCCAGGCGGTGTCTTCAAATGATCCTGCGTGGTGGATCACGGTCGGGCGATACGTCGACATGAACTGTCGGATGCGGAGTGGGAGTTCGTTCTGCCACACACCCGTTTCCGTCGCTGGGCTCTGGACGGGACGTGCGAGCGGATGCTCCGGTCCGCCCAGGCCAGGGCGGACGCGGCCGGCGATATCGACTGGCTCGTATCGGTCGACTCCACCGTGGTCCGGGCCCACCAGCACGCCGCCGGGACCCGAAAAAAAGGGGGGCCGCGGCCCCGGACTCGGACGGTCCCGGGGCGGCCTGACCAGCAAGATCCACCTCGCCTGCGGCGCCTTGGGCCGCCCGCCCGCCTTCACCATCACGGGCGGCAACACCAAGGACTGCACCCAGTTCACCACCGTGATGGAGTCGATATGGGTGCCCCGGACCGGTCCCGGACGACCACGCGTGAGGCCCGATGATCCAGGAGCGGCGGGTGCCGTCGCGTTGGTGGGCGGTGACCCAGCGGTGCTCCGGCTCGGCGAGCTGGTACTGGCGCCGGGCGCGGTCGACGGCGTAGTCGGCTCGCTCCAGCCGCTGGTGCCAGACCTGTTCCACGACCTGGCGCTGCTGTTCCGTCTTCTCGACGGCCTGCAGGGGGACTTCGGGTCGGCCAGCAGGGCCCCGGCCAGCGCGCACAGTTCCAGCAGCTGGCGCCACTCGCGTCGGCTGCGGGCGAGACGGGACATCTCCACCCCGAGCACCAGCCCTACGTGGTCGAGGCCGACCTCGGAGACCAGCCGCTGGAAACCGGGCCGGGCCACCAGACCTGACGCCGAGTGGCCCAGGTCCTCATCGATGACCATAGACGACCGCGAGACGGTCGAGATGCCGCGGTTGGATCTTGCCGTCAACCCGGTTCCACGAAGTCAGGGACCTGATGTCGTCGTGGAGATTCCCCCACACTCGCCGATCTGTACCGGACCCGGCGGCTCGACATGGTCCGGCTGGCGGTCTTCCTGGTGGACGACCTGCACACCGCCGAGGACGTCGTCCAGGATGCCTTCGCCGCCGTCTGCCGTCGGCACGGCGAACGGCTGGACGACCTCCAGGACGCACATGCCTACCTCCACACCGCGGTGGTCAACGCCTCCCGCTCGGTACTGCGTCGGCGGCGCACCGCCCGCGCGTACACCCCGCCGTACCAGGGCCCGGGGGCGCCGGTCGACGAACTGCTGCTGCTCGCCGAGGAGCACCGGCAGGTCTTCGACGCGCTGGCGCAGCTCACCGAACGCCAGCGCGAGGTACTCGTCCTGCGTTACTGGTCCGACCTGACCGAGGCGCAGATCGCCGAGACCCTCGGCGTGTCCCGTGGCACCGTTAAGTCGACCGCGAGCCGCGCGCTCGCCACTCTGGAAAAGCTCTTGGAGGTGGACCGATGAATAATCGGGCGCCGCTCGAGGAACGGCTGCGCGCTGCGCTTGAAGCGCGCGGACAGCTCATCAGCGCCCACGACCTGTCACCGGCCCGCCCGCCCACCGGAAGTACCTGGGGCACACGCCGGATTCGGCGGGTGCTGTCCGTTGCCATCGCCGCCACCGCGGCGGCCGCAGCCGCCGTCGTCCTCCTGCTGTCTTCCAACACCCCGGACCGCCCCCGCCCGACACCACCCGCACGACATTCCAGCCCCACCGTCGCCCCCACCTCCACCGTCCCGCACCCGGTGCCCTCCCCCGTCGCGTCCGGGCCCTAGGTTGGCGGCGCGGTCCGGCGTGTCGCCGGGGCCGCCGCCGTCGCCGTCGCCGGCCGGAGGCATCTCACGGCGCACGTGGGCGACTTGAATGCGCCGGACACTTCACACCGATGTCGTTCGACCGTGGCCTGCTGTTCCGCACCACCGATCACGGTCATTCCGCGATCACGCCCACCACGCAGGTGAGGCAGAATCATGTCAGTGTGCATGGGGTGCAAGCGGCCGCCGGCCCCGCACACCACGGCCTGACGCGACCCGTGGGGCGCTCTGGCCGGGATCGGCCGGTCACGGCCGACGCGCCGCTGCGGAGCGGAGCATCCTACAGAGAGAAATGGAGAAGTCGATGGCGAACCCGTTCGAGGTCGCGGACGGCACCTTTCTGGTGCTGGTGAACGACGAGAACCAGCGCTCCCTGTGGCCCGAGTTCGCTGAGGTACCGGCCGGCTGGACCGTCGCACACGGCCCGGACACTCGCCAGGCCTGTCTCGACCACGTGGAGGCCAACTGGACGGACATGCGCCCCGCCGGCCTGGTCCGCGCGATGGCCGACTGAGCGCCTCCGCCTCACGCCGCAGCGGGACCCGGGCATGCCGTGTCCGGGCCTTCGCTCACCCCACCGTCCTGCTGACCGGAAAGCCGCCGCATGCCCGTCGCCACTCCCTGGGTGCGCCCGCTCGCCGCCCGCCCGAACGCCCGACTTCGCCTGATCTGCTTCCACCCTGCGGGGGGCGGCCCCAGCCTGTTCCGTGACTGGCCCGCCGCCCTGCCCGCGGACATCGAGGTCCTGGCGGTGCATCTGCCGGGACGCGAGACGAGGGTGGGCGAACCCTGCCTGACGCACTACCAGGAGGCCGTCGCGCAGCTGCATACCGCGCTGCGCCCGTTCCTGGACCGCGAGTACGCGCTGTTCGGGCACAGCATGGGCGCCCTGCTCGCGTACGGCGTCGCGATGGCCGCCGCCCGGCACGGCGACCCGGCCCCCGCCCGTCTGCTGGTCAGCGGCGCCGCGGGCCCCGGCTCGACCCCCGCGAAACCGGGCCGGGGGGAGTGGACCGACGCCGAACTGGTTCAGGAGCTGCGAGACATGGGCGGAACCCCCGAGGAGGTCCTTGCCGACCGGGCGCTGCTGGACCTGATCCTTCCGCCGCTGCGCGCCGACTACGCGCTCTGCGACTCCTTCCACGGCTCCTTCACCGAGCCGGCCGGCCCGCCGCTGGACTGCCCGGTCTCCGTTCTCGGCGGTGCGGACGACGACGTGTCCCCGGCGGACCTCCAGCGCTGGTCGACGTTCACCAGCGCGGACAGCTCGCTGCGGCTCTTCCCGGGCGGCCACTTCTTCCTCCTTGCCCCCTCCGCCGACGCCGTCCTCACCGCCGTCACCGCCGATCTCACCGTCCGCGCCTCGGCCTGACCGCCGTTCGGCGTGGTGTCGCTCGGCCGGCGGCGGCCGCGAAGTCCGGCACGGCGAGCGTTTCACGCCGGCAGGCCAGAGGCACTGTGCGCCTTTGGCCTGCCGGCGTGAAACGCTCAGCGAGTCAGATGTCGACGTCGCGGGTCTCGGGTCCGATGGCGGCGCCGAGGACGATCAGCAGGCCGGCGAGGAACAGCAGGCCCGCCACGGCCTCATGGGTGGGGATGACGGGCTTGAGCCAGTCCAGGTAGTAGGGGTAGAGCGCGGGGAGCACCAGCGCGAGGCTGTAGCCGATGCCGTAGCCGGTGGAGCGGATGGCGGCCGGGAACCGTTCGGTGAGGTAGGCGGCGATCGGCCCGAAGCCGATGATGCCGACCGCGAAGGTGATGACGTACAGCGCGATCACTCCCCCGAGCCCGAGGTCGGGTCCCATGGTGATCAGCAGGGTGCCTCCGGGAGTGACCACCGCGATGAGGGCCCCCGCGATGAGGTAGAAGGGACGGCGGCCGATGCGCTGGCTGAGCATCCCCATCAGCGGGTAGCTCAGCGCGGCGGCTGCCGCGCCGATGAGCTGAGCGGTGGTCAACTGGTTCGAGGTGAGATTCCTGGTGGTCGCGGTCAGACCGGGCAGGACCGCGGAGACGAGCTGAGTGGCCAGCCACATGCCGGACATCAGCACGAACACCTGGATGAGGCTGCGGCGCTGATTCCCGGAGAACAGCTCGACCAGCGGGGACCGGGTGGTGCCCGCGCCCTTCGCCTCTTCCCAGCTGTTCGACTCCTCGACCCGGCGGATGAAGTAGACCATGAACACGAAGGCCATGAGCCCGCCGATGAGGAACGGTATCCGCCAGCCCCAGCGGGCGTAGGGCGAGTCCGGGCCGCCCGCCTCGGCCACCTGCAGCATCAGCAGGGTGATCACCGAAATCAGACACATGGCACCGGGGGACGTCCAGGTGATCAGTGAACTGCGCAGGCCCCGGCGGCTCTTCGGACTCCACTCCATGGCCAGCGGTACGGCGGCCGTGTACTCGCCGCCCAGGAAGAAGCCGTCGATCAGGCGCAGCACCATCAGCGCGATCACCGCGCCGAGCCCCCAGGTCTCGTAGCCGGGCAGCAGCCCGATCGCCAGGGTGGTGATCCCGATGCCGCCGATGGCGATGATGGTGGACCGCCGTCGTCCGACGCGGTCGGCGAGCACACCGAAGACGGCGGCGCCGATGGGGCGCCCGAGCAGGGTCGCGGTGAAGATGAACGCCGTGATCAGGGCGGTGGTGCCGGCGTCGAGGGTGGCCGGCTGGAAGTACGCCATCGCGGGGGCGAGTGCCACCACCGGGAGGTAGATGTCGAACTGGTCGACGAAGTAGCCGAGCACTCCCCCGATGAGTGCTCGGCGGTCACGGACGCCGTCCGCGGGATCCGCGGCGGCGGTGGTGGTTCTCGTGGGCAACACGGCGTCGGCCATGGCCGGTCTCCTTCGACATGCGGGACGGCGGGTGACATGCGGGACGGCAGGCCGGAAGCCGCAGGGGCCCGACGGGCGGATGCGGTTCGGCGTGCTGCATCACCGCGACGATGGGGTGGCTGCCCCCTCGGGACAGCACGTGCCGTGGCGGCAGGGTCCAGGCCGGAGATCAGAGAAGGCGCCGGGCGGGGGGCGGCCGGCGTGGGTGACGGTCGGCGGGCCGGGCTCGTCCGCCGGAGCGTGACGCCTACCGCCCGGCCACCCCTGGCGGTGCTGACGCGGTGAGATCAGCGCGTCAGGAGGTGGGTCCTCCGGCGGGAGTGGTGGTGCGCGGGGCGCACTGGCGCAGGTGCGGCTCCGCGTGGCTCATCGCCCGTAACTCTTCCCCGGGTGTGCGGTGGAGATCCTCACTTGCCATCTGTCCATGCTTTCTTGCCGTCGAGCCTATTCGGCTCGTTCCTGGACAACTTCGGTGTGTCCCAGCCGGGCGGAGATACGGGACGCGGTGTCCCTGAGCGCCATGGCCAGCCGCGAGTCCGGCTCGACCGCGATGGCGTCCGAGGTGCCCACGAGGGCTACGGTGGCCCGGATGACGCCCCGGCCGTCGAAGACCGGCGCCGCGATGGCGCGTACTCCCTGCACCACCATCGAGTGCTCGCCCAGTCCCGTCCGGCGCGCTCGTTCCACGCTCTGCTCGACCTCGTTCCGCACATGGGGAGGCAGGGACGCGATCAGCTGCGTGATGTGGTCCTGGTCGGGGTGGTGGGCGAGGAACAGCTGGGACTGCGCGGCGAACGGAGGGAGCTCGCTGCCCTCTCGCACCACGACCTGCACCAGTTTTCCCGCGTCCTCCTGAACCCGGGCGACCACGGCTCCGGCGCCGCTCCACAGACTGAGGACGACGGTCTCGTGTGCCTGCGCGGACAGGTCGGCCATGTAGGGAGCGGCGATGTCGAGCACCCTGGACTCGCGCATCGCGCTCGCTCCCAGATGCACGGCCAGTGGTCCCGGGCCGAACGTACCGCCGTCATGCCGCTCGATCAGCCCGGCCCCGGCCATGGAGGCCAGGTAGCGATGCGCGGTCGAGCGTTGCAGGCCGAGCCTCTTCGCCACGTCCGTGGGACGGATCTCCTGGTCGCGTGCCACCATGCGGAGGATCTCCGCGCACCGGGTCACGGCCTGGATGTCCCCGTCCCGCTGCGCCGCCCGCTGATCCAGACGGGCCGGCTCGCTCTTCGCCGGCTTCTCCGTCGGCTGCTCGACCACCGTGCTCGCCTCCCAGGGCTCCGCTTGTTCGCCTACACGCATAGTTTCCATCACCGCGGAACACCGGGAAGCGTGGCGGCCCAGCCCTCCGGCGGCTGCCCCTCGGCGTCCTCGGTCCGGGTACGCCGTGCGGCACGGGGGTTCACCGACGCCGTAACGGTCGCGTTCCCGGTTGTGTCCGGACCTCCGGGTGCCGCTGGGCGGCGCCGCCCGGGGCCGGACTCGCTTCCGCTGCCGCGGAGCGTGCCGGGACATCGCGCGGGGTCATGACGCCTCGACCGCGCCGGTGGTGGGGTCCACGGTCTTGTGCTGAGCGTCCAGGTGCATCAGGTCGGCCCGCGGCGGTACGAAGATGTCCAGGTTGAGGCACGGCCCCTCCAGGGGCTCGATGTAATGCGGGGAACCGGCCGGCACGAGCAGCATCGACCCGGCCGTCATCTCGTGGGCGACACCGTCGATGTAGTAGTGGGCCCGGCCCGACACGATGTAGGCGAGCTGGTCGAAGTCGTCGTGCACATGGGGGTTCAGCGCCATCCCCGGCTCGACGTAGTTCATCACCAGCATCACGTCGTCGGTGATGTAACCGCTCCGCCGGACGCCCTCCCGCACATGCTCCGTGGGCAGGTCCTGCCACCGCACGACCTTGCGGTACAGCTCCTTGCTGCTCATACGGTCCTCCTGTTCTCACCTGTTCTCATCGAGCAAGTGTCCTGCATAGAGAGATGCGATTCGCTCTATGCGGAACATGGCGTGAATGCTAGGGTGACCGAATCCACCCGTCAAGCCCCGTAGGCAACTCTTCCGAGCTCGCATATTTCAAGGGATAGACGGGGATCATCCGCATCGCACCCGCATCCGATGAGGCAGCATCATGTCCCGAAATGCGGGCAGTGAATCCGAGGAGGAGCGATGTCCGACGTGGTAGTCGACCTGGAACTCGACCCCCGATACGACGCCGTCGACGATGAGGAAGTCACCGAACTCCTCACCGGAGCGGTGGACCTGCATGTGCACCCGGCCCCGTCACCCTTTCCGCGCCGGCTCGGCCTGCTGCAGGCCGTGGAGCAGGCTCATGCGGCCGGCTTCAAAGCCCTGATCGTCAAGTCACACCACCACAGCATGGTCACCGACGTCCTCGCGGTGTCGGACGCGGTGGGCGGGCTGCCGATCCCGGTCTACTCCGGTGTGGCACTCAACAACCAGGTCGGCGGCATCAACCCCGCGGCAGTGGAACTGGCGTTGAACCTCGGCGGCAGGATCGTCTGGTTCCCGACCATCTCCTCCGGCCGGCACATCTGTGTGCACAACGAGGAGCTGAAGTTCCCGCGGACCGCGAAGCCCTTCCGCAAGGACACCCCGACCCGCGTTCTCGACGACGAGGGCCGGATACTGCCCGAGGTCCACGACGTCCTCGACCTCATCAAGGACGCCGACGCCATCCTGTCCGGGGGGCACATGGGCGTCGCGGAACTGGACGCGGTGATCCGCGCCGCGCACGCCAAGGGCATCGAGCGGATCGTCGTCAGCCATCCCAACTTCGTGATCGGCGCGGAGCCGGAACGGTGCCGGGAATGGGCCGAGCTGGGTGCGAAGTTCGAGCACGCGCTGTGCATGTACGACGACCGCTCCACCTTCTTCCACTGGACGCTCGACGTGATGCTCGACTACATCAAGGCAGTGGGGATCGAGAACACCTACCTCGGTTCCGACCTGGGACAGCTGGGCAACCCCTACCCGGTGCAGGCGTACCGGCGCACCGTGCGCGGGCTGCTCGACCTCGGGGTGAGCCAAGACGACGTCCGCGCCCTGGTCAGTACCAATCCCGGCAGGATGCTGGGGATCTGACCATGACACCCGAGCCGTTGCGCGCCGTCGCGTCCCGCAGGCCGGTGTTCGGCACCTTCCTGAAGCTGCCCAGGCCGGAAGTGGTGGACATCCTGGCCCTCTCCGGGCTCGATTTCCTGATCTGCGACATGGAGCACGCACAGATCGACGAGGCCGGTGCCCGCACGGTGATCCAGGCCGGACGAGCGGCCGGTATCCCCGTGGTCGTACGCGTCCCGACCTTGGAGCCCGGCCAGGTCAACCGGCTTCTGGAAGCAGGAGCCGAAGGAATCCAGCTCTCCGGGACGGCTTCCGTGGCCCAGGCCTCGGACCTGTCGGCATTCACCCGCTACCCACCGGCCGGGCGGCGCGGGCTGAGCACCGCCCAGCCCGCGGCCGGATACGGCACCGTGCCCGTGGGGCGGTACCTGACCGCCAGCAACGAACGCGTCCTGCGGGTGGGGCAGTTGGAGACCGCGCACTACGACGATCCGCTGGAGAAGATCGTCGCGGAGCTGGACATCGCGTTCATCGGCACCATGGATCTCTCGGTCGACCTGGGCTTCCCCGGTCAGGTCTCGGCCCCCGCCGTACAGGAGAAGATCAACGAGATCGCCTCGGCGGCCCGGCGGACAGCGACGCCGCTGGGGATCTTCGCGGCCGATGAGTCGGCGGCCCGGACAGCGGCCGCTTCCGGTTACCGGTACATCGCGGTGGCCAGTGACCTGGCCCTGCTGTCCTCGGCTGCCACAGCACGCTTCGCCTCGCTGACCGGCCCGCCACGAGAGGACCGCCGCTGATCCGGAACGGAGGCCATCGCCCCATGGACAACGCGGCGGCCACCGCCGTGCAGGAAGGGGCCGACATCGATGACGGCGCCTCACTCGCCGTCGGCGGCTCCGGCCTCAGCGGCATCCCGGACACCCACATCCGCGCCCCGGATTCCCGGTGACCGCGGCACGCCGTCGTCACCGGGAATCCGGGAGGGCAAGGCCGGTGAGTGCGCCCACCGGGTCCGGGTCCGGGGTGCCACGGGGCCACCAGTCCTCGTGGCCTGGCTCTGACGCGTAGGCGTACCACAGACCGTCGCGGCCCAGGCGGAGTTGGAGGTGACCGTGGGGGTGGGTGAGGTGGTTGCGCCAGGGACGGAACGCGGGGAAATCAGCGGCGAGCAGGAGCGGGCGGGCCCGGTCGAAGCGGCCCGCCGGCGGGTCCCAGGGCTCCTCCAGGACGGCAAGCCCCTCGCTGCCGCCCTGGCGCCAGGCGGCCACCGCGCGGGTCAGTTCGGCCGGGGTGCGGCCGGTCGCGGAGGCCAGCGAGGAGTAGAGCGTGCGCGTGCCGGCGGTCAGGCCGGAACCGGGGCGGGCCGCGGCGAGGCGCACCGCGTCCTGCCACAGCGTCAGCTCGCCGACCGGGTCCCGTCCGGTGGACAGCAGTGTGTGGGCGCGGGCGGCGGCGTCCGTCGCCAGCTGGTCCAGGGCGAAGGAATCCGGGCCGCCCGGCGCCGCGGGATACGCCGGCGGCTGCTCGGGATGCGACGGCGGGGGCAACGGTGCCGGGAGCGGCGGGCGGTCGCGGGGCGCGAGGGCATCGGCGGCCGGTACGCCGGGCAGCCGCGCGGGCTGCCGGTCGCGCGCGGCGCGGGCCGCCGCGGCGGCGTTGCGGCGGGACAGCGCGTCGAGCACCTCTCGTTCGCCGCGACCGCGCAGCAGGAGCAGCACGAAGGGGTCGGCGTCGAGCAGTCGTGCCGTCTGGTAGCAGACCGCGGCGGCGTGCTTGCAGGGGTGGCCGGCATCGGGGCAACTGCAGTGCGGTTCGAGGTCGCCGGTCCCGGGGAGCAGCCGGACCCCGCACTCGGCGAGGGAGTGCGGCACCTGCTTGTCCAGCAGCGCGGCGATGTGTCCCGGCCGCTCCGCGGCGGCGTCCAGGAAGCGGTCCCACTCGTCGTCGGAGAACGTCCGCAACCGCACCTGCACCCGGTACGGGCGCGGACGGCTCCCCTGGACATACGCCAGGACGAGCCCCGGGGTGACGGTGACGGCGTCCACGTTCCCCTGGTCCGCGTAGGCCCGTCCCCGGGTCAGCCGTGCCGTGTCGAGGGCGCTCTCCTCCAGCGCCGCGACCCAGGCGTTGCCCCACCACGTCCCGGCGAACCCTTCGGCGGCGTCCGCCGCCGACGTCCGGGTCGGCAGGGAGGCGAACGTGCGCCGCAGCTCGCCGTCACGGCCCGGGGCCGCCATGGAGCGCGGGTAGCGCGCCGCCGGGGGCGTGGCGGGAGGCGTGTCCCGGGGTTCCCCGGACGAGTCCGGCTGGGCACGCCGGCGTTTCGAGAACAGGTCCACCACCTCGTTCCGGGCGTGCGCGGACGCCTCGTCCCGCTCCCCCCCCCCGACGGTCCGCACGGTGGGCGCGGTCCCGCCTCGCGGTGCCGGCGACGGCGGCGGCCGGAAGGCCCCGGCGATCAGATCCCGAACCTCCCGGCTCCGCTCACCGGCCGCCCGTATCCGGGCATCCCGGCGCCGCCGGGCACCGGACAGCCGAACGACACGGGGCGACTCCGTACTGCCGGACGGCCCCGGGTCTGCGGATGGTCCTGGGTCGACGGACGGCCCCGGGTCTGCGGACGGTCCCTGCGTGCCGGATGGCCCCGGGTCGGCGGACGGTCCCGGGTCGACGGACCGTCCCTGCGTGCCGGACGACTCCGGGGCGGCGGACGGTCCCCGCGCGTCGGACGACCCCGCGCCGACAGAAGAACCCCACGCGCCGGACGGTCCCGGGCCGACGGACGAATCCTGCCCCTCACGCACCGCAGACGTCCCAAGCCGACGTGGCGACTCGCGGCCCTCGGCCGCCGTCTCGTTCCGCCCCCGTTCCGCTTCCGCTGCTGCTTCCGCCCGGGCTGTTTCCGCCCGGGCGGCGCGCAGCGCCTCGCGGGCGGCATCGCCGGGGCGTGTGGCGCGAACCGGTACCGAGGAAGCGTCGACCGCCCCGCCTCCCCCTGCCCCGGCCCCGGCACCGGCACCGGCACCGGCACCGGCTGAAGGCTCCTTCCCAGGCTCCCCCTCTGCTCCTGCTCCTACGCCCGCGCTCGCCCCGGCCCCCGCACCGCTTCGGCGGTCCGCGTTCGCCCGCCGCAGGGCCGCGCGTGCCGCGTCGCCCGGGCGGGGCGGCTTCGTCGTCCTTCCCTCGGGCACGGTGGCGTCCGCGTGCTCGGCGGGAGGCTCGCCGTCCCCGTTCTCCTCCGCGGCCCGCTCCCGTTCCCGCGCGGCGCGCAGCGCACGGCGCGCCGCGTCGGCGGGGCGGCCGTCCGCGCCGGGTGTCCCCTCGGGACGCGTCTCCTTCTCCGTCCCGTTCACTCCGCCCTCCTCAGCGAGACCAGGTCCCTCAGCTCATGGTCGGTCAGTTCCGTCAGGGACGACTCGCCGGCGCCCAGGATCGCGTCGGCCAGCGCGCGCTTGGACTCCAGCATCTCGGCGATGCGGTCCTCGACCGTGCCCTCGGTGATCAGGCGGTGGACCTGGACGGGCTGGGTCTGGCCGATGCGGTAGGCCCGGTCCGTGGCCTGTTCCTCCACCGCCGGGTTCCACCAGCGGTCGAAGTGGATGACATGGCCCGCACGGGTCAGGTTCAGACCCGTGCCCGCCGCCTTCAGGGAGAGGACCAGGATCGGGGTAGCCCCGCTCTGGAAGCGGTCCACCATCCGTTCGCGGTCGGGTACCGCGGTGCCGCCGTGCAGCAGTTCGACGGGCACCGCGCGGGAGGCCAGGTGTGTGGTGATCAGACGGGCCATGCGGACGTACTGCGTGAACACCAGCGCCGAGCCGTCCTCCGTCAGCAGCGTGTCCACCAGTTCGTCGAGCAGGGCGAGTTTCCCGGACCGCGCGATGAGGCCGGTCGCCGCCCCGGTGTCCTCCTTCAGGTAGAGCGCGGGGTGGTCGCAGATCTGTTTGAGCGAGCCGAGGAGCTTGAGGACCAGGCCCCGGCGGCCGATGCCCTCCGCCGTCTCGATCGCCAGCATGGACTCCCGTACGACCGCCTCGTAGAGCGCGGCCTGCTCGCGGGTGAGCGGCACCGGATGGTCGGTCTCCGTCTTCGGCGGAAGCTCGGGGACGATCCCCGGGTCGGACTTCCTGCGGCGCAGGAGGAAGGGGCGGACCAGGCGGGCCAGCCGCTCCGCGGCCTGTGCGTCCTCGCCGTTCTCCACGGCGCGTGCGTGCCGGGCGCGGAAGGACTTCAGCGGGCCGAGCAGTCCGGGAGTCGTCCAGTCGAGCAGGGCCCACAGCTCGGAGAGGTTGTTCTCCACGGGAGTGCCGGTGAGGGCCACGCGGGCGGGCGACGGGATCGTGCGCAGGGCCTTGGCCGTCGCCGAGCAGGGGTTCTTGACGTGTTGTGCCTCGTCCGCGACGACCAGGCCCCAGGGCTGTTCGGCCAGTCGGGGGGCGGCCGTCCGCATCGTCCCGTACGTGGTGAGCACGAAGCCGCCGTCCAGGCCGTCCAGGGTGCGCTCGGGGCCGTGGAAACGGCGGACCGGGACGCCGGGGGCGAAGCGGGTGATCTCCCGCTGCCAGTTGCCCAGCAGTGAGGCCGGGCAGACCACCAGGGTCGGCTCCCGGTGGGCGCGGCGCAGATGCAGGGCGATGACGGTGACCGTCTTGCCGAGCCCCATGTCGTCGGCGAGGCAGCCGCCGAGGCCGAGGGAGGTCATGAGGTCGAGCCAGCCAAGACCCCGTAGCTGGTAGTCCCGGAGCCGGGCGGCGAGGCCCGTCGGTGGTTCCACCGGGCCGACGCCTGCCGTCAGCCGGTCCCGGAGCGCGGCCAGCGCGCCGGCCGGCACGACCTCCACCGTCTCGCCGTCGACCTCCGTACTGCCGGTGAGCGCGACGGACAGCGCGTCGACCGGGTCGAGCAGGCCCAGCTCGCGCTTGCGGGCCTTGCGGACCAGGGCCGGATCGACCAGCACCCACCGGTCACGCAGCCGGACGACCGGCCGGTGGGCCTCCGCGAGCGTGTCCATCTCCGCCTCGGTGAGCGGATCCTCGCCGAGCGCCAGTTGCCAGCGGAACCGCAGCAGGTCCTCGCTCTCGAAGAAGCCCGTGCCGTCGGTCGCCGAGCCGGGCGCGGGCCGGACGACCGCGGTGGCGGTGAGGTCCTGCGCCAGGTCCCGGGGCCAGTGCACCGCGACCCCGGCCGCGCCCAGCCGGGTGGCCGCGACACCCAGCAGCTCGCCCACCTCCTCCTCGGACAGCGCGAGGACGTCCGGCACCTCCTGCTCGGCGACCCGGTCCAGCGGCGGCCAGACGCGGGCCGCCCGGCGGACGGCGAGGGCCGCGTCCACCCGTGCGCGGGGGCCGAAGCCGGTGTCCGCCTCGCCCGCCCACAGCTGCGCCGCGTCCACGACGAGGGTCGGGTCGGCGAGGCTGTGCACCTGCACCACCGCGGCTCCCACGCGGCGGGCGCCCTCCCCGTCGTCGAACAGGTCGAACGCCGACAGGTCCAGGCGCAGCGAGATCCGTACGCCCGCGTCCATGCCGGCCGCTACTTCGGCGGCCCAGGTGTGGGCCCCGGGCAGCCGTTGCGGAGCGAGCGCCGCGAAGGGCCGGCCCGCGGCGTGGCCGGCCGCCGGGGTGCGCGGCAGGGTGTCCGCGACCGCGTCGAGGAAGGACCGCACAAGAGCCTCGGGCTCGGGCAGCAGCAGGGGACCCTTGCCCGGGAGCGGGACGGCGTGACCCTCGTACGGCAGGGCGGCTGCGATGGCTCTCAGGTGGGTGATGTCGTCCGGTTCCAGGGGACCGGCGCGCCAGGCGTCGTCTCCGTCCGGGGTGAGACCGGGCAGCAGCCGCCCGCGGGCGACGAGCCGGAGGGCGTGCAGGGCGGCCGCGCCCCAGCAGGCGGTGGCGGGGTGTGCGGCGGGATCGCGCCGGGCCCGGGTGAGCAGCGGCAGGGCCTCGGCGACCGGCAGCGACACGGCGGGCACGGTGCTGGTGCGCATCCCGGATCCGTGCGGGCGTACGACCGTCAGTTCCTCGGTGGTCCCCGACGGCGGCTGTCCGTCCTCCGGGTCCCAGAAGGCGACCCGGCCGCGGCGGGGCAGCGGCTCGGGCAGGAAGACGGCGGCCAGCCGCACGGGCACGGCCCGCTCGGCCACCTGGTCGGCCATACGTCCGGTCACCTCCCGCCGTCGCGTCGTACGGAACGTCTTCGACTCTACGGGCGGGGTCTGACAATCGGCTGCGGCGAGTGGGCGGGCCCGGACGCCGCGGGCCCGGCGGTGGCCGTCAGGGGATCGTCCGCGAGACCACGTACACGGTCGGGGCTTGAGGATCGGACCTGTTCACGACGACGTCCACGGTGGGCGCGGGGTTCTTCTGCTCGTGGGTCATCCCGGACCAGGGGCCCGGTTCCGTGAAGGTCCAGCCGACGACGTCCCGGTCGCGCTCGCCGATGGCGAGGTCGTCCTTCTTCAGCGAGACGGGCGTGGCCCGCAGGGTGCTGAGGAAGCGGTTCAGGCCGTCGTCGCTCGTGCTGAACTGCACGTAGAGGCGGCTGGTCTTCCAGTTGTTCGTCTCGTAGGACACCACGTCCGTGGCGTCCCTCGGGATCCAGACCTGGTAGAGGCGGCGCTGCACCCGCGACGGCCAGCCCTCGGTCAGTCCGGTCGCCGAGTACTTGGCCTCCTTGTCCTTGCCGCTGTTGCGGCTCTGGTTGGCGGAGATCACCAGGTAGCCGGCGGGGACGCCGATGAGCAGGACGATGATCAGCAGGGTCAGCGCGCGGCGCCGGACCATGTGCCCCCGGCCCTCCGGGGGCCGCGAGGGCGCGTCCGGCGGTGACGACTGGCGCGGCACGGACGTGGAAGCCGTCACAGCGGCCCCTTGGCGGTGCGGCGGTCCTGCGCGTACCGCTCGTAGCGTTCGTAGCGCTCCACGCGGCGCCGGTTGGCACGCCGGAAGCGGCGGGCGACGAGCCGGGCGAGGTCCGCGGCGCCGACCATTCCGGCCTCGGGGCCGAGCTGGGCGCGCGCGATCCGGGCCTCGGGCCGGTAGCCGCGACCGGTCAGATGGCGCCGGAAGGCGTCCCGGGCGGGACCGATGAGCAGGTCGTCGGCCGCGCTGACCCCGCCGCCGATCACGAAGCAGGACGGGTCCAGGGCCGCCGCCAGGTTGGCGATGCCCACCCCGAGCCACTGGCCGATGTCCTGGAGCAGCTCGATGCACATCGCGTCGCCCTCGCGGGCCAGCTCGGTGATCATCGGGCCGGTGATGTCGGAGATGTTGCCCTTGACGTGCTCGATGAGCCCGTACGCCACCGGGGAGTCGGCGGCGGCCAGTTCCCTGGCCTCGCGTACCAGGGCGTTGCCGGAGCTGTACTGCTCCCAGCAGCCGCGGTTGCCGCACGGGCAGCGGTGGCCGCCGGGCACGACCTGCATATGGCCGAACTCGCCGGCGACGCCGAACTTGCCGCGCTTGACCTGGCCGTCCTCCAGGATGGCGCCGCCGATGCCGGTGCCGAGGGTGATCATGACGAGGTGGTCCTCGCCGCGGCCGGCGCCGAAGCGCCACTCGGCCCAGGCGGCGGCGTTGGCGTCGTTGTCGACCAGGACGGGGACGGCGAGCCGCCCGGCGAGGCGGTCGCGCAGGGGTTCGTTCCGCCAGGACAGGTGCGGGGCGAACAGGACGCGGTTGCGGTCCGCGTCCACCCAGCCGGCCGCGCCGATTCCGACGGCGTGCACATCGTGCCGGTCGGAGAGGTCCAGGACCAGTTCGACGATGGTGTCCTCGACGACCTTGGGGCTCTTGGACTTGTCGGGCGTCTCGGTGCGGAGCTTCTCCAGGATGTTGCCGTCGGCGTCGACGACGCCCGCCATCACCTTGGTGCCGCCGATGTCGATGCCGACCGTCGGGACGCGCGGGGCCGTCAGCGGGGAACGGCGCTCGCGTGTGCCCACGGTCCGCAGGACGGTGGCCCGGGCGGAGCCGCGGTGGGTGAGGTCGCGGTAGGTGCTCATCGGGCCCGATTCTGCCTTACGCCGCGGCGGGCTTGCATCGTGGAGCCCTGGCGCCCCGCGCGGGCCGGGACGGCGGCGGGCGTCGCGGCTCCCCCGGGTTCGCCGCGGCCGGTCCCGCTCGTCCGGCGGACCCGCACCGGTCGCTGGCCCGCGCCCCTACAGGGACGTACGTTCCAGTTCATGGCGCAGATCGTCCAGTTCGTCGCCGCCCGCCATCTGACGGGTCAGCTCGTCCAGGCTGATCTCCTCACGGGTGTGGCTGCCGACCATCGTGCCGCGCTTCAGCAGAACGAAACGGTCGCCCACCAGATACGCGTGATGCGGGTTGTGGGTGATGAAAACAACACCCAGCCCCTCGTCCCGTGCGGCAGCCACATATTTGAGGACCACACCCGACTGCTTGACGCCCAGTGCCGCCGTCGGCTCGTCCAGGACCAGCACCTTGGCGCCGAAGTACACCGCCCGGGCGATCGCCACGCACTGTCGCTCCCCGCCGGACAGGGTGCCGATGGGCTGGTCGACGTCGCGCAGGTCGATGCCCATGCGCAGCAGTTGCTCGTGCGTCGTCCGGCGCATGAAGTCGACGTCCAGGCGCTTGAAGGGACCGGCGCCCCTGCGCGGCTCGGAGCCGAGGAAGAAGTTGCGCCAGACCGGCATCAGAGAGACCACCGCGAGGTCCTGGTAGACCGTGGCGATCCCGCGGTCCAGGGCCTCGCGCGGGGAGGCCAGGCGGGCCTCCTCACCCTCGATGCGGAAGGAGCCGCCGTCGTGCCGGTGCAGCCCCGCGACGATCTTGATGAGGGTGGACTTGCCCGCGCCGTTGTCGCCGAGGACGCAGGTGATCTCGCCCGCGTGCACCTCCAGGGAGATCCCTTCGAGGGCGCGGACGTTGCCGTAGCGCTTGCTGACGTCCTCCAGGGCGACGAGCGGGGTGCGCTCCGTGGCGTCCTTGGTCATGTCGTGGCCTCCGCGCGCTTGCGGACCCAGGCGTTGAGCAGGGCCGCGAGGAGCAGCATCGCTCCGAGGAAGAACTTGAACCAGTCGGGGTTCCACTCGGCGAAGACGATGCCCTTGCTGGTCATGCCGAAGAGGAACGCGCCGACCGCCGAGCCGATCGCGGACCCGTAGCCGCCGGTGATCAGACAGCCGCCGATGACGGCCGCGATGATGTAGATCAGCTCGTTGCCGACGCCCTCGCCGGACTGGACGACGTCGTACGAGAACAGCAGGTGCTGGCCGGAGATCCAGGCGCCGAGGGCGACACCCATGTAGAGGCCGATCCTGGTGCGCTCGACCGGGACGCCGACCGCGCGGGCCGCGTCCTTGTTGCCGCCGACCGCGAAGATCCAGTTGCCGGAGCGGGTGCGCAGCAGGATCCAGGAGGCGAGGGCCACCAGGGCGAACCACCACAGGATGGTGATCTTGAACTGGACGCCGCCGACGGTGAGTGTGGAGGCGAAGAGGGCCCGCGCCGAGGAGAAACCGTCCATGTCGGAGATCGACTTGGTGGACACCGTGCCGCTGATCAGCTTGGTGAGGCCGAGGTTCATGCCGGTCAGCATCAGGAACGTGCCGAGCGTGACGATGAAGCTGGGCAGTCTCGTGCGGGTCAGCACCAAGCCGTTGAACGCGCCGATCGCGAGCGTGACCAGGAGCGACACCCCGACGCCGACCCACACGTTGGCGGTCATCTGGTAGCTGAACATCGACGACACCAGCGCGGACGACGTCACCATGACGCCCGCAGACAGGTCGAACTCGCCGCCGATCATCAGCAGCGCGACCGGGACGGCCATGATGCCGATCGTGGACGCCGCGTACAGCACCGTACTGAGGCTGGAGGCCCGCAGGAAGCTGTCGGCGACGATCGAGAAGAAGAGGAAGACGGCGAGCGCGCCCACCACCGAGCCCAGCTCGGGGCGGCCGAGGAGCCGCTTCAGCGGTGAGGTTCTCAGGAGGCGTTCGTCCGCCCCCGTCTGCGGGCTCGCGGGCGCGGATGCCGGTGCCGGCACGGTCATCGCGTCCCCCGCTTCGTGTACTGCTCGAGCGCCGCGGCCTGGTCCTTGGTGATGATCTGCGGTCCGGTGAGGACCGGCAGGCCGCCGCCGAGGGTGTTGGCGTTGTACTTGTAGAGCCAGAGCTGGTCGACCGCCTCGTAGCCCTGGAGGTAGGGCTGCTGGTCCACGGCGAAGCCGAGGGTGCCGTCCGCCAGCTCGGACGCCACCTTGGCGTTCAGGTCGAAGGTGTCGACCTCCGCCTTGCTGCCCGCGTCCGACCGGGCCTTCACCGCGGTGTCGGCGTACGGGGCGCCGAGGGTGACGACGGTGTCGAGGGATGTGTCCGACTGGAGGCGCGCCTCGAGCGCGGACTGCACGTCCGGCATGTTGGTGCCGTTGACGTAGAGGTTGTCCACGGTGCCGTGGAACGTCTTCTTCACGCCCGCACAGCGCTGCTCGTGGCCGACGTTGCCCTGCTCGTGCAGCACGCACAGGACCTTCTTGCGGCCGCGCTTGTTCAGCTCGTCGCCGACCGCCTCGCCGGCGATCGTCTCGTCCTGGCCGATGTGGGTGAGCGCGCCGAACGCCTTGGACTGTGCCGAGCCGGAGTTCACCGTGACCACCGGGATGCCGGCCTTCTCGGCACGGGCGACGGCGGCCTTCATCGCGTCGGGCTTGGCCAGCGTGACGATGATGCCGTCGACCTTCTGGTCCACGGCCGCGTCCACGAGCTGGGCCTGCTGCTGGGCATTGGCGTCGTGCGAGTACAGGAAGGTGACGTTGTCCTTGACGGCGGCCTGCTCGGCGCCGCTCTGCACGATGTCCCAGAAGGTGTCGCCGTCACCCGAGTGGGTGATCATCGCGAACGTCCAGCGGGGCGTGCTCACCGCGGCCCGGCCCTCGGCGGCGGCGGCCTTGCGGGCGTCCTCGGCACGCTTCCCGCCGTGGCTGCTGCACCCCGCCAGGGATAGGCCGAGCGCCCCTGCCAGCGCGATGGTTGCCCAGGTCCGAAACCGTGCCACGAGCCCCTGTCTTTCCTGCGTAGTTTCTTGGAACCACCCAGTATCACCGACCGCGCATCGACGCCACAGACCAGGGGGCGGATGCGGACAACGCGCGGACGCGCGGTTCCGGGGAGGCAGGTGCGGGGAACGGCAGGAGAGGTCCGAACGCTCAGGGGCGTACGAGCAGTTGGAACTCGAACGAGTAGCGCGAGGCGCGGTACGTGTGCGTGCCGAACTCCACAGCCCGGCCCGTGTCGTCGAACGTCGTGCGCCGCATGGTGAGCAGCGGGGCACCCTCGGATTCGCCGAGCCGCTCGCATTCGCCCAAGGTGGCGGCGCGGGCCCCGACGGTCTGCCGGGCACTGTGCAGGGTGATGCCCGCGGCACGCATCAACCGGTACAGACCGGTCGACTCCAGCCGCTCGGTCTCCAGGTCCAGCAGGCCGGTCGGCAGAAAGTTGCACAGGAACGCCATCGGCTCGCCGTGCGCGAGGCGCAGCCGCTCGATGCGGTGCACCTCCACGCCCTCGGACAGCCCGAGCGCGGCGGCGACCTCGGCCGAGGCGGGCGCGAAGGCGTTGGCCAGGACCCGGGTCGCGGGGCGCTGCCCGGCCGCCTCCAGGTCGTCGTACAGACTGCTGAGCTCCAGCGGGCGCCTGACCTGACTGTGCACGACCTGGGTGCCGACACCACGGCGGCGCACCAGCAGGCCCTTGTCGACGAGGGACTGGATGGCCTGGCGGACGGTGGGCCGGGACAGGCCGAGGCGCCCGGCCAGGTCGATCTCGTTGCCCAGCAGACTGCCCGGCGTCAGCTCCCCGCGCTCGATCGCCGCCTCGAGCTGCTGGGACAGCTGGAAGTACAGCGGTACCGGGCTGTTCCGGTCGACCCCGAGCTGGAGGGAGGCAGTCGGATCCACATCTGGTTTCGGCACGGGGCGAGCGTAGCTCCGGTACCTGTTGACGGGAAGTCGTGTAGTCCGGTTGTCCGGACAAAGCATTGACAGGGCGGGGGGTGCGCCCGCAGGTTGGTCCCATGCGCATCGGACTCATCGGAGCAGGTCGGATCGGCACCTTCCACGCGGCCACGCTCAGCCGTCACCGTGAGGTCGGCTCGCTCATCATCACCGACGTGGACACGGCCCGGGCCCGGGCGCTCGCGGACCGGCTGGGCTCGACGGCCGCGCCCGGCGTGGACGAGATCTTCACCTGGGGCGTGGACGCCGTGGTCATCACGGCGGCGACCGCGGCCCACGCCGAGCTGATCGGCCGGGCCGCGCGCTCCGGGCTCCCGGTGTTCTGCGAGAAGCCCATCGCGGCGGACCTGCCGGGCACACTGACCGCGCTCGCCGAGATCGACGCCGCGGGGACCGTACTGCAGATGGGTTTCCAGCGCCGCTTCGACGCGGGCTACGCCACCGCGCGGGAGGCTGTGCGCTCCGGCCGGCTCGGACGGCTGCACACGGTCCGCGCGATCACGGCCGACCAGGCGCCGCCGCCGGCCGCGTATCTGCCCCTCTCCGGCGGGATCTACCGCGACTGCCTCATCCACGACTTCGACATCCTGCGCTGGATCACCGGCCGGGAGGTGGTCGAGGTGTACGCGACCGGGTCGGACGCCGGCGGGGCGATGTACCGCCGGGCGAACGACGTCGACACGGCGGCGGCGGTGCTCACCCTGGAGGACGGCGCGCTGGCCACGGCGACCGCGACCCGCACCAACGGCGCCGGCTACGACGTCCGGATGGAACTGGCCGGCGAACTGGACACACTCGCGGTGGGCCTGGACGACCGCACGCCGATCACCTCGACCGAACCGGTGGGACCACCGCCGGCGGACAAGCCGTGGACCGGCTTCCTGGAGCGCTTCGCGCCCGCGTACGAGGCCGAGGTCGCGGCCTTCGTCGAGGTGGTACGGGGCGAGCGCGCCAACCCGTGCGACGGCCACGAGGCCCTTCAGGCGCTGCGGATCGCGGAGGCCTGCGAGCTGTCCCGCCGGGAGCGCCGCCCGGTGAACCTCGGTGAGATCGCGAGCATCCGCGGCTGGCCCGCCCCCTGACGCGGTCTGCCGTACGTCCGCTCCCAGCGCACCGGAAGGCTCCGCGCACCCCGCATCAACGTGCCCCGCCGCGACGGCGAGGACGGCCGCTACCGCGGCGACAGCTCCCGGCACCGGTACGCATGGCCGGCGGAGCTCGATCTGATGGCACGGATCGCGGGGCTCGAGCTGGAACGACGCGCCGCGGACCGGCACGGGGCGCCGTTCACCCAGGACTCCGCGCAGCACATCTCCGTGTGGTGCCGGCCGGCCCGGGTCACGCACACAGCGTACGAGGGGACCGTTGCGGCCTATGCGCCACGACGGACCCGGGCTGCCTTGCGGGCCTCGGCGATCTGGCGGGCCTCGGCAGACCGGCGGGACTCGCCACCGCCGCCGGCCCGCCCCGGGCGGGTGCCGAGACCGCGGAAGGGGGCACCGCCCCGCTTCGGGCGCTCCGCGACCGGCCCGCTGCCGGCGACGGGGACTCCGGAGGGAGCCTGGGCGCCGGTGATGCGGCTCAGCTCGGCCTCGCCGGAGCGGACCTGTGTGATCTGCGGCCTGATGCCCGCGTCGGACAGGAGACGGGCCATGTCCCGGCGCTGGCCGGGCAGGACAAGCGTGACGACCCTGCCGGACTCGCCGGCGCGGGCGGTTCGGCCACCGCGGTGCAGGTAGTCCTTGTGGTCGTTGGGCGGGTCGACGTTGACGACGAGATCGAGGTCGTCGACATGAATGCCCCGAGCCGCGACGTTGGTGGCCACCAGCGCCGTGACGTCGCCGGTCTTGAACTGTGCCAGGGTGCGGGTGCGCTGGGGCTGCGACTTGCCACCGTGCAGCGCCGCGGCCTTCACGCCGCTGCTCAGCAGGTGCTTGGTGAACTGGTCGACGGCGTGCTTGGTGTCCAGGAACATGATCACGCGACCGTCGCGGGCGGCGATTTCGGTGGCGGTGGCGTACTTGTCGGCGCCGTGCACCTGCAGCACGTGATGCTCCATCGTGGCGACCGCGCCCGCCGACGGGTCGACCGAATGGACGACCGGGTCATGGAGGTAACGACGGACCAGGAGATCGATGTTGCGGTCCAGCGTGGCCGAGAACAGCATGCGCTGGCCGTCGGGACGTACCTGGTCCAGCAGTTCGGTGACCTGCGGCAGGAAACCCATGTCCGCCATCTGGTCGGCCTCGTCCAGGACGGTGATGTTCACCCGGTCCAGGCGGCAGTCCTTGCGCTCGACGAGATCCGCGAGGCGGCCAGGAGTCGCGACGACCACCTCGGCCCCGGCACGCAGTGCGCCGGCCTGCCTGCCGATCGACATGCCGCCGACCACAGTGGCCAGCCGCAGCTTCAGCAACCGGGCGTACGGGGTGAGCACATCGGTGACCTGCTGGGCCAGCTCGCGCGTGGGGACGAGGATGAGGGCCAGCGGCTTCCGCGCCTCGGCACGCTGCCCGCTCGTGCGCACGAGGAGCGCCAGGCCGAAGGCGAGCGTCTTGCCCGATCCGGTGCGCCCGCGGCCCAGGACGTCGCGCCCTGCGAGGGAGTTCGGCAACGTGGCGGCCTGGATCGGGAACGGCTCGTTCAGGCCGAGACCGGTGAGCATCTTCACCAACTCGACCGGCATGTCCAGTTCACCGAAGGTCGCGACCGCGGGCAGGGGCGGGGTGACGGTGACCGGCAGCGCGAACTCCCCCCGTGCCGCGGAGGGACGGCGCCCTGTGTTGCCCGGACTGGCGCCGGGGCGCCCCTGCCCCTGTGGGCGAAAACGGTCATTCGTGCGAGCTGAGCGGCTCATGGAGAACCTTCCTCGACAGGGCGCGCATCGAGGAATTTCCGACAGAGACGAGCCGGATGAATTGCAAGAACGAGCCGAATGTAAGACTAAAAGAATTCCACCGGAATACAAGAAAAGATATCCGGGGCCCCACCGCAAGGCGGGGCCCCGGATATCTCATACGCTTCGACGTCAGGCGGGAGTGATGTTCTCCGCCTGCGGACCCTTCTGGCCCTGCGTGATGTCGAAGTTCACCTTCTGGCCTTCCTGGAGCTCACGGTAGCCCTGGGTGGCGATGTTCGAGTAGTGGGCGAAGACGTCCGGGCCGCCGCCGTCCTGCTCGATGAAGCCGAAGCCCTTTTCCGCGTTGAACCACTTGACGGTGCCAGTAGCCATTTCATATCCCCTTAGGGGCAGTGCCCGCGGGTCCACACCGTGTGAACCCCTGCGTTGCCACAATGAACCCCGTCCGGATAAGCACCGGAGATACAAAAATGCCCGACGACATACGGTCGCCGAGGCACTTGAAGTTTCGGGAACCACAACTGCAACTGCCCATAAGTTTAGCACAGTACGCGCATCCGCACTAGATTCACCCGTCCCGCAAGGCTCCGGCCCCACGGGAGCACCGGATCGGTACCCCACCCGGCGCCGCCTCGAATACATGCGGAAGGTGAACTTCCGGATTACACAAGGTGCAACCAGGGAGAACTCACCCTCTCCGGCGACGCGCACCCGGCCTCCACGACTCGCCCGTCACCCGAGGAAAGCCAATGGCGCCCCTCGGCTCGGCTCGGATTATCCCGATTTGTTTCCGCGAAAGACGGGCCCGGAATCCCTCGGTGCCGAGCTGTTCGAATCCCTCCCGCCGTCAGGCCTCGCACTCCTGGCGCAGTGCGGTATCGCTCGGTCGAACTACGAGACTGTGGTGACGGGCTCGGTACGCGAGGACGTCCCAGTCCTCCGGCGCCGAAACTCCCGGCGGCCCCCGCGTTCCCGGTCGGCTGGAGCCAGCCTTCCAACGCGATGCGAACCGCCGCGGCCACGCTCGCCGCGAGAACGCGGGCCGTGTGCGCTCCGGCGTCACCCAGGCGTTCGGCGATCAGCGCCGCGAGGGGGGCTCGATGCCGGCGGTGGTATCGAGGAACGCGTCGCGCAGCGCGGTCCGCGCGATGATCAGCAGCAGAGCCTCGCGCTCGCGCTCACCGGTGTTCGTGTACTGCTCGACCACTGCCTCGGTGACGGCGTCAGCCAGGCGCGGCCCTTCGGCGCCGTCTGCGCACGAGCGGCCCACGCGGTCGCCGCCCGGGCGGCCCACGATGCGGTGCTGATCGCGGACGAGACTCTTCGCGGACGGCACGGCGCCCGGTTGTTCAGCCGATGCGAGTGCCCGTGCCGCTGACCCGGACCCGCGGGTCACCCGCACGCAGCGTCACCGTGAGTTCGCCGGGGCGGCCCAGATCCTCGCCCTGATGCAGGGTGAGGACGGCGTCCTCGGGGACCAGGCCGAGCTCACGGGCGTACGCACCGAACGCGGCGGCCGCGGCGCCGGTTGCCGGGTCCTCGACGACGCCGCCGACAGGGAACGGATCACGGACGTGGAAGACGGTGGCCGACTCTCGCCACACCAACTGGACCGTGGTCAGGTCCAAGCGGTGCATCAGGGCTTCGAGGCGCGCGAAGTCGTACGCGAGATCCGCGAGGCGCACGCGTGTCGCCGCCGCGAGAACGAGATGGCGGGCACCGGCGAACGCGATCCGGGGCGGGAAGGCCGGGTCGAGATCGGCGGCCGGCCAGCCGAGCGCGGCGAGCGCCTCCGTGAGGTCGGCGTCGGCGATCTCCTCGATGTGCGGCTCGACACTGGTGAGTGTGGCCCTGAGCGTCCCGCTCTGCTCGACCACCTCCACCGGCACGGCGCCGGCGCGCGTCGCGAACACCAGCTCCCCGGGGCCTATCCGCTCGGCGAGCGCGAGGGCGGTCGCGACGGTGGCGTGCCCGCAGAACGGCACCTCGGCCTTGGGGCTGAAGTAACGGATGCTGTACGCCCGTCCCTCCTGGCCTCCGAGGCCCTCCGGAGGCGCGGTCAGGAACGCGGACTCCGAGTATCCGAGGTCGGCGGCGACAGCCAGCATGTCGCTGTCGTCCAGGGCGGTGGCATCCAGAACGACGCCGGCGGGGTTTCCGCCGTCGGGAGCACTGGAGAAGGCGGTGTATCGCAGTACCTCGGGCCGCGGCGTATTCGTCGTCACGCCTACGGCAACGCGGGACGGACCCGCGGCTATTCCCGGACGCGAGTGGAGGCGGGGGACGGCCCCCTGCGGCGGGCCGCACACCGACACGGACCCACCCTGTCCCTTCCCGAACCGGGCGCCCCCCCAACTGGTCTGCGGCACTGAGCGCGCGCAGAATCCCCCGGAGAATCACCACAGTTGAATCCGCACGTGTGCAGCCGGGCCCGGCTGAGCATGGGTGCGACGCCAGAGGTTCTAACCGAACTCGCCCTCGCGCACGCCCGCTCGGAACGCTGCCCATTCTTCCGCGGTGAACCGCAGAGGCGGCAGGTCTACGTGGTTCGAGTCACGGACCGCAACAGCTCCGCCACCGAGGTCCGCCACCTCGACGCAGTAGGGCCCCGAGGTGCTCTTGCTGCTCTTGACCCAGCGTGCTTCCGTCAGGTCGAGCGCGTACAGTTCAGCCTTCTTCGCACGCATCAGAAGCTCCGTTCGACGCTCGGTTGTGCGTTCCCTATCCACCCTCACTCGTTCGGACCAGCCTCGCAACCGGCGAGCCACGCCGTGCTGACCGCGTTGACCAGCGACATGGCGGCCGTGGCCCAAGGCTGCGCGTTCGCCCGGGCGTTGGGGAAGCCGCAGCGACTGATGACGGGACGACAGGCGGGCCCGCACCCGAAGGGATCCGCTCTCCTCGGGCGCGGGCCCGCCGTGGGGTCAGCAGCCGAAGTCGATCAGATCGAACGTCGCGTAGTGGTCGGAGGTGTAGTAGTCCTCCTTGTACTCCTCACCCGTGATGATGCGGCGTGCGCCGCGCGTCGGGGAGCCGGGGGTCTTGACCGTGTACTCGTGGTAGTAGCCCGTCGACCGCTTGGGCAGGACGCTCTCGCGGTTCTGGAAGACGACGCCGTCCTGCGGGTAGGGGAAGGGGCCGCCGCGGTCGATCAGGCCGAGCGTGTCATGGGCCTGGGACGGCAGGTCGTTGTAGCAGATACTGCCGACGGAGGCGGCGGCCGCGTCCGCAGTGGTGGCGGAGACGGTGCCGCCCATGAGGAGGGCGGAGAGGAGAGCGGCTGCGGCGCCGATCCGGGATGCGCGTGGGGGGAATCTCATGGCGATATGATGACGCGCGAGTGTGGCATGTCAATGACAACTCGGCAAAGTCCCCGCCCTGTCTCGTGAGTTCTCGGGACGTTGACCCGCCGCCCGGGGCCGGAGGCCCCTCGCCGCCCCGGGATCCTCAGCGGACCGGGCCGCGTACGGGCGGGGTCGGGGGTGCTCGCTCAGCCGGCGTGCGTGGAGAACAGTCCCCCCGTCGGCCCCTGTTTGTCGCCGCCCTGGGCCTTCTTCAGGGCGTTGGCGAGACTCTCGATGGTGAGGGACTGCAGGATGACGCGGCCGTTGCCCTCCAGGGTGGCCAGGGACAGGCCCTCGCCGCCGAGGACCATGTTCATGATCCCCTGGCGGTTGAGCCCTCCGATGCGCTGGACGCCGTACTGGATGCCCTCCTCGAAGGCGACGACACAGCCGGTGTCGACCTCGATGCGGCCGCCGAAGTCCGCGGGGTTGAGGTCGATGAAATTGCCGGCGCCGGCGATGATCACCGTGCCGTACCCGGTGAACTTCTCCAGGACGAAGCCCTCGCCGCCGCTCATGCCGGTGCGGCCGCCCTGGAAGGCGATGCCGAACTCGACGGTCGACTCGGCGGCCACGAAGGCGTCCTTCTCGGCGAACCACGCACGCGTGCCGTCGAGCTCCAGCGCGCGCATCTCACCGGGGAGCACTCCCGCGAAGCCGACCGTGCCCTCGCCGCTCTGCGCCGTGAAGTACTGGAAGGCCAGCGACTCGCCCGCGAGCGCACGCTGGCCGACCTGCATGGCGGTGCCCATCGCCTGGCGCAGGAGGCCGCCCATGCCACCGCTCGCGCCCGAGCCCTGGGACTGGCCGCCGCTGTTCGACGGGCCGGAGAGGCGGGTCTCCATCGTCACGTTCGTGGTCTTGAAAAGGAACTTGCCCGCCTCGCAGTAGACGGTCTGGCCGGGGCTCAGGCTGACGACCGCCATCTGCATGGCATTGCCGACGATTTCTTGCTGAAGAGTCACGAGGGGAGAACGCGGGAGCCGGCCCGATTGGTTCCGGGCCCTGCGAACTCCGCACGGACAAGGGCTGCGTCCGAACCCGCGCAGACAGGGACTACGCCGAACTCCGCACCGGCAGGGACCGCGGACGACGTCAGCCGCCCAGTTCCTGGTGTCGCGTGCGCAGGGCCGCCGCGCCCTCCTCGGTCAGGGTGCCGTACAGGCGCAGCCGGGAGATGCCGCCGTCCGGGTAGATGTCCACGCGCGCGTGCGTGCCGACGGCCGCTTCCGGGAGGACGAAGCGGTGGTTGGTGTCGGGCTGGAGGCGGGTGCGCGGGAGGATCTCGCGCCACGCGGCCTCCCCCGTGTCCCCCGCCTCCCCGCCGCTTCTGACCAACACCGACGCCCAGCCCGCCGCGTTCCCCTTCAGATACGCGGTGTCGATCTCGATCGCCCGGATCCGCGCCTCGGCCACCAGCCGGTAGCGGATCCAGTCATGACCACGGTCGCGGCGGCGCCGTGTCTCCCAGCCGTCGTCCATCTTGCGGGAACGGCCCGGCTGGATGGTGTTGGTGGCGGGCGAGTAGAAGAGGTCGGAGGCGTCCTCGACGCGGCCCCCGTTCTCCAGGGCGACGACGTCGAAGGTGCCCAGCGCCCGCAGCCACCCGGGGTCGGGCGCCACGTCGCCGTGGACCCGCAGACGTGCGATGCCCCCGTCGGGGTGCTGGTTGACGCGCAGATGCGTGACGCGCCGCTCCGCCGCCACGGTGAAGCCGTTGGCCGCGTGGCCGCCGACCGGCGTGCGCGGGACGAGCGTGGTCCACTTCACGTCGTCGGCGAGGAGGTCCTCCGGCGAGGGAGAACCCGGCACCGACGTGCCCTCGATGGACACCGCCTGCGGATAGTTGCCCCTGAAGTGCGCGGTGTCGACGACGATGCCGTGGACGACACCCGGCGCGCCCAGGCGGATCAGTGCCCAGTCGTGGTCCTCCGCGGTGGGCCAGGGATGCCCGGCCGAGGCGCCGCGGCGGCGCCGGGTCTCCCAGCCGTCCATGACCTTGCCCTTGTGCCCGAAGTGCTCGGGGTCGAACTCGGCGCGCTCCGGCACCAGCAGGTTCTCGCGCGGGGCGAAGAACTCGTCGTTGGCGGCGAGGACCGCCGCGCCGAGGCGGCGGTCGGCGAGGTTGGCGTGGTGGGTGAAGGGGAAGTCGGCGGTGCGGTAGTCCGCGTACGGGTCACCGCCCCCGTAGGGCTTCGCGTCGCCGGTGAAGCGGGCCGGGCCGGTGTGATGCTGCGCCGTCACGGTGATCAGGTCGTCCTTTCGGTGGTCGGTGGTGTGAGTCGAGTCAGTGGTCCCGGGTGAGCAGCCTGCCCTTCGGCTCGGTGAACTCGCCGTCCGCCGCGATGCGTTCGCCGCGCAGCCAGGTCGACCTCACGACCCCGGACAGGGTCCGGCCGGCGTACGCGGTGACGCGGTTGCGGTGCTGGAGGGCGGCCGGGTCGACGGTGAACGTCTCGTCGGGAGCGAGGACCGCGAAGTCCGCGTCGTGACCCGCCGCGATGGCGCCCTTGCGGGACTGGAGCCCCACGAGCCGCGCCGTGCGCGCGGACATCCAGCGGACCACGTCCTCCAGGCCGTGACCGCGCCGGCGTGCCTCGGTCCACACGGCGGGCAGACTCAGTTGCAGGCCGGCTATGCCGCCCCACGCCGTGGCGAAATCGTCCGTCTTCAGGTCGGCGGTCGACGGGGAGTGGTCGGTGACCACGCAGTCGATCGTGCCGTCGGCGAGCGCCTGCCACAGCAGGTCCTGGTTGGCGGCCTCGCGGATGGGCGGGCAGCACTTGAACTCGCTGGCCCCGTCCGGGACTTCCTCGGCCACGAGGGTCAGGTAGTGCGGGCAGGTCTCCACCGTGATCCGTACGCCGTCCGCCCGCGCGGCGGCGATCAGGGGCAGCGCGTCGGCGGAGGACAGGTGCAGCACGTGCACACGCGCGTCGAGCCTTCGGGCCTGTGCGATCAGGTGGGTGATGGCGGTGTCCTCGGCGTCCCGCGGCCGGGAGGCGAGGAAGTCGGCGTACCTCGGGCCGCTCCGCTGCGGGGCGGCGGCGAGGTGGTGCGGATCCTCCGCGTGCACGACGAGGAGGCCGTCGAAGCCGGCGATCTCGGCCAGGGACCGGGCGAGCTGCTCCTGGTCCAGGTGCGGGAACTCGTCCACGCCCGAGGGGGACAGGAACGCCTTGAAGCCGAAGACGCCCGCGTCGTGCAGCGGCCGCAGGTCCGTCACGTTGCCGGGCAGCGCGCCGCCCCAGAATCCGACGTCGACGTGGGCCTTGTCCGCCGCGGTCTCCTGCTTCGTACGGAGGTGGCCGACTGTCGTGGTCGGCGGCAGGGAGTTGAGCGGCATGTCGACGAGGGTGGTGATGCCGCCGGCCGCCGCCGCCCGGGTGGCCGTCCAGAAGCCCTCCCATTCGGTGCGGCCCGGGTCGTTGACGTGCACGTGGGTGTCGACCAGGCCGGGCAGCAGGACGTCGTCGCCGAAGTCCTCCAGCCGCGCCCCGGCCGGTACGCCGGCGTCGTAGGGCAGGACGGCCGTGATCGTTCCTGCGGCGACCGCGACGGATGCGGCGCGCGTCCCCTCGGGCGTGATGACGCGCCTCGACCGCAGCACCAGTTCAGCGTCGGTCACCCGGGCCCCTCTCTCCGCGCCGTCGTCACTTCCGGGAAGCGGGATGCGCATCCACGCAACGGAATTCAACGTTCTGTTGAAGGAGTCTTCACCCGCTCCCCCGCGCCGTCAAGGGCGGACCGCCGTCCGGAGCACCCGACGCACACTCTCTGGACGTTTCCACAAAGCGAAATTAGAATTCCGATCACCAGAACGTAGTTCCCTACCAGCAGGGAGTCGATCGGCTGCCGGGTAGGCTGCTGCCCTTCCCGCCAGTCCCGAAAGGAACGCGCCGTGCCGACGTCGACGTCCAGCGCCAGCGACGCCCCCGCCAAGTCCGCCACGGGTGGGGTGCAGTCCCTCGAGCGCGCCTTCGACCTGCTGGAGCGGATGGCGGACGCGGGCGGCGAGGTCGGCCTCAGCGAGCTGTCCGCGAGCAGCGGGCTGCCGCTGCCGACGATTCACCGCCTGATGCGCACACTCGTGGCCTGCGGTTACGTACGCCAGCAGCCCAACCGCCGGTATGCGCTCGGCCCCCGGCTGATCCGGCTCGGCGAGTCGGCGTCCCGGCTGCTCGGCACCTGGGCGCGCCCCTATCTCGCGCGCCTGGTGGAGGAGACCGGCGAGACCGCGAACATGGCCCTGCTCGACGGCGACGAGATCGTGTACGTGGCCCAGGTGCCGTCCAAGCACTCGATGCGGATGTTCACCGAGGTGGGCCGCCGGGTGCTGCCGCACTCCACGGGCGTGGGCAAGGCGCTGCTCGCCGGCACCCCGGACGACCAGGTGCGCGCCCTGCTGGCCCGCACCGGCATGCCCGCCGCGACCGAGAAGACCATCACCACGCCGGACGCCTTCCTCGCGGCGCTGGCGGAAGTGCGCCGGCGCGGGTACGCGGTCGACGACAACGAGCAGGAGCTGGGCGTCCGCTGCCTCGCGGTGTGCGTACCCGACTCTCCGACGGCCACGGCGATCTCCATCTCCGGCCCGGCGGGCCGGGTCACCGACACGGCGACGGAGCGGATCGTGCCCGTGCTCCAGCAGGTGGCGACGGAACTGTCCGAGGCCCTGGCCGGCACGGGCACCTGACCGCCGGCCAGGTCATCCGACCAGGGCCGTCAGCCGTCCGTCCCGCATCTCCCGTACCGCGTCCGCCTGGTGGAGGTGGGCGCTGTCGTGGGTCACCAGGACCGTCGCCGTGCCCCGCTCGCGGGTGAGCCGCAGCAGCAGGTCGATCACGGCCGCTCCCCGCTCGTGGTCGAGGGCGCTGGTCGGCTCGTCGACCAGGAGCACGGAGGGCTCGTTCATCAGCGCGCGGGCGATGTTCACCCGCTGCCGCTGGCCACCGGAGAGCTGGTGCGGCCTGCGGTGCGCCTGCTGCTCCAGACCCACCGCGGCGAGCAGTTCCAGGGCACGGTCCGCCACGTGGCGGCGCCCGTCGAGGTGTCCCATCACCTGCAACTGCTCCAGCGCGGTCAGGGAGGGCAGCAGATGCGGCTGCTGGAAGACGATGCCGATCTCGCGCCGGCGCAGCACCGCCCGCTCGGCGCGGCTGAGCGTGCCGGTCTCCGTACCGTCGACCACGACGCGCCCCTGATCCGGGGTGACCAGGGTGGCGGCGACGGCGAGCAGGCTGGACTTGCCGGAGCCGGACGGTCCGACGACGGCGGTCGTGGTGCCGGCGGGCACCACCAGCCCCACGTCGTCGAGTGCGATGAGCCGGCCGTCTCCGTCGGCGTAGCTGAGGGTGATGTCGTCGAGGACGAGGGTCATCGGGCGCTCCCGAGGGCGGTCAGGGGATCCACTGAGGTGATCCGGCGGACGGACAGGGCCGCGCCGAGCGCGCCGAGGACGATCATCACCCCGGACGGCCCGAGCAGGGTCGACGCGTCGAGTACGAAGGGCACGTCCCCGCCGGAGACCACAGCGCCGATCGCGGCGGCCAGCCCGGCCCCGAGCAGCGTCCCGCCGACGAGCACGATCAGCGCCTGGCCGAGCGCGTCGCGCAGCAGATACGGCGTGGCGGCGCCCAACGCCTTCAGGACGGCGATGTCGGGCGAGCGCTGAATCGTCCACACCGTGAAGAAGGCGCCGATGACGAGCGCGGAGATCGCGAACAGGAACCCGCGCATGAGCTGGAGGGAACCGTTCTCCGCCTGGTAGGAGCCGATGGCGTCGAGCGCGTTCGAGGTGGCCAGGGTCCGGGTGTCGGCCGCCCGGTCGCCCGCCGCGAGATCGGCGCCGTGGGTGCGCAGCGCGACGACCGTGGCCCGCGCGCCGCCCAGGTCGGACCACACGACGGGCGTATGGCTGTACGAGGAACTGCCCGCCACCTCCGCGACCCGCTGCTGCGCACCGCCGATCCGGACCCGGTCCCCTCTCCGCACGCCCAGGTCGGCAGCGGCCTTCTCGCTGAGCACCACCTGGCCGGGGCCCACCCCGGGCGGTGCGATGCCCGCGTCGGGCGCGACCGCGAAGACCGTCACCGCCGCCGTCTGGTTCCCGGCGCTCGCGTCGAGCGTGTGGATGGCGACCGGTTGCGCCGAGCGGACGCCGGGCTGTTTCGCCCAGGTGTGCCAGGCGGACGGCGGGAGCGAGGAGTCGGTGAAGGACACCGGCCGGCCGTCGGGCGGCGCGGCGAAGGCCAGGTGGTCGGCGGGCAGCCCGAGGACCGCCGAGGTGTTCTCCCGGGCGAGCCCGGCGGTCAGCCCGGACAGCAGCTCCACGAGCAGTGTGATCAACACGACCACGGCTCCCATCAGGGCGAATCGCCCCTTGGCGAACCGGAGGTCTCTCCATGCGACAAACATGGCTCTACCTTCGGTCCGCACGGCCGGGCGAGGCATCGCGCCCGGGCAGGCTTCCTCCGGTCCGCAGGGAGGAGCCGTCTTTCAACCTTTCGGTTGACCGGTGCCGCCCGGGGTCCGCTTAGGCTGGACGGGTCATGGACCTCCGCCCGCACTCCTCCGTCGTCACCGCCCTGCGCCTGTGCCTGTACGCGCTCTTCGGGGGCCTGCTCGCCCTCGCCGCGGTGCGGGCGGACGGCCCCGCCCCGCTCGCGGCGTCGCTCGGCACGGGCGCGGTGCTGGCGGCGGGGGCGGTCAGCCCGGCGGTGCACCGCTCCCGGCGCCGGGCGGCGGTGTGGCTGGCGGCGCTGAGCGCGGCCTGGCTGGTGCTGCTCGTCCTCTCCCCCGACGGCCTGTGGGCGGCCTTCCCGCTCTACTTCCTGCAACTGCATCTGCTGCCCGTGCGCTGGAGTCTGCCCTCGGTCGCGCTGACCGCGGCGGCGGCGATCGCGAGCTTCCTGGTGCACACCTCGCAGCTGACGCCGGGCGCGTTCATCGGCCCGCTGCTCGGCGCGGCCGTCGCGGTCGCCACCGTCCTCGGCTACGAGGCGCTGTACCGGGAGAGCGAACGCCGCCGCGCGCTGATCGAGGAGCTGGTCGCGACCCGTGCCGACCTCGCGGCCGCCGAGCGCACCGCGGGTGTGCTCGCCGAACGGGAGCGGCTGGCGCAGGAGATCCACGACACCCTCGCGCAGGGCCTGTCCAGCATCCAGTTGCTGCTGCGCGCCGCCCAGCGGCTGCTGCCCGAGGGATCCCCGGCCGCCCCCCACATCGAGCAGGCGCGCACCGCCGCGCAGGACAACCTCGCCGAGGCCCGCCGTTTCGTGCGGGCCCTCACCCCGCCGGACCTGGAGCGCGGCTCGCTGACGGGCGCGCTGGAGCGGCTCGGCGCCTCGGCCGCGGTCGGCGCGCCGACGGTGGCGTTCTCGGTGAGCGGCACACCGGTCGAGCTGCCCACCCCGTACGAGGTGGCGCTGCTGCGCATCGCGCAGTCGGCGCTGGGCAACACCCTGCGGCACGCCCAGGCCGCACGCGCGGAGATCACGTTGAGCTTCATGGAGACGTCGGTGTCCCTGGACGTGGTGGACGACGGGGTCGGCTTCGCACCCGAGGACGTCCGCCGGGACGGGGACGGCGGCTTCGGACTGCCCGCGATGCACGCCCGCGCCGAGTCCCTGGGCGGCACGCTCACCGTGGAGTCGGCGCCCGGTCAGGGCACCGCACTGGCGGTGACCCTGCCGCTGCCCGCCACGGGGAACGGCGCGCCGGGGCTCGGGGCGGCCAGGGAGAGCGCGGCATGACGATCAGACTTCTGCTGGCCGACGACCATCCCGTCGTCCGCGCCGGGCTGCGGGCGGTGCTGTCCGGGGAGCCGGACTTCACGGTCGTCGCGGAGGCCGCGACGGCCGAGGCCGCCGTGGAACGCGCCGCGGCGGGCGGCGTGGACGTGGTGCTGATGGACCTCCAGTTCGGGGCGGGACTGCACGGCGCCGAGGCCACGGCCGCGATCACGGCACGCCCGGGGGCGCCCCGCGTCCTGGTCCTCACCACGTACGACACCGACGCGGACATCCTCGCGGCGGTGGAGGCGGGCGCGGCGGGCTATCTGCTCAAGGACGCGCCGCCCGAGGAGCTGGCGGCGGCGGTCCGTACCGCCGCCGCCGGGCACTCGGCCCTCGCGCCGGCGGTCGCCGACCGGCTGATGCACCGCATGCGTACGCCCGTCACCGCGCTCAGCCGCCGCGAGCTGGAGGTCCTGGAGCTGGTCCGGGACGGGCTGTCCAACCTGGACATCAGCAAGCGGCTGTTCCTGAGCCAGGCCACGGTGAAGTCCCATCTGGTGCACATCTACGCCAAGCTGGGCGTCGACTCGCGCACGGCCGCGGTGGCGGTGGCCGGCGACCGGGGGATCATCCGGCGGCGGGGCTAGGTGTTCCGTCTCGGGAGGTTGTGGACGCGGCTGCTACGAGCAACGGAGTTCCTGTCAGCCGCGCCGCGGCTCCCCGAACAGTTCCACCGCGTCGCGGACCTCCGCGAGCCCCCGGGCGAGGGCGCTGACCGAGCCGATCGCCCCGGCGATCAGCAGCAGGGAGCGGCGCAGGCGGGGGATCTCCGGGACGCCGCCGGCGGCCATCGCGGCGAGCACGGCGAGTTCGTCCTCGGCGATGCCCCGGTCGGGGAACTCCGCGGGGTGCGCGGCGAGTTCACGGCGTAGCCGGGACACGGCGGTCCGTAGTCCCGCCACTCTGGGATCCTCGTGGCTGTCGGTCACCGGCCTCTGCCCCAAGCTCCGCACCCCAGCTCCCCCCTCGCAGCCTTTCGCGCACACCGGCGTCCGGCACCCCATGGCGTTGGCCGGGCGCCGGGGATGCCGGTCAGTAAACGCCACCGGGTGCGCCGGGCGCCACCACGCGGACCGAAAATCAGTCCTGGGACGCCGTACGACCGGCGCGGGGTCAGGTATGCAGGACGTATGACGCGAAGTGAACAGGACCGAAACAGGGTCGCCGGGCTGCTGCTCGCCGCAGGCGGGGGACGCCGGCTGGGCGGACGCCCGAAGGCGCTGCTCATGTACCGGGGGCGGCCCCTGGTGGACTATGCGGTGGGGGTGCTGCGGGCGGCCGGCTGCGACCGCGTCCATGTGGTCCTGGGGGCGGCGAACGCGGACGTACGGGAGCGCGCGGACCTGTCCGGCTGCGTCCTGGTGGACAACCCGGACTGGGAGGAGGGCATGGGCTCCTCCCTGCGCGCCGGACTCGGCTCGCTGGCCGGGACGGGCGCGCGGGCCGCCCTGGTCTCGCTCGTCGACCAGCCCGGCATCGGCCCGGCGGCGGCGGCCCGGGTCCTCGCCGCGTACGAGGACGAGACCTCGCTGGTCTCGGCGGCGTACGAGGGCGTCCGGGGCCATCCGGTCCTCTTCGGGACCGCCCACTGGGCCGGGATCGCGCAGTCCGCCACCGGGGACCGGGGAGCCCGCGCCTATCTGAAGGAGCACGAGGACGCGATCCGGCTCGTCGAGTGCGGGGACGTGGCACGGCCGTACGACATCGACACCGAGGGCGACCTGGTCCATTTGGCATGACCCTGCGCGCCACCTCGGGTGAACGCGGTGGCACGGAGCGCCACCTTGCCTCGAAGCGGAGAATCTCGACGTCAACAAATCATTGAACTTCCACCATGAGGAAACTAGCATCCACTGATCAGAAGCGCCTGACTGCTCACAGGCGTGGTCAGCCGCATCCGGACCCCCCTGGCACCCGGTGCCGTACCCCGTGCCACGGCGTCCTCACATCAGCTCGCCGAAGGAAGTGACAGCTCATGTCCGCACCAGCGTCGCCGCCGGTCGTCATCGACGCCGAGCCCCTGCCGCGGCAGGACGAGGTCCTCACCGAGGCGGCCCTCGCCTTCGTGGCCGAGCTGCACCGCCGGTTCACGCCCCGGCGCGACGACCTGCTCGCCCGCCGGGCCGGACGCCGCGCCGAGATCGCCCGCACCTCGACCCTCGACTTCCTCCCGGAGACCGCCGCGATCCGCGCGGACGACACCTGGCAGGTGGCCCCCGCGCCCGAGGCCCTGAACGACCGCCGAGTCGAGATCACCGGCCCCACCGACCGCAAGATGACCATCAACGCCCTCAACTCGGGGGCCCGGGTCTGGCTCGCGGACTTCGAGGACGCCTCCGCGCCCACCTGGGAGAACGTGGTCCTCGGCCAGCTCAACCTGATCGACGCCTACGCCCGCGCCATCGACTTCACCGACCCGGCCACGGGCAAGTCGTACGCCCTGCGCCCCGACGCGGAACTGGCGACGGTCGTCATGCGGCCGCGCGGCTGGCATCTGCGGGAGCGTCACCTCCTGGTCGACGGAGAGCAGGTGCCGGGCGCCTTCGTCGACTTCGGCCTGTACTTCTTCCACAACGCCCGGCGCCTGCTCGACCTCGGCAAGGGCCCCTACTTCTATCTGCCGAAGACGGAGTCGCACCTGGAGGCCCGCCTCTGGAACGACGTCTTCGTCTTCGCCCAGGACCGTCTCGGCATCCCGCAGGGCACCATCCGCGCCACCGTCCTGATCGAGACGATCACGGCGGCGTACGAGATGGAGGAGATCCTCTACGAACTCCGCGACCACGCCTCCGGGTTGAACGCGGGCCGCTGGGACTACCTCTTCTCCATCGTCAAGAACTTCCGTGACGGCGGGCCGAGGTTCGTCCTGCCGGACCGCAACGCGGTCACGATGACGGCGCCGTTCATGCGCGCGTACACCGAACTCCTCGTCCGCACCTGCCACAAGCGCGGCGCGCACGCGATCGGCGGCATGGCGGCGTTCATCCCCTCCCGGCGCGACGAAGAGATCAACAGGGTCGCCTTCGAGAAGGTCAAGGCGGACAAGGACCGTGAGGCGGACGACGGCTTCGACGGCTCCTGGGTCGCCCACCCCGACCTGGTCCCGATCGCCATGGCGTCCTTCGACCGGGTCCTCGGCGACCGGCCGAACCAGAAGGACCGGCTGCGCGAGGACGTCGACGTCAAGGCGGCCGACCTGATCGCCGTCGACTCCCTGGCCGCCAAGCCGACGTACGCGGGCCTGGTCAACGCCGTCCAGGTCGGCATCCGCTACATCGAGGCCTGGCTGCGCGGCCTCGGCGCGGTCGCCATCTTCAACCTGATGGAGGACGCGGCGACCGCGGAGATCTCGCGCTCCCAGATCTGGCAGTGGATCAACGCGGGCGTCGAGTTCGAGAACGGCGAGAAGGCGACCGCCGGCCTGGCCCGCAAGGTCGCCGCCGGGGAACTCGCGCACATCCGGGCCGAGATCGGCGACGAGGCCTTCGCGGCCGGCCACTGGCAGCAGGCCCACGACCTGCTGCTGAAGGTGGCGCTGGACGAGGACTACGCGGACTTCCTCACCCTGCCGGCGTACGAGCAGCTCGCCGGCTGACCCGCTCCGCCGCGGCTCGCCGGCCGGCTCACTCCGCGGGCTTCTCCGAGTGACCCAGGGGCTTTCCCGGGGCCACTCGGTCACGTACGAGGCGCTTGACCGCCGTGGGCTCGGGGAAGCCCTGCTCCCGGCGGTCCCAGACCACCTCGTCGTTCACCCGGACGACGAAGACCCCGCCCGTGCCCGGCTTGAGCGCGAGTTCCGTCAGCTCGGTCTCGAACGTCGTCAGCAGCTCCTGTGCCAGCCAGGCCGCGCGGGGCAGCCAGCGGCACTGGGTGCAGTACTCGATCTGGACGCGGTACGTGCCGTCCGCGGGGGTGTCCGTCATCCCAGATGCACCGACCAATCCTGGTGCGCCGCCGGTTTGCCGTGCAGGTCGGGGACCCGCTTGAGCCAGTCCGGCCGGCCCTGCTGTGTCCGTGCCGCGCGCAGGGCCTCCTCGGCGGCGAGTTCCTCCCGGGTGGGGAAGTCGGTGGGCAGCCAGGACTCGGAGGCCTTCACCCGCGCGGAGAGGTAGTCCACGTAGGCGTCGCGGACCTCGGCGGGCGTGGCGAAGCCCGGTTCGCCGCTCAGCCACGCGTCCGGCACCTCCTCGGTGATCTCGCGCAGCAGTTCCTCGGTCACCCGGGGCGCGAGGTCGGCCTCGGCGGCGCGCATGTCCGGGGCGAAGTGGCCGAGGGCATGGTGCCGGAAGTCGTACGCCTTCTCCGGCGCGGAGGCGTCCCAGCGGTGGTGGAAGACGAGGGCGGCACCGTGGTCGATCAGCCACAGCCGTGGGGGTGCCGTGCCGAAGGTGGGCCAGACCATGAGGTTGGAGCTGTGGACCGTGCGGTCGACGTTCACGGTCAGGGCGTCGAGCCAGATGATCCGGCCCGCCTCCACCGGGTCGACCGTGCAGACCCGCGCGACCTCGGGGGTGAAGTCCCGGGCGCCCGGCAGATAGTCCATGCCGAGATTGAGACCGGGGCTCGCGTTCAGCAGGTCGCGCACCTCCTGATGGGGTTCGTGCGCGGCGACGGCGGGGTCGAAGTGGGTGAGCACCAGCTCGGGGACGCGCAGCCCGAGCCTGCGGCCCAGCTCCCCCACGATCACCTCGGCGACCAGCGCCTTCACGCCCTGAGCGGAGCCGGTGAACTTCACGACGTAGGTCCCGAGGTCGTCGGCCTCGACGATCCCGGGAACCGAGCCGCCGGAGTGGAGGGGCTCGATATAGCGGGTGGCGGTGACCTCTCTCAGCATCTTCCAAGGCCCCAAGACTTATTTGCCCTACATTCCACAGTCAGCTCCAAGGCGGTGCAATCCGGGGAATCGTCCCCGAACAGTCATGGGGTGAATCCGGGGAGTTCCGACCGGCACGCGCGCCTCCCTGTCTCCCCCGGCAGTCCGTCGATGGCGGTGCGGCCCTCGCTTCCGGCCTGCGGCGTGAAGTGAGCATAATAACCAGGAGTGACGGCCGTGAGCGCCGCACTCGACACCAGCACCTGTTCCACCGGAATCCGTATCGGTGCACGGCATCTGCACGGGCCGGGAGACACCGGGCACCGGCGGACACCCGAACCGCCGTGACACACAAACCGTAGGGCTCCCCCCATGGTCCGGCCGCGCCACGGTTGTGCATGCTGGGAACATGTGCATCGACATCGTCGTCGTCGACGACGACCCAGGGTTCCGCCGCATCGCCACGACGCTGCTGACGGCACGAGGCCTGCGTGTGGTGGCGGAGTCCTGGGACGGCGCCTCGGCCCTGGCCGCGGTGCGGGCACATCGCCCCGACGGGCTGCTGCTCGACCTGCACCTGCCCGGCATGAACGGGCTGGCCGTTGCCCGGTTGCTGACCGAGGAGGAGCATCCGCCGCGGATCGTGCTGACGTCCACCGACAGGTCGCTCTGGTCGCAGGAGGAACTGAGCGGAGCGGGAATCGAGTGCTTTGTCGCCAAGGACCGGCTGTTCGACGCCGACCTGCGAGGCCTGTTCACCCCCTCCGCGTCCTGACGGCGGGCCAGGCCGTGGACCTGTGCGCTACTGGCCGAGGTAGCGCAGCACCGCCAGCACCCGGCGGTGCTGTCCGGAGGCCGTCTGGCTGAGTCCCAGCTTCATGAAGATGCCGGTCACATGCCGCTCGACGGCGGCGACGCTCACGAAGAGCCGTTCGGAGATCCCGGTGTTCGAGCGGCCCTCGGCCATCAGTGCCAGGACCTCCCGCTCCTTCGGGGTCAGCGTGGCCAGGGGGTCCTGCGGACGCTTGCGGCCCAGCAGCGCCGCGATCACGTCCGGGTCGAGGGCCGAGTCCCGGACGACCACCCGCTCGACGGCGTCGATGAGGATCTGAGGGCTGGCCACCTTCTCCTTGAGGAGGTAGCCCACCCCGCTCGGGTCGTCTCCCACCAGATCGAGGGCGTAAGAGGCGTCGAGGAACTGGGAGAGGACGATCACGGCGGTCTCCGGCCGCGCGGCGCGGATCCGCTGCACGGCGCGCAGGCCGTCGTCCGTCAGGCCGGGCGGCATCCGGATGTCGGTGATCACCACGTCGGGCCGGTGCTCCCGGGCGGCGCGGACGACGTCCTCGGCGTTGTCGACGGACGCGACCACGTCGACGCCCGCCTTGCTCAGGATGGCCGCGATGCCCTCACGCACAATCGGCTGGTCTTCTCCGAGCACCGCCCGTAGTCGTTGGCTCATGGCCGAAATCCTAGAAGATCACCGAAATTCTTGTAGGGCAGGCCCTACACCGACTTAGCGGGGAGCCCGAGGAAGGGCGAGGGAACGCATGACAGATCCGGAGGCAGCCCGCTCGGAGACTGGTATCTGGATCCGGCCCCGGGGGGACGAGATCCCCCACCCCGTCGGGCGGCCACGGGACCGGACCGCTCAGCACGACAACCCACGTTTCGAGGCCGGTCGGCCGACAGAGCCTCCAGGAGACGACCATGACGAAGCACCACCTCTCACTGGAGATCGCACACTGGGTGCTCTCCTGCTTCGCCGTGAAACGGCACTGCGAGTTCTCCTACGACCCCGACGACCCTCTCGCCGTCTCGCTGGACTTCGGCATCGACGACGCAGAGCCGGTGCGCTGGGTCTTCTCCCGGGACCTGCTGGCCGACGGCATGGCCGCCCGTACGGGCGAGGGTGACGTGGTGCTGTGGCCCGCGCGCATCGGCCCCGACGGCACGACCCCCTGCTTCTGCCTACACCTGGGCAGCACCCGCACGGCACTGTTCGAGATCCCCTTCGAGCCGGTCGCGCGGTGGCTCGCCGGAACGTACGCCCTGGTGCCGCGGGGCAGCGAATTGAACGGCGTGGACTGGAACGAACTGGCACAGCCCGCGGAGTGACGCAGCGCTGCGCTCCGCCTTCGGAGCGCACCGCCGGGCGCGGCACCATGCCGCGACCCCGCACAGGGGTTTCCCGAGGAAGGACCACATCCGGTCTCCGGGGGCTGACACGGCCGCCGGAGAGAGAGGAACGAGAAACATGCAAAGCGGACCGCGCCCCCTCCTGGACGACTGGCAGTGGCAGCAAAGTGCCGCCTGCCGCGGAATGAGCAGTTCCGTCTTCTTCTCGCCATCAGGTGAGCGGGGCAGGGCCCGCCGCGACCGGGAGGAGCAGGCGCGGCGCATCTGCCGCCACTGCGAGGTCGCGGAGATCTGCGCGGCCACGGCACTGCGGCACGGGGAGGAGTACGGCGTCTGGGGCGGCCTGTCGGACGGCCAGCGCCGCCGTACCAAGGCCATCGCCCGCGCGGTCGGACGACCCGGCACCCCTGGCGAGCGGTCACCGCACCCCGGCGAGCCGGCCTCCGACCCCAGGTAACAACGGGGCAGCCCGGGGTCGTCCGGAGCGCCGCGAGCGGCTCGGCCCCGCCGATGACGGCCGGGACCGGCCGGTTCAGGCCGGAATCGGGATCTGGACCAGGATGGTGGTCCCGCCGCCGGGCGGGGAGTCGATGACCAGCTTGCCGCCGAAGGCCGCCACCCGGTCCGCGAGCCCCGTCATCCCGCTGCCGGCGGTGGCCCTGTCCACGCCGCCGACGCCGTCGTCGGCGACCGTGATCCGCAGGACGTCCCCGAACGCGAGGGAGACGTCGATCCGGGACGCCCGGGCGTGCTTGACCGCGTTGGTCACGGCCTCGGCCACGACGAAGTACGCGTTCGACTCGACGGCCGAGGCGATCCTCCGCTCGTCGCTGCTCTCGACGACGGTGGGTACCGGGCACCGGGACGCCAGATCGCGTACCGCCGCCACCAGCCCCTTCACGGTCAGCACGAGCGGGTAGATCCCCGACGCGAGCTCCCGTAGCTCGTTGATCGCCGTCTGCGCGTTGTCGATCGACTGGTCCAGCAGATCGGCGACGGCCGTCTCCGTGCCGGGTATCAGCTCGCGGGCGAGCCGGAGCCCGATCATCAGACTCACAAGACGCTGCTGCGCGCCGTCGTGCAGGTCCCGGGCCGTGCGCCGGTGCACGGCCTCGACGCTCTCCATGGTGCGTCTGCGGCTGTCCTGGAGCGAGACCGCCATGGTGTTGAAGGAACCGCCCAGGGCGTCGATCTCCGCCACTCTGCTGGGCGGGATCCGCGCACTCGGGTCACCGCCCGCGAGTTCCTGCGCCGCGGCCGCGGCCCCGCGCACCGGCCGTACCACCGCACGGTGCTGGAGCGCCGTGAAGACGGCCACGAGCGCCATCGACGCCGCCAGCCCCAGAGCGGCGGCGAGCACCGCCTGGTGGCCGTTGGTCCCGACGGCGTCCGTGCGCTCCGCGAGCTGGTCGCGTTCGTCCGTCTTGTAACGGTCGAACAGGGTCCGCAGGACGTCGACGCGCTGTTTCCCCTCAGCCGCCTCCCGGAGACCGGACGCGGCCGGATCGTCTCGGCGGACCATGTCGACCAGCGGGACCGAGTAGTCGTTCAGGTAGGACTCGGCATCCCGCGTGATCTGTTCGGCGGCGCGCCGCTGCTTCGGGGAGGTGGCGCTCTCGTTGAACCGGCGCGCCGTCGCCGGGAACGCCGTGCGCGCCGCCTGCCACGGCTGGAGAAACGTCTCCTGCTTGGTGATCACGAAGCCGCGCTGTCCCGTCTCCAGGTCGAGGAGCAGCTCCTCCATGTCACCGGCCTCGAGAAGAGCCGTCCGGGAGGTGAGCATGGCCGAAATCGAGTTGTTCGCGTCGGAGATCGCCAGCAGCAGTACGGCGAACGCGCCACCTATCAGCAGGGCGAGCAGGCCGCTCGCCACGGCCGTGAGACTTGTCAGCCCCAACCGTCGGCGTGAGGAACTCGGTCGTGGGGTCATGTTCCGCCTGCCGATGGAAAGGGTTGAGACACCTGAAGTGTGCAATGTATCCGAAGGCAGGTGGAGACGGTCCGGAACGGGAATCGGGTGGCACACCGCGCCCATCGCCCCGGCGGCGGCTCCCGGCAACGGCGACAGCCCCACTCACCAGCCGGTGCCGGGCGTGGGGCCGTCGTGGGTCGAACTGAGGGTGCGCCCGTCAAGCGCTCAGCTTCTCGCCCTTCACAGCGGAGACAAAGGACGACCACTCCTCCGCCGCGAACGTGATCAAGGGACCGTCCGGGTTCTTGCTGTCGCGCACCGGGACGACAGCGGCGAAGTCGTCGGACACCTCAACGCACGCGCCACCGTCCTGATTGCTGTAGCTGCTCTTGCGCCACGAAGCAGCGTTCAGGTCGACGATTCGCAAGGCGCTTCCTCCAACTTGCGCAGAATGTAATGCCGCGACTCGGCCGGGGACAACGCCGGGTCGCGCACTGAATCGTACGCCTTCTGCAAGCGCACAACTACCGTGGATTCCTCGATCAGTTCGCCCCTGTAGCCGTTCTCCGTGTACGCCACCGTCCGGCCGTCCGGCCGTAGCAAGTACCACAGGTCGAAGCCCATCAGCGCGTGCATCCCGGCGCTATTCGGCAGCACGTGAACTGTCACGTTCTCACGCTGTGCCATCTCCAGGAGGTATTCCAATTGCGCCCGCCACGCCCCAGCATCCCGCAGCGGCGTCAGCAAAGCGGCCTCCGAGAGAATTGACCGAAACGGCGGCGCCTCCTCCCCCTCCAACAGCTCCCGCCGCCCCGTCCGCGCCTCGACCTGCTGCTCCAACTCCTCACCCTTGAGGCCACCCCCCCGACGGCATTCTCGTAACGCCCTCACTACGCAACGCAATTCACGCCGCGCAGTCACGGCAGCGAAACCGCACCATGCGTCGCACCCGCCCCCACGGAGGACCACCCCATGTCGATCCCGACCCCGACCCCGAACGCCGACCCGGCCTCGCACCCGCCCCGGACCCCCAACCCCAAGCTCCGCGAAGCCACCGCCGCCCGCGACGCCCTCACCCGCGCCGGCATCCAGCTCCTCGCCATGCAACAGGTAATCCCGTCTACGGCTCCACCGCCCGATAGACGCAGTCCGCGGTGCCCGTCCGTGACAGATGGGCGGCGCGGGCATCCCCGGCGCTGTCAGTAGTGGTACCGAGCGGCGATGATGATGATCTCCTCGTCCGTTACCACGTAGACAAGGCGGTGTTCGTCGTCGATCCGTCGCGACCATGCGCCGGGCAGGTGGTACTTCAGCGGCTCGGGTTTGCCGATTCCCTGGAAGGGATCCCGGCGGACCGCTTCGATGAGCTTGTTGATCCGAGCCAGCATCTTGCGGTCGATAGTGAGCCAGGAGGTGTAGTCCTCCCAGCCCTCGTCCTCAAAGACAAGCCTCACGCCGCGCTGCTCCCGCCATTCCCCGGGGAGGGCTCGTCCGCATCCGCATCGATGAGCTCGCGTTCGGAGAGGCTCGCGCCCTTGAGCGCGTTCTCATACGCCTTCAACAGGCGACGCGCGTTGGCAGGGGAACGCAGCAGATAGGCCCCCTCACGCAGGGCGGCATAGTCATCCGCCGACACCAGGACCGCATTGCCGTGCTTGGAGACGATCTCAATGGAGTCGTGGTCCTCATTGACCTTCTTGATCAGTGGGAACAGGTTCTTACGGGCTTCGGAGGCTGTGACCGACATGAGAACACCTCTCAAGAGTGGTACCGGATAGCGTACCACTCTGGGAAGGGTAGCTGCCTTGCCGGCAACGGCGACGGCCCCACTCACCGGCCAGTGCCGGGGTGCTGCGGACCACGTTGCACCACACCACGCGGCGGCGAACGGTGGGCGACGGGTGACGGGCAGCGGTCAGGGGTCAGCGAGCGGCGGTCAGCGGCAGGCCAGGGGATTCGGCAGGGGCAGATAGCGCGCGGACGCGCCGTCCGCGCCCGTCCAGCGCAGCAGCAGGTTCGTCTTGCCGGGGAGGGTGGGTGAGGCCAGCAGGGCGGGGATCTCCGGGACGGGGTGCCGGGCCAGTTCCGCGCGGGCGGCGGGCCAGGGGTTCCAGCCGGGGTGGCGCTCCGACAGCAGCGCGGCCACCTCGGTGAGGTTGTTCACGACCAGGCAGTACACCAGCCGCTCCCAGCCAGCCTCCCGGGACACGTCCGTGAGGAGCTTCACACCCTCAGCGTCCCGGAACAGCGCCTGTACGGGCAGGCCCGCGGCGTCCACCGCGATCAGCGTGTTCTGCAGATGCGCCTCCAGGACGACCCCGTGGCGGTCGAACGCCTCCAGGGCCGGGGGCACAACCTGGCGCAGATACGCCGTCCACCAGGACGCCGGGTCGGTGAGCCGGTCCAGCGGGCTGCCGTCGAAGCCCTCCACGAGGGCCGCGGCGAGCAGCGGGGTGGCGCCGGGCAGCAGATGGAGGCGCAGACCGTCGCGGACCAGGACGGCCAGTTCCTCGAAGGCGAAGTCGGCCGTGCGGTAGCCGCGGTCGCTCAGCCAGGCCGCCGGGCCCGCGTGGGCGGCGAACGCGGCCGTCGCCGCCGCGTCGGTGCGACGCAGTTCGAGCAGGTCGTGGCGCCACAGCCGGCGGATGTCGTTGGTGATCCGCACGTCCAGGCTGAACTTGAGGAAGTGGTCGGCGTCGGGGGCGTACACCGTGCGGATCGCGGCTGTGGGCCACACGGTGCCGGGGGTGCCGTCGAGCCGCACCAGACGCCCGTCCTCGAACGCCTCACGGATCTCCGGGCGGCCGTCGATCAGGTCGAGCTGCCAGGGGTGCGCGGGCAGCAGCCGGTAGCCGGGCGGGGCGGCGCCCAGCGCGTCGAGCGCCGTCGTGTCGCCCTCCTCGACGACGGTGTCCTCGCGCACGCCCAGAAGGCCGAGCGGGAAGCGGGCGTACGCCTCGGGCGCGTACGGCAGCCAGCTCGTGACCGGACCCCCGCCGCGCGCCTTGGGCGCCGGATGGTGGGGGTGCCCGGTGATCAAGGACTGCTCGGAGCGCACATACGGGTCGCCCGGCGGGACCGCGCGGGCGCGTGCGGCCAGGATCGCGGCCACCGCGTCCCGGCTGTCGACCATCTCCCCGGGCAGTTCGGGGTTGGACAGCCCGGTGGCCTGGCGCAGCTCCTCGGCGGTGAGTTTGACCAGCTCGGCGTGGGTGAGCGGATGCCAGGTCCCGTCGGCGAGCACCTCGGGGTCGCGGGGGCGCCGTGTGCCGCGGACCCGCAGCAGCCGTCCGTCCGCCCGCAGCCGGTGAAGGCCCTGCTCGCCGGCCGGCTCCGCGGCTTCCCGGAGCAGGCAGTTGAGCAACGGCGCCGCCGCGTAGGCGTCGGCGCGCTCGGGGACCCGGTCGCCGGGGTGCACGTGGTCCATGCGATCCATTCGTTCCATACGGTGCATTGACGATCAGTATGTATGTAGTAGTCCAGCAATGCCGAACGTGCCGCCCGTTCCCCGAGGAGCTCGCCCGTGTCCCCTTCCCCCTCCGCTTCCCCGTCCGCCGAGACCCTGCTCGCCCGCGAGCTGGAGGACGTACGGCCCGGTCTGTCGGCGGCGTACGCGGCCGCGCTCCCCGGCGCCCGGGCCGCCGTCCTGTCGCGTCTGTGGCGGGCTCTGCTCCATGAGCCGCTGCCGTGGATCGTCCGCCGGGAGGCGACGCGCGAGGGGCTGGTCCTGCACCTGGCGGGCGGGCGCCGGCTGTACGGGCCGCCCGCAGATCCGTACGCCACGGACACGTACGTCACGGAGGTGCTGCTGGACGGGCGCGGTTACGACCGTGCGGCGGAGCTGGTCACGGCCCTCGGTGTGCCGGGCGCCGGCGCGTTCGCCGCGGAGCTCGACCACAGCACGGCCTCGTTGGCGCTGTCGCGGGCCGATCAGCCGCGCACGGCGCCCGAACCGGTGGCCGGCTGGGAGTGGGAGCAGCGGGTGGTGGACGGGCACCCGTACCACCCCAACTGCCGTGCCCGGCCCGGCTTCTCGGTCGCCGAGCAGCTCGCCTACGGGCCCGAGCACCGGCCCCTGGTGCGCCTCGGCCTGGTTCCGGTGGACGACGGCGTGCTGCGGGGCGAGTGGCCGGCGTGGCTGTGGGACGGGGGGCGCCCGCTGGTGCCGGTGCATCCCTGGCAGACGGCGCATGTGCTCGGCCGGCCGGCGCAGGACGGTCCCCTCGCGCATCCGCTGATGTCCCTGCGCACCCTGGCCCTGTCCGACGCCGGCCCGCATGTGAAGACGGCGGTCAGTGCCCGGCTGACGTCGTCCGTGCGGGACATCTCGGTCTCGTCCGTGGAGACCTCGCTCATCGTCTCCGAGTTCGTGGAATCCGTCGCCGCGCGCACCGACGGCCTGCTGCGTGTCACCCGCACGCTGGGGGCGTTCAGCGCCCACTCGCCCGATCTCGCCGCGGTGGTGCGCGAGTCGCCCGAGAGCTGCGCGGAGCTGGCGGCGGGCGAGCGGGTGGTCCCGGTGGCCGCCCTGCCGGCCACCGGCCATGCGGCGTCCCCGGCCTGGCTCGCCGCGTTCGCGCGGCTCGCGCTCACCGTGGGGCTGCGCCTGCTCGATCTGGGCGTGGCCCTGGAGGCGCACGGTCAGAACCTGCTGGTGGTGCTCTCGCCCACGGGGGAACCGCGGCGGCTCGTCTACCGCGATCTCGCGGACATCCGGGTGAGCCCGGCCCGGCTGGCCCGGCACGGCATCAAGGCCCCGGAGGTGGCCGACCGGATGGTCACCGACGACGAAACGGTCCTGCGCCGCAAGCTGTTCGGGTCGCTCGTCGGGGGTGCGCTGGCCTCCACGGCGGGTTCGGCGCCGGCTCTGGGGGCGGCGCTGGAGGCCGTCGTAGGGGAGCTGCCGGCCACGTCCGATCTGGCGGCGCTGCGCGAGGAGCCGCTGCCCGCCAAGGCGTTGACGCTGATGCGGCTGTCCCCCGGGCGTTCCGGGGACCAGTGGACAGGGCTGCCCAACCCGCTCGTTCGCACGCCCGTCCCCTGGGATCAATGAGATCGTTTTGGAGCGCACCCCCATTGATCAATAAGATCCGCCGATGATCACAAGACAACGGCTGGCGGCGGGAGTCTGCGCCCTGCTCACCGTCCTGGCGGCCGGGATCGCCGTCCCGGCCGGCGCCGTCGCCGACGAGACGACAGCCCAGGACGCGCCCAAGGTCGATCTCGTTCTCGACGTCAGCGGCTCGATGCGGGCGCGGGACATCGACGGCGGCTCGCGGATGGCCGCGGCGAAGCAGGCCTTCAACGAGGTCCTCGACGCGACGCCGGAGGAGGTGCAGCTCGGCATCCGGACGCTGGGCGCCAACTACCCGGGCAACGACCGCGTGACGGGCTGCAAGGACACCGCCCAGCTCTACCCGGTGGGGCCGCTGAACCGGACCGATGCCAAGACGGCCGTGGCGACGCTGCAGCCCACCGGGTGGACGCCGATCGGCCCGGCCCTGCTGAAGGCGGCGGACGACCTCAACGGCGGCAACGGCACCCGGCGTATCGTCCTCATCACCGACGGCGAGGACACCTGTGCCCCGCTCGACCCGTGCGAGGTGGCCCGGGAGATCGCGGCCAAGGGGGTCGGGCTGACCATCGACACGCTGGGGCTCGTCCCGGACACCAAGCTGAGCAGGCAGCTGAGCTGCATCGCCGAGGCCACCGGCGGCACCTACACATCGGTGCAGCACAAGGCGGAACTCTCCGGCAAGGTCAACCAGTTGGTGGACCGGACGGCGGACAAGGTGGTCACTCCGGTCGCCGTGGACGGCACCGAGCAGTGCGCCACGGCGCCCGCGCTGAAGTCCGGCCTGTACACGGACCGCGAGGAGTTCGGGCAGCACCGCTCCTACCGGGTGGACGTGAAGCCGGGCCAGGAGCTGCGCGCCTCGGTGAGCGTCTCCGACGACCGCCAGGTGAACCCGGACTACGGGGTGACGCTGCGGGCGATCACCGTGCACGGCCGGGAGATCGTACGCGGTGAGGCGACCGGCTCGGGCCGTACGGACGTGATGTCGACGGGTCTGCGCTACCCGAAGGCGGCGAGCGACGACGAGAACGCGCCCGCCGAGACGGTGTGCCTCCAGGTCGCCAACTCCTTCTCCCCGGCGGCGGGCGTGAAGACCACGCCCGGTCTTCCGCTGGAGCTGACGGTCGACGTCGTCGGCGGTCCCGGCCAGGCGAGCGATGTGGCCTCCTTCGGTCTCGGGCGCGGCTGGTGGCTGCTGGGCGCCCTCGTTCTGGCCGGCTTCCTCGCGGGTGTGCTGTGGGGCTGGCTGTCGCGCTGGCGGGTCGCGGTCTGGAGGACCAACTGATGCGTATCGTAAGAGTGTTGAGCACGGCGGCCCTGCTGCTGGGCATCGCCGCCGCCCCCGCCCTCGCGGACGCCTCGCCCTCGGCGAGCCCGTCGGACGACAGTGCCGCGCCCACCTCGGCGGGCACGTCGTTCCGTACGGCGACGGAGATCCAGCAGGGGCAGCAGGCCACGGCGAGCGCCTCCACGGGCGACTACCTGTACTGGCAGTTCCCCGCGGACGCGGAGCAGCGGCCCACCGTGAAGGCGACGGTGAAGCTGCCCGCGTCGTCCCGGGGCGGGGCGCAGACCTGGCAGCTCGACGTGTACGACGGGCTGCGGCGCCGTCAGGCGTGCCAGTACGGCACGCAGACGCGCACGGCGGCCCAGGGAGCGTCCTCCGTCGACCTCGCGTGCACGCTGCGCACGGTCCGCGCCTGGTCGGAGCCCTGGGCCGACGACCCGCTGCCGGGCACGTACTACGTCCGTCTGACCGCCGTGGAACTCGGCGCGGCCGGCCTCGGGCTGCCGGTGAACGCCGAGGTCCGGGTGGACTCCAAGGACATCGGCGGCGCGGCGGCGGTGGATGGCTCGCTGGCCGAGCCGCTGGTGCCGGGAATCGCGCAGAAGTCCTCGGACACCTCCTCGGACGCGCCCACTCTCTCGTCGCTGAGGCCCGACGCCTCCGGCTGGTGGTCCGACCGCTGGGTGTGGACCGGGATCGGCGGCGTACTCGCGGCGCTCGCGGGCATCGGCGGCTATGCGCTGACGCGTGGTTCGGGGCGGCCGTCCCGGGTGCCGCCGGGCGTCTGACACCCGGTCACCCGTGGGTGTGAGGCCCGCCGCGTCCGAGGGGCGCGGCGGGCCTCAGCCGTGTTCGGGGGCTCCTCGCGGGTCCCGTGCTGCGCCCTGGCCCAAGGCTCCGTCAGTGCCCGCGCAGCATCGCGGCGAGCGTGCCGTCACCCGACACCGCGACGCGTTCCTCCGCCACTGCCTGATGGAGCGTCAGGGTGCCCTGGCCCAGGGCGGCGCAGGTCTGCGCGTCGAGGGTCAGCCGGGCGTCGGGCTCCTCGGGGGCGGCCCCGTCGCCGTAGGCCGGGCCGTCCTGAGCGCCGAGCCACAGGTGGAACTCCCCCTCGTCGAGCCGGACCTCGACCAGCCCCTCGCCCGGCAGCGCGCGCAGCAGCGGCAGGGCGAACCAGTGGGCGCGCACCGCGTCCGTCGGCCGGCGCTCCGCCAGCGCGGGCGCTCCCCAGACCCCGAGCGCCTGGATCACCGGGAGCAACTCCCGGCCGCGCGGGGTGAGTTCGTACACATTCGCGGCTCCGGGCGGCGGCAGCCTGCGGCGGGTGGCCAGCCCGTCGCGCTCCATGTCCTTCAGCCGGGACGCCAGGACGTCGGTGCTCACGCCGGGCAGGTCCGCGTGCAGATCGGTGTAGCGACGCGGACCGGCGAGCAGCTCGCGGACGATCAGAAGGGTCCAGCGGTCGCCGACGGCATCGAGGGCCCGGGCCGTGGAGCAGTACTGGTCGTAGCTTCGGCGAGGTGACATGCGACGCAGTCTAGACATGTTGTTGGACTTTCCAAGCTGCCACTTGGTAAAACCAAGCAACCACGGATGGCGGAGGGAAGCGGCGCATGGAATTCCGGCAGTCGAGCAAACTCAGCGAGGTCTGTTACGAGATCCGCGGTCCGGTGATCGAGCACGCCGACGCGCTGGAGGAGGCGGGCCACAGCGTGCTGCGCCTGAACACCGGCAACCCCGCGCTCTTCGGCTTCGAGGCGCCGGAGGAGATCCTCCAGGACATGATCCGGATGCTGCCGCGGGCGCACGGCTACACGGACTCCCGCGGCATTCTCTCCGCCCGCCGCGCCGTGGCCCAGCGCTACCAGGCCAAGGGCCTGGAGGTCGGCGTGGACGACGTCTTCCTCGGCAACGGCGTCTCCGAGCTGATCTCGATGGCCGTGCAGGCCCTGGTCGAGGACGGCGACGAAATCCTCATCCCGGCACCGGACTTCCCCCTCTGGACGGCCGTGACCACCCTCGCGGGCGGCAAGGCGGTGCACTACCTGTGCGACGAACAGGCCGACTGGTACCCGGACCTGACGGACATGGCCGCGAAGATCACGGACCGTACGAAGGCCGTCGTGATCATCAACCCCAACAACCCGACGGGCGCGGTCTATCCGAAGGAGATCGTCGAGGGCATCCTCGACCTGGCCCGCCGGCATGGCCTGATGGTCTTCGCGGACGAGATCTACGACCAGATCCTGTACGACGACGCCGTGCACCACTCGGCCGCCGCCCTCGCCCCGGACCTGGTGGTGCTCACCTTCTGCGGACTGTCGAAGACCTACCGGGTGGCGGGCTTCCGCTCCGGCTGGCTGGTCGTGACCGGCCCGCGGCAGCACGCCCGCGACTACCTGGAGGGCCTGACGATGCTGGCCTCCATGCGGCTGTGCGCCAACGCCCCCGCCCAGTACGCCATCCAGGCCGCGCTCGGCGGCCGGCAGTCCATCGGCGAGCTGACCGCGCCCGGCGGCCGTCTCCACGAACAGCGCGAGGTGGCATGGCGCAAGCTCACCGAGATCCCCGGCGTGAGCTGTGTGAAGCCGAAGGGCGCGCTGTACGCGTTCCCGCGCCTCGACCCCAAGGTGCACAGGATCCACGACGACGAGCAGTTCGTCCTGGACCTGCTGCTGCGGGAGAAGATCCAGGTGGTCCAGGGCACGGGCTTCAACTGGCCGGCTCCCGACCACTTCCGCATCCTCACCCTGCCCCACGCGGACGAGCTGGAGGCGGCGATCGGACGGATCGGCCGATTCCTGAGCGGCTACCGCCAGTAGGGAATGCGCGGCACCGGGCCCTCTGCGGCAAGGGACTCGACGGGTCTTCCCCGAGCGGGGTGGCGTACGCGTCCACCCGGCGCCCGTTCGCCTTCCCCCGGGGGCAGGGGGCCTCCCGGAGAACGGCCGTCTGGCCCAATCCGTCCTGCACGCCGCCGCACACGTGTGACACGGTGCCGAGAGGCGGACAGGAAGGGCACGGCGTGGGCGACCTCATTCTCGTCCGGCACGGTGAGACCGAGTGGTCGCTCTCCGGGCGGCACACCGGGCGGACGGATGTCCCGCTGACCGAGCACGGCCGGGAGCAGGCGCGCCGGCTGGCACCGCTGATCGCCCGGCACCCCATCGCGTCGGCGTTCGTCAGCCCGATGCAGCGGGCCCGGGAGACGGCCCGGCTGGCGGGGATCGGGGGCGCGCGCGTCGACGCGGACCTGTCCGAGTGGGACTACGGCGGGTACGAGGGGGTCACGACCGTCGACATCCACCGGACGCAGCCGGACTGGTTCCTGTTCACCGACGGTGTCGCGCCCGGTCCCCCGGAGCATCCCGGGGAGAGCCCGGAGGAGGTCGGGGCGCGCGCGGACCGGATGATCGCCAAGATCGACGCGGCGCTCGCCGAGGCGGAGGGCAGCGTGGTCGTCGTCTCCCACGGCCACTTCCTGCGGGTGCTGACCGCGCGGCGGCTCGGCCTGCCGGCCGCGGGAGGTGCCCTGTTCCAGCTCTCCACGGGGACGATGAGCCGGCTGAGCACGGAGCACCGCCGGCATGTGATGGCCGGCTGGAATGTCAGACCCGACGCGTACTGTTCCCATGGGTCCCTCTCCGCGGGGGAAGCGGGGCCCTCCGAGGAGCACTGACGGGAACACGGGCGCCCGTACCCCACGAGGGACACGGCGCCCGTGCCCTCTCCCCCGCGGGAAGGAAGCACCCCGTGACCCGACCGCCTACCGCCGTGCAGCAGCGCCTGATCGAGGCCGCCGACCCCGTCACGGGGCGGCTGAAGGGGACGGACGCCCAGCTCGCCGCGCTGGTGAAGCGGGGACTGGCCTTCCGGCATCCGCGTCCGCCGCACGACCACTTCCTGACCCCTGCGGGTCACCGCATACGGGAGACGCCCGTCGAGCGGACACCGGTGGCCGCCCCGGCTCCCGCCGACTCCGGCGTGTTCGCCGCGCGCGTCGGTGGCGAGGTGTCCGCGGACAGCGGGCCGGCCCGGCTGCGGGAGGTGCGCGGCGCCTGGCAGGGGCTGCTGGAGCTGCGCCGGATGACCCATCCGCACGGGGCCACGGACCGCCCGTGCGGCTGGGAGCGGACCCATCTGGTGCAGGCCGCCGCGCTCGCCCTGGAGGCGGCCGGGCACCGGCCCGCGACCGGGGAGCGGGGGGCGGGCTACCGGGTGCGGGCGACCCCCCAGCCGGAGGCGGTCGCCGTGCACGAGCCGGACCTCACGGCACTGCGCGCCTGCGCGGCCACGCTGGAGGAGGCGGGCTGGCAGGTCAGCGAGCACACGGAGCCGCGGACGCGGGCCCGATATCTGCTGGCGTCCCCGCGACGGGTGTGAGCGGCGTGCCGGGACGGGCGGCCGTGAGCGTCCCGTGGGAGCGGGGGAACGCGGGCTGCCGACCGCGCGTCCCGGGAGGGTGTGGCGCGTAGGCCGTCTCGTCGTACGCCCGCGTGCGTCGACGGCCGCCGCGGGGGTAGGGCGGTGGTGGCTGCCCTGCCCCCGCGGCTGTGCCGGGCGCGTCGCGCCGCGTCCTCCGCGGCCGTTCAGTGCGCGGTGGCCGTCCGTGTCCCGGCTATCTCCTCGCCCGTCTCCCTCGGGCGGGTCGTCTCCCGGGTGCCCCGGCCCCTGCCGAGGTGGTTGAAGACGAGGTTCAGCAGGACCGCCGCCACACAGCCCGTCGAGATGCCCGAGTCCAGGACGATCCGGGCCGTCTGCGGGAGCGCGTGGTAGAAGTGCGGCGCTGTGATCGGGATGATGCCGACGGCCAGCGAGACGGCCACGATCAGGGCGTTGCCGTCCTGGTCCAGGCCGGCCCGGATCAGGGTCTGGATGCCGCTCGCGGCCACCGAGCCGAACAGGACCACGCCCGCGCCGCCGAGCACCGGACGCGGTACGACGGCGATGAGGGAGGCGGCCATCGGGCACAGGCCCATCAGGACGAGGAATCCGCCGCCCGTGGCGACGACGTACCGGCTGCGGATGCGGGTCATGGCGACCAGGCCGATGTTCTGGGCGAAGGCGCTGCACATGAAGCCGTTGAAGAGGGGGCTGAGGGCCGAGCCGAGGGTGTCGGCGCGCAGACCCGCCGCGATGGTCTTCTCGTCCGCCGGGCGTTCGACGATCTCGCCCAGCGCCAGCATGTCCGCGGTCGACTCGGTCATCGAGACCGCCATCACCACGCACATCGACAGGATCGCGGCCAGGTGGAACCGGGGGGCACCGAAGTGGAACGGCGTCGGGAAGCCGATCACGGCCGCGTCCGCGACCGGGCCGAAGTCCGTGGCGCCGAAGGGGATCGCGACGACCGTACCGGCGATCAGGCCGAGCAGGACGGCGATCTGCTTGACGAAGCCCCGGGTGAACCGGCGCAGGAGGAGGACGAGGGCGAGGGTGATGCCCGCGAGGGTGAGGTGGGTCGACGAACCGTAGTCGGACGCCGCGGGGTCGGGGCCCTGTGCCCAGCCGAAGGCGACCGGGAGCAGCGACACGCCGATGAGGGTGATCACGGTGCCGGTGACGACCGGCGGGAAGAAGCGGACCGCCTTGCAGAAGAAGGGGGCCGCCAGGAAGCCGAGGAGCCCGGCGACGATCACCGCGCCGAAGATCACCGGCAGTGCGTCGGACTTGTCCTTGGCGGAGGCCACGATGGCGGTCATGGGCGCGACGCCGGCGAACGTGACGCCGTTGACGAACGGCAGCCGGGCGCCGATCTTCCAGATGCCGAGGGTCTGCAGAAAGGTGGCGAGGCCCGCGGTGAACAGGCAGGCGCCGGTGAGGAAGGTGAGGTCGGCGCCGGACAGGCCGATGGCCGCGCCGACGATCAGGGGCGGGGCGACGACTCCCGCGTACATGGCGGCCACGTGTTGCAGACCGCTGGTCGCCATCTTGAGGGCGGGGAGTTTCTCGTCTACGGGGTGGGCTGCCACGGTGGCTCCTCCGGTCGGTGGCACGTCGGCTGTGACGTGGGTGTCAAGGAGGTGGTGCGGCGGTCATGAGGGGGCTCCCGCGCGGCGGGGCCGCGCGAGGGGGCAGGGCCCCCGGGGGACGGGGACCGTTCCGGGGCACGCACGTTCTCGCGTGCCCCGGCGACGGCCGCCGTGGACCCCGCTCGGGTCCACGGCTCCCGGCCGGGAGCCGTCCCTCCCGGCCGGAGTCTTCGGCTGCTCAGCCCTGCGCGGCGATCCGCGCGAGGCGCTGGGCCTCTGCCCGCGTGGAGCGGGCGATGGCGTCCTCGTCGGCGTGCAGCAGCCGTCCGTTCTCGACGACAGGCTCACCGTTCACGAGGGAGAGCGTGACCGGGGCCGCCGCGCCGAAGACCAGCGCGGTCACCGGGTCGGCGATGGAGGCATGGGCCAGCGTGTCGAGCCTCCACAGCACGAGGTCGGCGAGCTTGCCCGGCTCCAGGGAACCGATCTGCGTGGCACGGCCGAGGACCTGGGCACCGCCGTAGGTGCCCAGGCGCAGCGCCTGGCGCGCGTTCAGGGCCGCTTCGCGGTGCGCGCCCAGGCGGTTGATCAGGAGCGCGTTGCGCAGTTCGGTGTGGAGCTCGCCGGACTCGTTGGACGCCGTGCCGTCGACGCCGAGGCCGACCGGGACGCCCGCCGCGAGCAGGTCGGGGACCCGGGCGATGCCCGCGCCCAGACGGGCGTTGGAGGACGGGCAGTGGGCGACGCCCGTCCTCGTCCGGGCGAAGGCCGCGATGTCGGAGTCGTTCATATGGACGCAGTGCGCCATCCACACGTCCTCACCGAGCCAGCCCGTCGACGCGAAGTAGTCGGTGGGGCCCATGCCGAACAACTCGTGGCAGAACTTCTCCTCCTCGACCGTCTCCGAGCCGTGGGTGTGCAGCCGTACGCCCTTGCGCCGCGCCAGCTCGGCGCCCTGCCTCATGAGTTCGGTCGAGACGGAGAAGGGGGAACAGGGCGCCACCGCCACCTGGGTCATGGCGTCGAAGGAGGGGTCGTGATGCTCGTCGATGGTCGCCTCGGTGGCGGCCAGCGCGCCGTCGAGGGACTCGACGGCGAAGTCCGGCGGCAGACCGCCGTCCGTCTCGCCGCGGTCCATGGAGCCGCGGGCGAGGGTGAAGCGGATGCCCGTCTCGCGGGCGGCGCGGATGAGGGCGCCGGACAGGTCGCCGCAGCCCCGCGGGTAGACGTAGTGGTGGTCCATGGCGGTGGTCACCCCGCCGCGGGCCATCATGGCGAGCGATCCCTGCGCGGCCGCGCGGACCATCGGCTCGTCGATGCGGGCCCAGACCGGGTAGAGCGCGACGAGCCAGTCGAAGAGGTTGTGGTCCGTGGCCAGGCCCCGGGTGATCCACTGGTAGAAGTGGTGGTGCGTGTTGACCAGGCCCGGTGTGACGAGGTGGCCGGAGGCGTCGATCCGGCGTGCGACGCCCTCCAGGCCCTCGGGGGCCCGGCCCGCGCCGACCGCCTCGATGCGGTTGCCGGCGACGACGACATGGCCCACGGCGTACTCGGTGTCGTCTGCGTCCACGGTCGCGATCGCACAGTTCTCGATGACGATGCGCTGGGCTGCTGCCATGGTTCGTCCTTTTCGCTCTGTGGAGAGGGCACGGCAGGACCCCGGGAGTTTGAGTGCCGCGGCCCGGCGCCGGTCGGGGACCGGCCCGGTCGGCCGCGGGTGCCGAAGGAGGGGTGCCCCCGGGGCTGCCGGGGGCACCGACGCAGGCCTACAGGTTGGTGAGGTCCACCGGGATTCTCGCCTCGCAGCCGTCGCGCAGCACGGTGGCCTCGATCAGGCCGTACGGCCGGTCGGCGGCGTAGTACACGGCTCCCTCGGCGGTGTCGTTCTTCAGCCCGAACGGCTCGAGGTCCACCAGGAAGTGGTGCTTGTTCGGGAGGGAGAAGCGGACCTCGTCGATCTCGCCGCGGTGCTCGATGATGCGCGTGCCCATCTGGTACAGGGTCTGCTGGAGCGACAGGGAGTAGGTCTCGGCGAAGGCCTGGAGCAGGTGCTTCTTCGTCTCCTCGTAGGACTTCTCCCAGTCCGGCGTCTTCTGGGCGTCGTCGCTCCAGCCGAAGCGCCAGCGGCCGGTGACGGACGTGGCCAGGATGCGGTCGTACGCCTCGGGCAGGGTCGTGTACTTGTCCTTGACGTAGCCCCAGAACTCGGAGTCGGTCGAGTTCATCACCGTCAGGTCCGTCAGGCCCGAGACCACCTCCCAGGACGAGCCGTCGTAGGTGATCTGTGTCAGACGGGTCTCCTGGCCCCTGCGGACGAAGGAGTGCGCGCCCCGCCCCGCGTGCTCGATCCGGTCCCAGGCGTACTCCTCGATCCGGATCCGGGCGCGGTGGATGGGGTCCTGGGACGTCACGAAGTGGCGGGCGAGGTGGATGCCGAACTGTTCGGCGGAGTCGATGCCGTGCTCCTTGGCGAACGCGTACACCGTGTTCTTGGTGGTGTCGGTCGGCAGGACGTGGGCGTTGGAGCCGGAGTGGTGGACCTCGTCCATGTCGCCGGAGAGCGAGACGGACACGTTGAGGTCCCTGATGTGGTGGGTGGTGCCGTCCCGCGTGATCCTGACGACTCGGTTCTCGGCCTTGCCGTACTGGTTCTGTCCCAGGACCACCGGGCGGGTGGGACGGGAAACGTCTGCCATTCTCTGCTAGCTCCCTCGGTAAACGGAGTAGCCGAACGGGTTGAGCAGCAGCGGTACGTGGTAGTGCTCCCCCGGCATGACGGCGAACGTGATCGTCACCTCCGGGAAGAACGCTCCCGGGACACCGCTGTCCCGATTCGCGGGGGCGTCCTGCTGCGCCTCGGCTTGCTTCTTCTCAAACCTTGCGAAATACGCCTCGACGGCGAAGTCGAGCCGTACGTGGGTGGTCCCCTCCGGCGGGGCCGGGAGGTCCTTGCACCGGCCGTCCGCGTCGGTCGCGGAGCCGCCGAGTGCCTGCCAGTCCGCGTCCCGGCCCGAGCGGGCGAGGAGGTGGACGGCGACGCCCGGGGCGGGGCGGCCGACGCTGGTGTCCAGGATGTGCGTGGACACGGAGGCGGTGGTCTCGGTGTTCATGCGCTTTCCTCTTCAGGCGGTGTCGAGGAGTCCGGCGGGTTCTTGTCGGACGGTGTCCTGGCGTCCGGCGGGTTCTCGTCAGACGGTGTCGAGCAGTCGGGCGAGCCGGATACGGTTGATCTTCCCCAGCTCGGTGCGGACGATCTCCCGTTCCTGTTCCGGCGTGTTGCCGATCCGCTCCTTGACCGCGTCCCGCATCTGCTCTCCGGTCTTCCCGGTGGCGCAGATCAGGAAGACATGCCCGAACTTCTCCTGGTACGCGAGGTTGAGTTCGAGCATCTCCGCCCTGAGCCCCTCCGAGGCGCCGGCCATGCCACGCTGCTCCCGGGCCGATGCGGGGTCGCCCGGCTTGGGGCGGCCGATCGGCGGGTGCCCGGCCATCGCCTCCTCGAGGTCCGCGGTGGTCAGTTCGGCCATGGCCGCGTCACCTGCGGCGTAGAGGTCGTCGGGGGTGCGGTAGGGGCGTGCGGCGAGCAGCCGAGCGGCCCATGCCGTGGAGGCGCACGCCTCGTGGAGGGCGGCCAAGGCCGCAGGCTCCTCAAGGGCGTTGAACCGGGCCAGGCCCGGCGGCGTGGAAGTCGACGTCACGGGTGCCTCCGTGGCCTTGGGGCTGAACGGGCTGCGAACAGCTAACGCCCTCCACTCGACAGCGTCAACACTCTGTTGAAAATTCGGAGTAACAAAAAACGCCGCCCGGATCACGGGCGGCGACGCGTCGGACAGGGCTCCGCACAGAGCACAACGGCCCTGGTCAGGACCCCTTCTCGCGGTTGAGGTAGTTGTAGACGGTGAAGCGGCTCACGCCGAGGGCGCTCGCGACGGTCTCCACGCCGTGGCGCACGGAGAAGGCGCCGCGCGCCTCCAGGGTCCGTACGATCTCCTGCTTGGCCTTGCGGTCCAGTCCGGCCAGCGGCCTGCCGCGCCCCCGCTCCATCGCGGCGAGGATGTGATCGAGCGAGTCGGCGAGCTGCGGCAGACGCACGGCGACGACGTCGGCGCCCTCCCAGGCGAGCACCACGTCGTCGGGTCCGGCCTGGTCCGGCGGCAGCATCTCCCCGCCCATGGCGTCGACCAGCGGCTTCACGGCCGTGATGAAGGGTTCGTCCCCCGCCCCGGTCACCTGCCGGCCTCCGCGACCACGTTGACCTGCAACGAGATCCGGGTGGCACCGGCCTCCAAGGCCTTGCGCAGCAGCGCGTCCACGGCGGTGAGCACCGTGTCGGCGCGGCCCTCGGCGGTGTTGCCGAACGGACCGACGTCCACGGTGTCCAGTTCGGCCGCCTCGACGACCTCCCGGGCGACCAGCGCGTGCGCGGGCGCCTCGTCGAGATCGAAGGGCTCGGTCGTGAACTCCACTCTCAGTCGCATCGCGCCCCCAAAAAACCCTCTGACCTGCACCTTTACCCCGAGTACCCATCGCGAGGGCACATCAGGGCACAACGTGGAGGCATCGGTCCACCGCACCACAGCCACGATGCGCCGCAGGCCGATCAGTTCCACGGCGACGGAGCCGGTTCGCCCGTCACGAGGCGACCCTAACCGACCAGCACATGCCCCCGCGCTCAACCATTCGACCTGTCGACTGCCCCGGCGCAGGAGGTGCGTCGAGGCGGTCCGTCATCGTGGTGGATCAGCCGAGTGAGGTGAGGAGGGTGTTGAGTGCCTTGACCTCGGTGGCCTTGTCGGGGTTCGGGGCGCGTAGCGCCTTCAGGACGTGGTCGATTTCGCTGTCGAGGAAGTGCCAGGACTGCTCGCTCTTGGGCTCAAGGGTGGGCTGGTCGTCGTCCCAAGCCGTCTCGAGGTCGGTCACGCGGGTGGTCGCGGCTGACTGGTTGCCCGCATTGACCCTTGCCAGGGTGTCAGCTGCGATGGTGCGGAACTTCGCGATCTCAGCCGGAGGGAACGGGGACGTCGCCTGCTTCGGGGTGAGGTGGGCGGTTACTGGTGCGGGGGTGTCAGCCTCGCTGGCCGCGGCCGCGTGGGGCTGCTGGTGCGCCCAGACGAGAAGCGCCGCGGTGGCGACCGCCACGACGGCGTAGTAACCGAGCATGATCCGCTCACGCGCCGGGTTCAGCGTCCGTGGGGTATGGGTCAGGTCGTGGGTCTCGATGACATCGCTGCGGCTGAGCGTGAGGTACAGGACCGTAGCGAGGATCGCAGCCAGGAAGATCACACTGGTCACCGCGGTGCCGAGGCCCAGGCCGCCGTCGCCGCCGGGCGAGCCGAGCCAGTCACCGAGGTTGGCACCGAGCGGGCGAGTGAGGATGTAGGCCAGCCAGAAGGAGAGCACCGCGTTGGCGCCGAGGCGCCATGCGAGGACGATCGCGACGATCAACCCGAGAGGCAGGAGCACGGAGACGCCCGGGGTCCAGCCGGTCAGGTCCAGGGTCCAGTCGCCGGTCGCGGTGCCGAGGGCAAAAGTGACCAGGACCGCGAGCCAGTAGAAGAGTTCACGGGGACGGGTGGTGATGGTGTGCACCGACAGGGTCCGCTCGCGGGCGTACCAGATCCCGAAGACAACGGCGAGGACAGCGGCGAACACGCTACTGCTCAGCGCGAGGGGAACGCCCTGGCTGTCGGTGAGGATGTCGGTGTAGAGGGTACCGGTCACGCTCACCACCACGACGGTGAGCCAGTACACGAACGGGACATAGCGCTTGGTGGTGAGTTGCCAGCCCAGGACGCCAGCCAGAACGACGGTGAAGATCAAGGCGGTGTTGATCAGGCCGACGCCGAGGTTCATGTTGATCCAGTCGGCGAAGCTTTCGCCGACCGTGGTGCACAGGATCTTGATGATCCAGAACCAGATCGTGACCTCGGGAACCTTGTTCAGCATCTGCTTGGCAGGCGTCCGAAGACTCTCGGTTGTCGTCGTAGTTGTCATGTAAGCCTCACATAGAACGGGCGGCAGCACAGAGGGGCGCCCCTCACGTCTGCGGAACGGTAACTGTCTACACATGTGTAGACAAATGTGACCTCGGATCCGCAGGGCGGCGGGACGACTTCAATTGCCCGTCGAGCCCATTCGGGCCGCGCCGCCGGGGCGATATCCGTGACACGATTCACATTCTCGGAATTGCCTCCGCTTTTGCTCTTTCCTCGCCCCCAGCCAGCCCAAAGGATGCGTGGAACCAATTCGAGTTGCTCGTCGGCTCGCTGCTGGTCTCGTGGCCGGGTGTCCGCCTCTGGAACCACAGGGCTCCCAGACGTTTCATCGGTCATACCGCCCGACCATGCCACGGGGCACCTGAACGCATCCTGACTACTGGCGCGCTTCACCCACCCCGCCCGTCCCGTACGGGCGCCATGGCGCCATGGCGCCATACAGCCACATACATCCCATATCGGGCCGCCGCGACGCCGGCCTCGTCCGAGTCGGCGGCGTGGGGAGGGGAGAACGGGCAGGGTCTCGACAGATGACTGACACCGGCCCCCGTGGATGCGTCAGGCGTCGGGCTGCCGGTCCCCTGTCGGCTGGGCTGAGGCGAAGGGTGAGCTGGTGACGGAGGCCGTTCCTGTGATGCGGATCCGCCGTTGAATTCGGCCTGTGATCAGGGCGGAGAGCGCGAGCGCCGAGGACGCCGAGATGACGCCGCCCAGGACCAGGGTGGAGCGGACGCCCAGGGAGTCCGACACCAGGCCGACCAGCGGGGCGCCGATGGGGGTGCCGCCGAGGAGGACGAGGAAGTAGACGGACATGACGCGGCCCCGCAGATGTGGGTCGGCGTGGAGCTGGATCAGTGCGTTGGCGGTGGTGGTCACGGTCACCGCGGCGATACCAGTGGGGATCAGCAGGACCATGAACGAGCCGTAGTCCGGCATCAGGCACTGCGCTGCTTCCAGTACCCCGAAGACGATCGTGGTGGAGATGAGACGGCGTGCGGTGGGGGGGTTGGAGCAGCGTGCCCCGTAGATCGCGCCGATGAGGCTGCCCACGGCGTATGCGGCGGAGAGGCAACCGAACGCGGCTGGTCCCGTATGGAAGGCCGCGACGGCGACGAGCGAGAGGGTGACCTGGAAGTTGAGGCCGAAGGTGCCGACGAAGGCGATGAGACTGATCGGCAGGAGCAGTTCCGGGGTCGAGGTGATGTGGCGGAAGGCGTCACGCAGTCGGGTACGGCCGGGTGGTCGGGGGCGGCCGGGGCCCGGCGGGTCGTCCGTACGGATGGTGACCAGGCCGTAGAGGACGGCCAGGTACGAGGCCGCGTTCACGAGGAACACCGAGCCCGTGCCGAAGGCGGCGACGGTCAGGCCGGCGAGGGCGGGGCCGAGAGTGCGGGCCACGTTGAACTGAGCGGAGTTCAGGCTGACCGCGGTGGCCACGCACTCCCGGTCGACCAGTTCGGAGATGTAGGCGTTGCGGGCAGGACTGTCCACGGCGGTGGCGGTGCCGAGGACGAAGGCCAGCACGTAGACGGACAGCAGGTTCACCGCGCCGGTGACGGTCAGCAGTCCGAGCAGGAGTGACTGCACTCCCATGGCCGTCTGGGTCAGAAACAGGATCCGTCGTTTGGGGTACCGGTCGGCGAGGATGCCTCCGGTCAGGCCGAACAGGGTCTGCGGCAGGAACTGCAGTGCGGTCAGGACGCCGACCGCACTTCCGCTGTTGCCGGTGAGGTGGAGGACGAGCAGGTCCTGGGCGGCGCGCTGCATCCACGTACCGATGGTGGAGGTCAGCTGCCCGAGCAGGTAGCGACGGAAGTTCCGGACGGCGAGTGTGGCCGTCACCGGCGTGCGGGAGCCCGCGCTCATGACATCTGATGGGCGTATGCGCCCGGGACGGACACCTCCACATCGTCGACGTGATGGAAGGTCGGGTGCGGGTGCATGAGGAACGCGTGGTGGGAGATGTTCCAGGCGTAGGCGCCGGCCAGGGCGAAGGCGACGCGGTCGCCGACGCGCAGCCGTTCGACCGTGACACGGCGGGCAAGGACGTCCTTGGGCGTGCACAGCTGTCCGACCAGCGTCACCGGCTCGTTACGGACCTCCGGTCGGTCCCAGGGCCGGAGCCAGACATCGTCGGGGATCACCTCGAAGGGCTGGTCGTGCTGTTTCGCGGCAGGGGTGCGCAGATGGTGGGTGCCTCCGCGCAGCACGGCGAACGCCTCCCCGCGGCTGAACTTGACGTCCAGGACCTGGGCGACGTACCAGCCGCAGTACGCGGTGACCGAGCGGCCGGGTTCGATCCGCAGCGTGAGGCGCGGATGGCGGGTCAGGATCCGGACCAGTCCCGCGCCGAACGCGGACCAGTCGAACACCTCGTGGGGGTGGGTGTAGTCGACGCCCATTCCCCCTCCGACGTTCACCTCGGCCAGGTCTACCGCGCGTTCGTGAGCCCAGCCCTCGGCCCAGGTCAGGATCTTGTCGATCAGGGCCAGTTGGGCCTGGGCCTGAAATCCGCTGGCCAGGTGGAGATGCAGGCCGCGCAGACGGATGCGCGGGTCGGAGGCGATCAGCTCCAGGCAGCCGTCCAGGTGCGCCGGATCCATGCCGAAGGGGCTCGGGTGACCGCCCATGGCGAGGGCGACATGGCCCAAGTCGACAGGTAGGTTGACGCGCAGGACGATGTCGGCGCTCCGGTCGCCCAGCAGGGTGGTGAGGAGACGTAGTTCGTGTGCGCTCTCGATGTGCAGACGTTCCACTCCGGCTTCCAGTGCCTGGACCAGCTCTGCCCGCGTCTTGCCGGGGCCTCCGAAGGCGAGCGGCATAGCGGGGACGAGCCCGCGGACGTGGTTCAGTTCGCCGCCGGAGGCCACCTCGAGTCCGTCGATGTGCGCGGCCAGGGTCTGCAGGATTCGGGGATCGGAGTTGGCCTTGGCCGCGTACAGCAGCTCGACGCGTTCCGGCAGTGCGGCCCGGATCGCGTGAACGTGCTCGCGCAGGGCCGGGAGGTCGTAGACGTACGCGGGCAGGTCGTCGTCGGTCAGCCGGCCGAAGTGGTCGAGCAGCGCGGGCCTCACCGGATCACCTCCCGGGGAAAGTCCGCGCCGAGCGGGCTGGGTAGCGGGACGTAGGTGGCATGCCGGTCGGCCTGGCGGCCCCAGCGCAGCAGCAGGTTGGCCTTGGCGGGCAGCGGTACGCCGGACAGCAGGGCGCGCAGGCGTGGCGGTTCGGCGGCGGTGCGGGCGTAGGCGTCGAGGTGGTCGCGGACCAGGCCCCAGAGGACGGGTTCCAGCGTCGGGTCGAGGTCGGCCAGGGCGCCGAGCACTTCGGCGGCATGGTTGACCAGGAGGCAGTAGGCGACCCGGTTCCAGCCGCGTTCGGGGTCGTAGGTGAGGGGACCCCGCACGTCCTTCGGCAGGTCGGCGAGGCTGAGCCGGTGATGGCCGGGCAGGAGCTTTGTGCCTTCCAGGTCGCGGAAGAGCATCTGCGCCGGAGTGCCGTCGGCGTTCACCCCGACGACGACGTTCTGCAGGTGGGGTTCCAGGACGACGCCGTGTTCGAAGTAAGCGGCCAGCACCGGTGGCAGCAGCAGTCGTAGGTACGCGTCCCACCAGGCCAGGACGTCCCCGTCGCCGCGGGCGAGCAGATGGGAGACGTGGGCTGTACTGATCGGGTACTCGTCCGCCACCGCGGCGGCGAGCAGGGGTGTCACCCCGGGACGCAGATGGTGGCGCAGGCCGGAGCGGACGATGACGCCGAGGCCCTCCAGGAGAGCGGTGTCGCCGGCGGTGTCGAGGGTGCGGTAGCCGGGCTCGGCCAGGAGCGCACACCCGGGGAATCGGCCGGCGAGTTCGGCGAAGACGGGCTGGAGCAGGCGGTTGAGGGTCACGGCACCGGACAGCTCGTAACTGGCGTGCTTGCGGACGCAGTTGGTCAGGCGGACGTTCAGGCTGAACTTGAGGAAGGTGTCGCTGTCGGGGTCGTACAGCGTGCGCACCGATGCGGTCGGCACCAGCTCCGGTCCGCTCACTCCGGTGTCGACGACATCGCCGACGGCCGCTGCCTCCCGTAGCCGGTCGTGGCCCTGAAGCAGCCGGTACTGCCAGGGATGCACCGGCAGTATCACGAATCCCGGATCGCACGCCGGGTGCAGCGCGTCCATCTCCCGCAACTCACCCTCCTCACGTACGAGATGGCGGCGCACGGCCAGGTAGCGCAGGCGGAAGCGCGCGCCGGTCTCCGGGCCGTACGCCAGCCAGTCCGCCGGGTCACCGGTGCGAGACTTGGGAGTGGGGTGGAAGCGATGGCCGAACACGAGGGACTGCTCCGACGCGACGTACGGATCGGGGTGCGGCGAGGCGCCCGCCCGCTCCTCCAGCGCGGTACGGATCGTCTCGCGGCTGTCGGCGACCTGGCTCAGGAACTCCTCGTTGGCGGCCCCCGTGCGCAGTTCCAGTTCGTCCTGGATGTATCCGGCCAGCTCTTTCCAGCCGACCGTCACCCAGGAGTCGTCGTCGAGCCGCTGCACCGGGCCCTGGAAGCGGTGGGCTCCGATCAGTGAGACCCTGCGCAGCGGGGAACGCAGCAGGATGCCCCGGCGGGGCAGACGCAGCAGGAGGTGGTCGTCGTCGTCGACCGTCACCTGATGTTCGGGGGCTGACACCTCGCGCATCAGGCAGTTGAGCAGCGTGTGGGCGGTGACGGTGTCGGCTGTCGTCACGGGCGTGCTGGCGCCGGTCGTGGTGGCGTGGGTGGCAGTTCCGGTGTTCATACGGTCGCTCCAGGGGGACAGCGGTCGGTGCAGGGCATCAACGGCACAGCGCCAGGGGGTTGGGGACGGACGTCCACTGCGCCTTGCCCGGGTTCTCGGCCAGGCGCATGGCGATGGTCGCCTTCAGCGGCATCGTGTCGCCGAAGAACGCCGCCGCATCCTCCTGGTCCGGCAGACCGGCGTACACCCGGCGGCCGGCCTCGGCCACCGCGCCCCACAGCGCCCGGGGATCGGCCGCCCGCGTCCGGCTGAGGACGGCGACCAGCTCGCTGAAGACTCCGCTGATCAGGCCGCCGAACAGCTTGGTGTGCAGCGCGGCCGCGTCATCGCCCGCGCGGGTGCCGAGCAGCGGCGGCAGCGTGAAACCACACCGGGCCAGGCGGCGTGGGCTGACCCGTACGCCGTCCAGATCCCGGTACAGCACCCGCACCGGCCGCCCGTCTCGCAGCACGACCAGGGTGTTCTGGCCGTGCGCCTCCAGCGCCACCCCCATGGACAGCAGCGTCAGAGCGGGCGGCAGCACGAGCCCGGCGAAGTCCGCCAGCCAGCGCACCGGGTCACCCGACACCATGGCGGCCCCGGTCGCGTGGACGGCCGTGAGCGGAACCGCGATCTCTCCGGCGTCGAGGTGGCGCTCGGTCGACTCCCGGATCATTGCCGCCAGGCTCTCGGAGGGCAGCCCGTCCACGCGCACCGCGCCGCCGCCCAGCTCCCGCAGGATGCGCAGGCTGCCGCCGTACCCGGCCTTGTCGATGACGGCCGCGACCAGGTCGGACAGAGGGGGCCCGTCGGCGACCTCGGCCGGGGAGATGGTGCGTCGGTAATTGGTGACCTGCACGTCGAGCGCCGTCTTGAAGTGGCAGCCCGGCAGGACGTCCAGCGGGGCGAGGGTGCGCAGCGACAGCAGCGGCCGGGCCGGGATCGTCTCCTCCACGACGGCCAGGTCGGGCTGGTGCACGAGCATGTGGTTCCGCTGCCAGGGGTGCAGCGGGAGGAGGATCGTGTCGCCGTCACGCAGTACTCGCGGCCACGTGCCGGCGCCCTGCCAGCGGTCGGCCGGGACACGGAGCAGCGCCAGCCGGACGACGGGGTGGTGCTCGGGGGCGTACGCGAGCACGTCGGCGATCGACATGCCGGTACGTGTCCGGCAGCAGGGATGCTGCGGGTGACCGTCGACGACCGCCTGCTCGGCATCTGCCGAGTCCTTCGGCGGGACCCTTGCGCCGGCGTTCGCGGCCCGGGCCAGGGCCAGGTTGACCACGCTGTTGTCCAGCTCGGCCGCCAGTCGCTCCGCCGCAGGGGTACGCAGGCCCAACTGAGCCAGCAGCTCCGCCGGCCCCCTGATCGGCCCCTTTGGCCCGGACACGGCGAAGTCGTCGGGCACCTCGGCGAACGGCCGCGCACTGGACTCGGCCGCCGCGAGTGAACCGCCCCGCCGCAACTCGACCACCACGGCGTCGGACTCCCGGCGATGCCCGGTCACGCCGGGCAGGGGTTCTCGTACCAGAGCGCCCCACAGCCGGCCCAGCACGGTGGCGCGTGCTCCCGGCAGCGCGGTCGTGAAGGGCTCCGCCAGGTCCGGGCGCGTGCGGCGTAGTTCATCAATGGGCATGGGGCATCCCAGGTGCTCGTTGGGGGCGCTTACCGCGCGGTGCTCCAGCGGCACCGGCCGGGCAACCGACGCTACGGGAAGACGATCAAGCGGAATGCCAGAGCACATACAGCGTGGATCCCGAATTCCTCCGATGAAGCGCTTTTCCTTCCTCACCTCCGGCCGATTCCACCGAGAGGGCCTTCATGTCACGCGGTCCGGCCTCACCTCGGTTTTCGGCTGTCACCTGCGGGATCGGACACCGCCGTCCGCGACCTTAACCCGCGGCTTACTCCCCGCTGTCCATGTCCTGGATGTCGTCATCGCGCCGCGCTTGAGCGGCTACGCCGACCGTGGAGGATCACCGGCTCGGGGGAGGTTACGGCGTTTGCGCCACACCTTTCGGCCGAGGTCTGTGAGCCTTTCTGCATGCGTGTCTTGCTGATCGAGGACGACGACCGGGTGGCCGGACCGTTGACGGAGGGACTGCGCCGTTTCGGATTCACCGTCGAACACGCCGGAAACGGGGCCGACGGCCTCGCCGCGCCGGAGGCGGAGATGGTGCTGCTGGACCTGGGGCTGCCCGACATGGACGGTATCGACGTCTGCCGTGCCCTCCGCTCCCGCTCGTCCGTGCCGATCATCATGATCACTGCCAGAGACGACGAGGTGGACCGGGTGCTCGGTCTTGAGCTGGGCGCGGACGACTACGTCTCCAAACCGTTCGGGGTGCGGGAGCTCGTCGCCCGGATCCGTGCCGTCACCCGCCGCGCCCGCCCTCCCGTGCCGGACACCCGCCATGAAGAGCCGCAGACCTCGGATGACCTGGCACAACAACCCGGTACGTCCCACCTCCAGCGGATCGGCCCGCTGACCATCGACCATCGCACCCGGCAGGTACACCTGCACCGGATGCCCATCACCCTCGCGCCCAAGGAGTTCGACCTCCTCGTCTGTCTCGCCGAAGACCCCGGAGCCGTCTGCCCCCGCCGGCAGATTCTCGACACGGCCTGGGAACCGAACTTCTTCGGCCCCACCAAGACCCTGGACGTCCACATCGCCGCGTTGCGCCGCAAACTCGGTGACTCCTCCTGGATCGAGAACATCCGCGGAATCGGCTTCCGCCTGGTCCCCCCGGCGCACATCGACACCACGGCCGGCGCGGATTCGGGGCACGGCGGAGGGCCCCGGTGACGCGTCGCCTTCTGCTCAGCCATCTGAGCCTGATGCTGTTCGTCCTGCTCGCGCTCGAAGTGCCGTTCGGCATCCTCTACGCCCGCAGCGAGCTGTCCCGCTTCTCCGATGCGGCGCAGCAGGGGGCGATGACGCTCGCCGAGGTCTGCGAGGACAAGATGGAGCACGGGCTGACGGCCGACCTGCCCGAACTGGCCCGCGCGTACGGGCAGCGCACCGGCAGTCGCGTGCTCGTCGCCGGCCACAAGGGCACCGTCCTCACCGACACCGCTGCCCGTGCCCCGGTCGGCAGGGACCTGTCCGCCGAGCCGGACATCTCTACCGCACTGCGCGATCAGCCCGCCGTCGGCACCCGCAGCGACCCGTCCACAGGCGGCGAAGTCCTCACCGTCACCGTGCCGGGTGGCTCCAACGCCACCGTCGCCTGTGTGGTGCGAACGGTGTATGCGCTGGGCACGCTCAGGGCAAAGGTCCACGCCACCTGGCTGGTCCTCGCCGCGGTAGGGCTCGGGGTGCTGGCCGCCGTCTCCCTGATCGGCTTCGTGCTCGCCCGCTCGATCACCCGTCCCGTCCGAGCCCTGGAACGCGCCACGGCACAACTCGCCGAAGGCCGGATCACCGATCCGCCGGCCGCGGATCACGGGCCGCCGGAACTACGCCGGCTCGCCGCGTCGTTCACGAGAACCGCGACCCGGCTCCAGCACCTGCTCCAAGCTCAGCAGGCGTTCGCCTCCGAGGCATCCCACCAGTTGAAGACTCCCCTGACCTCACTGCGCCTGCGCCTGGAGAATTTCGAGCCGTACCTCGCCCCCTGTGCCCACGACAGCCTCGAGGAGGCCGTGGGGGAGCTGGAGCGGCTCAGTCGTATGGTGCAGGGGCTGCTCGCGCTCGCCCGACTGGAGAACTCCGCGATCAGGCCGGAGGCGGTCGATCTCAACGCCGTCGTCGCCGATCGCGCGGCCATCTGGGCGGCATTCGCCGACGAGCAGCAGGTCGACATCATCGTCTCCGGGGCCACAGCCGTACACGTGTGGGCGGTCCCGGGGGCACTGGAGCAGATCATCGACAATCTGCTGTCCAACGCGCTGCGCGTGTCCCCGCCGGGAACCGCCATCACGCTGGCAACCGCCACCGCCCCGAGAGCAGGCAGCCGCATCCCACCCGTGGCCGAACTCCATGTGATCGACCAAGGGCCCGGCATGTCCGAAGCCGAACGGCACAGAGCCTTCGACCGGTTCTGGCGGGCCGCTGATGCCGACCACGACGGCACGGGCCTCGGCCTGCCGATGGTCCGGCAACTCTCCCGTGCCGGCGGTGGCGAGGTCACGCTGGAGACAGCCCCCGGCGGTGGGCTCGACGCCGTCGTCCGCCTTCAGCACGCCGGGAGCCGCCCTCACCAGGAACGCCTGGACACCCCTGCGGACGCCGACTCCGCGGGCCGCCCACGTCACCAACCACCCACGCCGGCACTGTTCGCTGCCCTTGAGGGGCGGGACGTGCGCCGCACGACGCGACCTGTGCGGGTGAGGCCCTGACCTGGCATTACACGCCTGTACGAGGGCACATCGAAGGCCTCCACCGGGACGGTGCCGCCCGGTCCATCACGAGGTGACCCCAATCGGCACGAGGTTGCGCCCGCTCCCCTCCAGCTCCGTGCGACAAGCGGCTTCCGCCCCCTTGACAAGCGGCACCACAGCGCGACAGCCTTCCGTTAAGCAAAAAAGTAATTCCATAATACGGAAGGAAAGGAGAAGGGGTGTCGCCGATGGGATTCGCCGGCCAGCGCTTCACCGTCAATCTGTCGATCCTCTTCACGGAGCTCCCGCTGCTGGAACGCCCCGCGGCCGCCGCCGCGGCGGGCTTCTCCGCGGTCGAGCTGTGGTGGCCCTGGGTCGACTCGCCCACCCCGGAGCGGTCCGAGCTGGACGCACTGGCGAAGGCGGTCGAAACCGCGGGGGTGCGGCTGACGGGACTGAACTTCTACGCCGGCCGGCTGCCGGGCCCGGACCGCGGCGCCCTGTCCGTCCCCGGCGAGGAGTCGGCGAGGTTCCGCGCCAACATCGAGGTGGCGGCGGACTTCGCCGGGTCGCTGGGCTGCACCGCCCTGAACGCCCTGTACGGCAACCGCGTCGACGGCGTGGACCCGGCCGAGCAGGACGCGCTGGCCCTTCAGAACCTGGCACTCGCGGCCCGCGCCGCCGACCGTATCGGCGCGATGCTCCTCGTCGAGGCGCTGAACAGGCCGGAGTCCCCGCGCTACCCGCTGGTGTCGGCCCCGGCCGCCGTAGCCATCGTCGACAAGGTGAACGAGGCGACCGGCCTCGGCAACGCGAAGTTCCTGATGGACCTCTACCACCTGTCGATGAACGGCGAGGATGTGCCGTCGGTGATCGAGCGGTACACGCCGAAGACCGGGCACGTCCAGATCGCCGACAACCCGGGACGCGGAGCGCCGGGGACGGGTTCGCTCCCGCTGGCGGACCTCCTCGACCGGCTAGCGAAGGCGGGCTACGACGGCTGGACCGGCCTGGAGTACAAGCCCGGCGACAGGACCGGCGAGGAGACCTTCGCCTGGCTGCCGGCAACCGCCCGCGCGGCCCGCTGAGCTTCGACCCGCAGACGCAGCAGAGCAGTCAGAGAGGCACCCTCATGAGCATCACGCCCCCAGACACCTCCCGCCCGGCCCGTCCGGCGGTCGCCTGGATCGGCCTCGGCATCATGGGCTCCCCCATGGCCGAGAACCTGATCAAAGCGGGATACGACGTCACCGGATACACCCTGGAGCGGGAGAAGCTGGACCGGCTGACCGCCGCCGGCGGCACGGCGGCCGCCTCGGTCGCCGAGGCCGTACGCGACGCCGACGTGATCATCACCATGGTGCCGGCGTCCCCCCAGGTCGAGGCGGTCGCCTACGGCCCCGACGGCATCCTGGAGAACGCGCGGTCCGGCGCCCTGCTGATCGACATGTCGTCGATCACCCCGCAGACCTCGATCGACCTGGCCGAGAACGCGCGGAGGAAGGGCATCCGCGTCCTCGACGCGCCGGTGTCCGGCGGCGAGGCAGGCGCGATCGAGGCCGTGCTGTCCATCATGGTCGGCGGCGAACAGGCCGATTTCGAGACGGCGAAGCCGCTCTTGACGGCACTGGGCAGGACCATCGTGCTGTGCGGCCCGCACGGTTCGGGTCAGACCGTGAAGGCCGCGAACCAGCTCATCGTCGCCGTGAACATCCAGGCGTGCGCCGAGGCCGTGGTCTTCCTGGAGAGGTCCGGAGTGGATCTGAAGGCGGCCCTGGAGGTGCTGGGCGGCGGGCTGGCGGGCTCGACCGTGCTGGCCCGCAAGAAGGACAACTTCCTGAACCGCGACTTCACCCCCGGATTCCGCATCGATCTGCACCACAAGGACATGGGCATCGTCACGGACGCCGCCCGCACCGTGGGTGCCGCTCTGCCGGTCGGTGCCGTGGTCGCCCAACTGGTCACCTCCCTGCGCGCGCAGGGCGACGGCGGCCTGGACCACTCGGCCCTGCTGCGGGGCGTGGAACGCCTCTCGGGCACCCGGATCTGAGCCCTCGCACCCCAGACCTCCGGGTGGTGCCGTCGCCGACACCTGTCCTGTCGCGCCCAGGCGCCGGCACCACCCGGAAACCTCCTCTTGCACCCAACCCCTGCGCGTGTCCGCATATTGACATTCCGTCAGGTGAGGGGGAGCGTTCCGGAACCGTCGCACCCGCCGCGGTCCCCGCCCCCAGACCGAGAGCGCCGGAAGTCCCCCACGCCGGGAGGCGCCGGGCGCGGATCGTTCCGCGTCCGGCGCTTTCCCCGTGTCCGGGGTGCGGATCGCGCCCGGGGGCAGGAGGCTGAAGACATGGAACAGTCATCGCAGCATCCGCACATCGTGGTGCACGCCCCGGCCCTGGACGGATCCCGGCGGGTCACCGAGGGCGACGTCACCCTCGGACTCGCCAGCCACCTCGACGACGTCGTCGAGATCCTTCGCCTGGCCGACCTGGACCGGATCGAGGTCGAGGAGAGCGACCTCATCGAGTGGCAGGGCGGCGGGCCGGACGAGTGGCCGGGGCTGTCGGAGCACGACCTCGAAGAGACGGAATAGACCTCGCGGGCCGGACAGGCCGAACGGGCCTAACGGGCGGCGGAGACCGCAAGCCGAAGAGACCTACGGACGGCGGAGACCGCAAGCCGAAGAGACCGAAGAGAGCACAGGCCGCAGGGGCCGAACAGAACCAAGAGAACCACGCGATCGAAAAGACCGCCTGCACCGATATGCGTAGGCGGTCTACGCAACCCTCAAGTCATCCTCTGAACACCGGCCGAGAGGCTTCAACTCCCCTGCCTGGCGGGCAGATTATCGACACACGGGGCCCGCCGAAACGGGGGCGGCGGGCCCCGCCGGAGGGGTCGGGACGGCGCTTCGGCGACGACCCGGGCGCGGCGAGGGACGGGGGTACCGCGACGCGCCGGACCCCTCCGGGGCCGACAGAGCGAGGGGCGACCCGCATCACGCGGGGACGCCCCTCGCTGCCGCCTTCCTTGACCTGCGGCTGCCCCTCGAGCATCTCAGACCCTTTCGCAGCAAGGCACTTGACACGGTGCCGAAGTATCTGTTCTCGACAGTGCGCGGGGCCTCTCGCAGCTTGGTCAAACCTCGCTTGACCAACGTCGGTTCCGGCTCTTTGGAACGTCGAAACTCCAAAATCGAGCACTGGAACTCCATTATGGAGAGCAGAATGTCGGCAGTGTTGGCCTTGGGAGCTCCGCTCCTCCGCGGAGGCTCCACCGGACCCAGGAAGGGACGGATGGCGTGACCATCCTCGTGACAGGAGCGACAGGCAACGTCGGACGCCTGGTGGTCGATCAGCTCGTCAAGGCGGGGGCGAGCGTACGGGCGCTGACCCGTGATCCCGGCGCCGCGGCCCTCCCCACGGACGTCGAGGTGGCCGCCGGGGACCTCACCCGGCCCTCGAGTCTGACGGAGGCGCTCGACGGCGTGGACCGCATGTACCTCTTCCCCGTGGCGGAGACCGCGCGGGAGGTCGTCGACCTGGCCAAGCGCGCCGGAGTGCGGCGGATCGTCGTGCTGTCGTCCGGTGCCGTGACCACCGGATACGACACCGACTTCCACCTCCCGGTGGAGCAGGCCGTGGAGGCCTCCGGACTGGAGTGGACCCATGTGCGGCCCGGCGAGTTCGCGCTCAACAAGCTCTGGCTGTGGGGCCCGTCGATCCGGGCGGAACGTGTGGTGCGTGACCCCTACCCGAGCGCGGCCGGGTACCTAACGCACGAGAGGGACATCGCCGATGTGGCCACCATCGCCCTGCTGGAGGACGGGCACGCGGCCCGGGCCTACACGCTCTGCGGTCCCGCTCTGATCGACGCCCGGGAACAGGTGCGCACCATCGCGGAGGCCATCGGCGAGGAGATCCGCTTCGAGCAGGTCACGCCCGACCAGGCCCGCGAGATCTACCGGAAGCAGGGTGGATTCGCGGCGGCCAATGCCGACTTCCTGCTCGGCTTCGAGGACTACTCGGGGGTCGAGACGGACCCCTCCGACGCACACGAGAAGGGGGAGCCCGAGGCGCCCGTGGAGATGCCGACCGCCGAGCCGGTCACCGGCAGGCCGGCCAGGACGTTCGCACAGTGGGCGCGCGATCACGCCCACGACTTCCGCTGACCCGCCGGGGTCCGGCTCCGCCGCGAGGACGGAGCCGGACCCCGAGGAGTCAGCCGCCGAGGTTGCGCCAGCGCCTGACGGAGAGCGGCAGGAAGACGACGATGATCAGCAGCGGCCAGGCGATCGCCAGCAGGAGGGAGTGGTGCGCCGGCCACGAACCCTCCGCGCGCCCGGGATCGCCGAACAGCCGGCCGCACGCCCCGACCGTGGCCGACAGGGGGTTCCACTCGGCGATCACCCGCAGCCACACGGGCATCTGGGACGGCGAGACGAAGGTGTTGGCCAGCAGTGAGATCGGGTAGAGCGGGATGAACGCGGCACCCGCCGCCTCCTGCGGGACCAGCAGGCCCAGGTAGATCCCCACCCAGATGAGCGAGAAACGCAGCAGAAGCAGCAGGCCGACCGCCGCCAGGGCCTGCGCGAGACCATGGTGCCAGCGCCACCCGATGGCAAGCCCGCACAGCACGAGGAGGAACAGTTCCACCGCCGAGTGGAACATGTCGGCGAAGTTGCGCCCGAGCACCACCGCCGCCGAGGACATGGGCATGGAGCGGAACCGGTCGGTGACTCCTCTGGCCACGTCGTTGGTGACGATCGTCAACGTGGTCACCGCGCCGAAGAGCATCGTCTGTCCGAACAGGCCCGGCATCAGGAACTGGCGGTAATCGCCGCCCCCCGGCACCTTCATGGCGCTGCCGAAGATGAAGCCGAAGATCAGCACGACCATGATCGGCCAGAAGAGGCTGTACACCAGGACGAAGGGCTTGCGGGTCCAGTGGACGAGGTTCCGCCGGAGCAGGACGCCGGCATCGGTCACGATCCAGCGGAGCGATGCGATCCGGTTCTTGGGGATGGCCGGAGCGGGGAGTGCGGTCAGGGACGTCACGCCAGGGTCTCCTCGGACTGGGGACGGGCCGTCAGATGCAGAAAGGCCTCGTCGAGTGTGGGACGGCGGAGCGAGATGTCCTCGATCTCGATCCCGGCCTGGTTCAGAGCACCGACCACTTCGAGGAGGGCGGCGGTACGGTCGGACACCGGGATGTTGATCCGCCTGGACTCCCCGTCGACCTCGGGCTCGGTTCCGGCGATCCGGTCGAGCAAGGCCGTCGCCACCGGTAACGACCGGGCGTCCCGGAGCACCAGATCGATCCGGTCCCCGCCGACGAGCGACTTCAGGCGCTCCGGAGTGTCGTCGGCGATCACCCTGCCTCGCGCGATCACGGCGATCTGGTACGCCAACTGATCCGCCTCCTCCAGGTACTGCGTGGTCAGCAGGACGGTCGTCCCGCCTGCGGCGAGGGCGCGGACGGATCGCCAGACCTCGTTGCGGCCGGCCGGATCGAGGCCTGTCGTGGGCTCGTCGAGGAACATGACCGCAGGCGCCAGCATGAAGGCGGCGGCGAGGTCGAGCCGCCGGCGCATGCCGCCCGAGTAGCCTCCGGCCCGCCGGTCGGCGGCCTCGACGAGCCCGAACTGGTCGAGCAGTTGACCCGCTCTCTCGCGCGCACCCCTGGGACCGAGGTGGTTCAGCCGGCCCCACATCTCCAGGTTTTCCCGGCCGGTGAGGATCTCGTCGACGGTCGACCGCTGCCCGGCCAACCCGATCCGGTAGCGCACCTGCGCGGGCTGCGCCAGGACATCGAACCCGGCGACGGTGGCCCTGCCGCTGTCAGCCCGTAACAAGGTGCTCAGCACCCGTACCGCTGTGGTCTTGCCCGCGCCGTTCGGTCCGAGCAGACCGCACACGGTCCCCTCCGGTACCTCCAGCGAGAACCCGTCGAGGGCGTTGACCTTGCCAAAGCGCTTGCACAGCAGCTCTGCGGTCAGAGCGAACGTGGACATCGCAGCACCTTCCCTGGGACTGTCCACGCCAAAATAGTACTGCGAGTTCCATTATGGAACATCAATGGCCTATTTTGGTAAGCGCTGGCCTCTCCCACAGACTCTGGTTAGGCTGCCCTACATGCCGAGCACCGTGCCCCCACACGCGGCACCCGCGGAGTCACGAGTCCGCGCACGCACACGCCGCGCCATCCTGACGGCCGCCGCGTCGCTTCTGGCCAGGAACCGTGGCGCGACGCTTGCGGAGATCGCTGAAGCCGCCGACGTGGGACGGACGAGCCTGCACCGCTACTTCCCGGACCGTGAATCGCTGATCAACGCGGTCATCAAGGACTCGGCCAGCGTGATGAGTCAGGCGATCCAGGAGGCCCGGCTGGACGACGACGAGCCGGTGCAGACCCTGCGCCGGCTCGTCGCGACGATGTTCGACGTCGGCGACCACCTCCTCTTCCTGTTCAGCGATCCGGGCGTGCGCACCACCTTCGAGAACCTGAGCGAGCCGGGAGCGAGAGCCGACGCCGTGGCCCGGCTGATCGAACGAGGCTGCGCCGCGGGGGTCTTCGACTCCAAGGTGAGCAGCGCCTGGATCGAGAGCGTGTTCTGGGCCCTCGTCTACGCCGGCTGCGACGCCGTGAACAAAGGGCGACTCCCACGGCACGAGGCCCTGAACTCGGTGCTGCGCAGTCTTGAGAGCGGCATTCGCGTCAAGGGCGCCGGAGCAGCACCCGACGTCTGATCTCGCGTCATATGAGCTTCGACGTCACTCTTCGCGCAGAGCGCGACGGGGCCGGCCCCGAGTGGGGCCGGCCCCCGCTGACCTGCTCCTTTGCCAGATCACTACGCCACTGCCGGCGCGGCCGCTAATCGTTCCCCTCGAACTCGACCACGGCGCTGATGTCGTTGGTGGCCGACATGGAGATGTTGGTGACGCGCTCCAGGATCGCCTCGACGACGACCGGCACCCGGTGCTCGGCGGCGAGCTTCCCGGCCTGCTCGAAGGCGGCGCCCAGCTCGGCCGGGTCGGTCACCCGGATCGCCTTGCAGCCGAGGCCCTCGGCGACCTTGACGTGGTCGACGCCGTAGACGCCCAGCTCGGGCGAGTTGATGTTCTCGAACTCCAGATTGACCTGGAAGTCGATGTCGAACGCCCGCTGCGCCTGACGGATCAGGCCCAGATAGGCGTTGTTCACCAGGACGTGGATGTACGGGATCCGGTGCTGGGCTCCGACGGCCAGCTCCTCGATCATGAACTGGAAGTCGTAGTCGCCGGAGAGGGCGACGACGGACGCCTCCGGATCGGCCGTGGCAACGCCCAGTGCGGCCGGGACGGTCCAGCCGAGGGGACCGGCCTGACCGCAGTTGATCCAGTGGCGGGGCCGGAAGACGTGCAGCATCTGGGCGCCGGCGATCTGGGAGAGGCCGATGGTGGAGACATACCGGGTCTCGGGACCGAAGGCCTTGTTCATCTCCTCGTAGACCCGCTGCGGCTTGATCGGGATGTCGTCGAAGTGTGTACGGCGCCGGAGGCGGGCCTTTCGCTCCCGGGCGGCGGCGGCCCAGTCGTCCCGGCCGGGCAGCCGTCCGGCCGCCTTCGACTCCCGTGCCACCTCCACGAACAGTTCGAGCGCGGCCTTGGCGTCGGAGGTGATGCCGTAGTCGGGGGCGAAGATCCTGCCGATCTGGGTGGGCTCGATGTCGACGTGGACGAAGGTCCGGCCGGCCGTGTAGACGTCGAGCCTGCCGGTGTGGCGGTTGGCCCAGCGGTTGCCGATGCCGAGGACGAAGTCGGACTCCAGGAAGGTCGCGTTGCCGTAGCGGTGCGAGGTCTGCAGGCCGACCATGCCGGCGTTCAGTTCGTGGTCGTCCGGGATGACACCCCAGCCCATCAGGGTCGGCACGACCGGAATGCCCGTCAGTTCGGCGAATTCCACGAGGAGTTCGGCGGCGTCCGCGGTGATGACTCCGCCGCCGGCGACGATCAGCGGCCGCTGCGAGGCGTTGAGCAGCGCCATCGCCTTCTCGATCTGGGCGCGGGTGGCGGCGGGCCGGTGGACGGGCAGCGGTGCGTATGTCTCCGGGTCGAACTCGATCTCGGTGAGCTGGACGTCGACGGGCAGGTCGACGAGGACCGGTCCGGGCCGGCCCGAGCGCATGAGATGGAAGGCCTTCTGGAAGACGCCCGGGACCTGGGCGGCCTCCAGCACGGTGACGGCCATCTTCGTGACCGGCCTCGCGATGGAGGCGATGTCGACGGCCTGGAAGTCCTCCTTGTGGATCACCGCGGTCGGGGCCTGGCCGGTGATGCAGAGGATCGGAATGGAGTCACCGGTCGCCGAGTAGAGCCCGGTGATCATGTCGGTGCCGGCCGGACCGGAGGTGCCGACGCACACGCCGATGGCCCCGGGACGGGTGCGGGTGTAGCCCTCCGCCATGTGGGACGCGCCCTCGACATGGCGGGCGAGGGTGTGGTGGATCCCGCCGGAGGCCTTCAGGGCCGCGTAGAAGGGGTTGATCGCCGCACCCGGCACCCCGAACGCGTGGCTGACGCCCTCCCGCTTGAGGATCTCGACTGCCGCGCGGGCAGCGGTCATACGAGCCATGGAGTACTCCTGCTTCGGCTGTCGGACTCGCGCTCCCGTCGCGCCCCGCGGAGAGCACTTCTCTCTTCGATTTCCGCATTACAGAAAATCATTTCTACTATCTGGAAGCAATGTAGGCGGGGTGGAGAAGGCCGTCAAGACAGTGCGCCGCCGGGCCGCGCGGCGCGCGAAGCCGAGGACAGGCAGGGGCCCACGGGAGCAGGATGGGACCGGTGCCCGACGTAGGGGGGAGAGGGCCATGTCCGAGAGCGTCCTCATGCGCTGCCCGGTCTGCCGGCGCGAACATCTCTACGTGGCGCCGCGCTATCCCTGTGTGTGCGGCGCCCCGGTCGCCCCACCACTGGACCGCCACGACGAACCCTCCGTCGTCACCCACCGCACCTGGGCCGACGACTGGGTCACGGTCCGCTGCGGCACGTGCGGGCGCGAGGACGAGTGGCCGCACCCGGAACTGGGCTGTGCGTGCGGGACGGTGCTGCGCGTCCCGGTGGCCGGGGTGCCGCCCCAGCCGGGTCCCGCGGCACCGCGGAGCCCGGGCCAGGACCCGGACAGCCCCGGGTCACGGCGGGAGACGGCGGGCACGACAGCCTCGCCGACGAACTGGCCGCGGGCCGGGCCTGACCCCTCTCCCGGCCCCCGGCCATCCACCCCCTACGGCCGTTCCGCGTAGGCCTCCCGCAGCTCCACCTTGCGCACCTTCCCCGAGACCGTCATCGGGAAGGAGTCGAGGATCCGCAGGCTGCTCGGGATCTTGTAGCGCGCGAGCTGCTCCTCGCAGAAGCCCCGGAGTTCGTCGAGCGTCGGCGGATCGGCCGCGTCCCGCGGGATCACGCAGGCGAGGACCTCCTCGCCGTAGCCCTCGTGGGGGATCCCGACCACCTGGACATCGGCGATCTTCGGGTGCGCGTGGAGGAACTCCTCGATCTCACGCGGGTAGATGTTCTCGCCACCGCGGATGATCATGTCCTTGATGCGGCCGACGATCTCGACGTAGCCGTCCTCACGCATCACCGCCAGGTCGCCGGTGTGCATCCAGCGGCCGGGGTCGACGGCCTCGGCGGTCCTGTCCGGTTCGTTCCAGTAGCCGAGCATCACACTGTAGCCGCGGGTGCGCAGCTCACCGGCCCTGCCGCGCGGCAGGGTCACACCGGTCGCCGGGTCGACGACCTTCACCTCGATGTGCGGCAGCACCCGGCCGACGGTCGCGGTGCGGTGTTCCAGGTCGTCGTCCCTGCGGGTCTGCAGCGACACCGGGGAGGTCTCGGTCATGCCGTAGCAGATGGACACCTCCTCCATGTGCATCTCGGTGACCACCCGCTTCATCACCTCGACGGGGCACGGCGAACCCGCCATGATGCCGGTCCGCAAGGAGGAGAGGTCGAACGCGGCGAAGTCGGGGAGGTTCAGCTCGGCGATGAACATCGTCGGGACGCCGTACAGGGAGGTGCAGCGTTCCCGCTGGACCGCCTCCAGCGTCGCCCGGGGATCGAAGGACGGCGCCGGGATCACGATGCAGGCGCCGTGCGCGGTGGCCCCCAGGTTTCCCATGACCATGCCGAAGCAGTGGTAGAACGGCACGGGCAGACACACCCGGTCCTGCTCGGTGTAGCCGACCGTACGGCCCACCCAGTAGCCGTTGTTGAGGATGTTGTGGTGGGAGAGCGTGGCCCCCTTGGGGAATCCGGTGGTGCCCGAGGTGTACTGGATGTTGACCGGGTCGTCGCAGCTCAACTCGGCCGCCGCGGCGGCCAGTCGTGCGTACGGCACCGCGGCCCCGCCCTCGATGAGCGCGTCCCAGCCGGGGTCGCCGATGTAGACGGTCTCACGCAGCTCGGGGCAGGCCCCGCGGACCTGGTCGACGAGGGCGCGGTAGTCACTCGTCCGGTGGGAGAGGGAGGCGACCAGGAGCGAGACCCCGGACTGCCGGAGCACGTACTCCAGCTCGTGAGCACGGTAGGCCGGGTTGATGTTCACCATGATCGCGCCGATGCGGGCGGTGGCGTACTGGATCAGCACCCACTCCGGGCAGTTGACCGCCCAGATCCCGACCCGGTCGCCCTGGCGCACCCCCTTGGCGAGCAGCCCGAGCGCCACCTCGTCGACGGCGGCGCCGAACCGCGCGTACGTCCAGCGGCGTCCGGACGCCACGTCGACCAGGGCGTCGCGTTCGGGGTGGGCGGCGACCGCCCGGTCGAGGCTGGCGCCGATGGTGTCGCCGAGCAGCGGCGTGGTGCTGGTCCCGTGTGCGTACGACGGCGCGGTCACCGGAAGTCCTCCTCGCGGTACTCGCTCCCGGACCCGGCGGCCGTGGCCTCGCGCAGTTCGATGCGGCGGATCTTGCCGGAGACGGTCTTGGGCAGGTCGCCGAACTCCAGGCGGCGGATCCGCTTGTAGGGGGCGAGGACGTTCCGGGAGTGTTCGAAGAGGATCTTGGCCGTGTCCGGCCCGGGCTCCCAGCCCGCGGCGAGCACGATGTACGCCTTGGGGACGGCCAGGCGCAGCTCGTCCGGCGCGGGCACCACGGCCGCCTCCGCGACCGCCTCGTGTTCGAGGAGCGCGCTCTCCAGCTCGAAGGGGGAGATCTTGTAGTCGGAGGCCTTGAAGACGTCGTCGGCCCGTCCGACATAGGTGATGTATCCGTCCTCGTCCCGGGTGCCGATGTCCCCGGTGCGGTAGTAGCCGCCCGCCATGACCTCCGCGGTACGGTCGGCGTCGCCGTGGTAGCCGGTCATCAGGCCGACGGGCCGGACCGAGAGGTCCAGGGCGATCTCGCCCTCGGCCGCCCCCGGCGCGCCGCTCACCGGGTCGAGCAGTTCGATACGGAAGCCCGGGCTGGGACGGCCCATCGAGCCGGTCTTCAGGGGCTGGCCGGGACTGTTGGAGACCTGCACGGCCGTCTCGGTCTGTCCGAAGCCGTCCCGGATGGTGACGCCCCAGGCCCGCCGCACCTGCTCGATGACCTCGGGGTTGAGGGGCTCACCGGCGGCGACGACCTCGCGCGGCGGGGTGCGCAGCTGGGTGAGGTCGGCCTGGATCAGCATGCGCCACACGGTCGGCGGGGCGCAGAAGGTGGTCACGCCGCCCCGGTCCATCTCGGCCATCAGCCGGGCCGCGTCGAAGCGCGCGTAGTTGTGGAGGTAGACGGTCGCCTCCGCGTTCCACGGGGCGAACAGGTTGGACCAGGCGTGCTTGGCCCAGCCCGGCGAGGAGATGTTGAGGTGGACGTCCCCGGGCCTCAGCCCGATCCAGTACATGGTCGCCAGGTGGCCGACGGGGTACGAGACATGGGTGTGCTCCACCAGCTTGGGGCGTGCCGTGGTGCCCGAGGTGAAGTACAGCATCAGCGGGTGGTCCGCCGGTGTGGGCCCGTCGGGCGCGAACAGCGCGGAGGCGCCGTACAGGTCCTCGAACGGCTGCCAGCCCGCGCCCGCGCCGCCGGTCGCGATACGGGTGTAGTCGCCGGGCACCTCGTCGAACTTGCCGGTGTCCTCGGCGCGCGCGATCACATGCCGGACCCGGCCGCGGTCGACGCGGTCGCGCAGGTCGGCGGGGCCGAGCAGCGGGGTGGCCGGGATGACCACGGCGCGCAGCTTCATCGCGGCCAGCGCCGTGACCCACAGTTCGGCCTGGTTGCCGAGCATGACGAGGATGCGGTCCGCGGCGCGGACGCCACGCCCGCGCAGCCAGTTCGCGGCCTGGTGGGAGCGTACGGACAGCTCGGCGAAGGACAGCCGGGTCTCGCTGCCGTCCTCCTCGACGATGTGCAGCGCGGTGCGGCCGTTGCCGTCCGCGATGACGTCGAACCAGTCGAGCGCCCAGTTGAAGTGCGTCATGCGCGGCCAGTGGAAGCCCGCGTACGCCGTGGCGTAGTCCTTCCGGTGCGCGAGCAGGAAGTCCCGCGCGGTCCGGAACGCGTCCGTCGGGTCGGTGTTCGCCGTCACGTGTCCTCCTCATTGCCGGACAGCCATCTCACATCCTGTAATCCGTGATAGAGGTCTCACCACCCCCGAACGGGGGTACGCCGCGACGAGGAGGCGGGCACGTGACAGCAGACGCGGCCGAGGCGGTTCAGGTGCGTGGCGCGCTGGTGCGGCTGCGGCGCGCCACGGGGCTGCCGATCGCCTTCGGCGGCCTGGTGGAGTCCGGACGGCCGCAGATCCGTATCAGCGAACTCAGCGGGACCGCGACGACGGCGCTCAGCTCGCTCGCCGTCGTCTCCGGCAACGGCCTGGGCGGCAAGGTGGTGGCGCTGGCCCGGCCGTGCGCGGTGACCGACTACTCGGCCTCGCGGCAGATCAGCCACGAGTACGACGGCGCGGTGGCGGCGGAGGGCCTCAGGTCCGTGCTCGCGGTGCCGCTCGTCGTACGGCGCAGGGTGCGCGGTGTGCTCTACGGCGCCCTGCGCATGGCCCAGCCGCTGGGCGACCGCACGCTGAGCGCGGCCGTGGCGGCGGCGCGGGACGTGGAGCAGGAACTGGTCGCGCGGGACGAGGCGCGGGCGGTGCTGGCGGCTGTGCGGCAACCCGCCGGACCGCCGTCCGGCGCGGCCTGGGAGCGGGTCCGCGAGGCGCACGGCACGCTGCGGTCGCTGGCCCAGCGGGTGGAGGACCCGGCGCTGCGGGCGGAGCTGCTCGCCGTGTGCGGGCGTCTCGCGGGCGCGGCGTCCTCGCTTCCCCCGGCTTCCCCGGCACAGAGCGCGGGTCTGTCGCCACGGGAGGTGGACGTCCTGTCGTGTGTGGCGGTCGGCTCCACCAACGCGGCGGCGGCGGAGCGGCTGGGGCTGCGCCCGGAGACCGTGAAGGGATATCTGCGGTCGGCCATGCGGAAGTTGGGTGCGCACACGCGCTGGGAGGCGGTGGTCGCCGCGCGGCGCGTGGGGGTGCTGCCGTAGCGCGCCGGGGGTGCTCCCGTGGCGTATCGGGTGCTGCCGTGGCGGCCATCTGTCCGTCTCTGCACGGCTTCCGGGTGCATTGCCAGCCACCCGCACCTTGTGCGCACCCTCCGATTGTCGGTTCCCATGCATTCGGCACTCCGGTGAATTCCCTTGTGCCGACGTCTTGTTATGACCCTCACCACCTCACCGGTTGTCCGAAATTCAAAGGCCCGTTGCCTAATATTGGTCGGGACACGACACACGGAGGGAGCGGTGACCGTGCGACGGGACTTCAAGGAGCCTGCCAGACCCCGCTCCGACCTGGTCATCGGCCGGGACGAGCTGTTCGCGGGAGCGCGCGAGCAACTCGCCGGCGGGGGAAGTGTGCTGGTGCACGGCCCGGCCGGAATAGGAAAGTCGACCATCCTGCGCTCGCTGGCCGCGGATTACGGGGAGGCGGTGCGCACCGTGTTGCGCTGCTCGGCGACCGAGTCCGAATCCCATCTCCCCTTCCTCGCCCTCGCGGACCTGCTCGGCCTCGTCGTGGACGAGGTCGCCGACCGGCTGCCCGCCCCGCAGCGCACCGCCCTGGAGTCCGCGCTCACCGGCCGCGGCGAGTCCACGCTGCAACGGGACGGTCTCGCGCTGCGGCTCGCGGTGCTGTCCACCCTGCGGGCGCTGGCGGCTCGCGGCCCGGTGCTGATCGTCGCCGACGATCTGCAGTGGCTGGATCCGGCCAGCGCCGAACTCCTCGGCTTCGCCGCGCGGCGCCTCGGCGGCACGCCGGTGCAGATGCTGTGCGCGGTGCGCACCCACACCGAGCCGCAGGGCCAGGAGCACGACCGCTATCTGAGCGCGGCTCCGCCGGACACTCTCACCGTCCGGGTCGACCCGCTCCCCCGCGCCCAGGTCGCCGAACTCCTCGACCACCGCGGCTACAGCGGCCTGCCCCGCTCCACCGTGCGGGACATCCACCGCACCAGCGGCGGCAATCCGCTGTTCGCGCTGGAGCTCGGCCGCGCCCTGTTCGAGAGCTCGACACCGCCGAGTCCCGGCGAACCGCTGCCGGTGCCGACCTCGCTGCGCGCGCTGGTGCTCAACCGGCTGGAGGCACTGTCCGCGGAGGCCCGCCGCACCCTGCTGGTGGCGAGCGCCGGGGCCCGGCCCACGCTGACCCTGCTGCGCGCCGCGGGACGGCCCCACGCGGAGGCGGAGACGGCGCAGGCCGCCGCGCTCGGGCTGCTGCTGACGGAGCGGGACGCGCCGTACGTACGGTTCACGCATCCGCTGATATCGGCCGCGCTGTACGCGCAGGCGAGCGCGCAGGAGCGGCGGGCCGCGCACGCGGCCCTGTCGACGGCGGCCGGCGACCCGATCGAGCGGGCCCGGCACCTCGCGCTCGCGAGCACCGGCACCGACCCCGCGGTGGCCGGTCGCCTCGGCGAGGCGGCGGCCGCCGCCCGGGACCGGGGCGCGCCGTCGGTGGCGGCGGAACTCGGGCTGCTCGCGGCCCGCCACACCCCGGCCGGGACGGTGCCGGCCGCGGACGAACGGCGGTTGCAGGCGGCCGAGGACGCGTTGACGGCGGGTGAGACTGACTTCGCGCGGGACATCGCCCACGAGGTGCTGGCACGGGCGACCGAACCGGCTGACCGGGTGCGGGCGTGGATGGTCGTGATCGACGCCGCCGGGCACGCGATGGCCGAGGTCGACGCGGTCTTCCCGCAGGCGCTCACGGACGCGGGCGACGATCCACGGCTGCTCACCCTCGTGCACTACCAGCTCGCCTGGCGGGCACTGCTCGTGGAGGGCGACTTCGACCGGGCCCGCGAGGAGGGCGCGCTCGCCGCGGAGCTGGCGGCGCGCGCCGGTGACCGGCGCAGCGAACTGCTGGCCCTGGCCTTCCAGGCGCAGGCCGAGACCCTGATGGGGCATCCGGACGCACCCGTGACCATCAAACGCGCCCTGCGGGAGCCGCAGGACCCGCGGGTGGCGTGCGACCACAACGGCGCGGGCTCCGCGCGGTTCCGCTGGCTGATCATGAGCGACCAGCTCGCCGAGGCGCGCCAGACGATCAGCGGTCTGCTGCGCGAGGTGCGTCGGCGCGGGATGGCCGAGGCCGAGGTGCACTTCCTGCGCGGACTCGCCGAGACCGAACTGCGGGCCGGGCACTGCGGACGGGCCCTCGACCTGGCGCGCGAGAGCCTGCGGCTCGCCCGTGACACGGGCATCGGGGAGGGGGCGAGCGCCATGCTCACCTCGCTCGCGGAGGCCGCGGGCGGCGAGGTGGAGCGGGCGCTGACACTGGCCCGGGAGGCCGTCAGACGCGCCGAGGAGGACGGCGACGTGCTGTATCTGTCGCGGGCACTGGCCGCCCTCGGGCATGCCCAGCTGGTGGCCGGGGACGCGGCGGGGACGGTGGGATCGCTGCGCCGGGTCCGGGAGCTGGAGGAGGGGCTCGGGGTCACCGATCCGGCCCGGGGGCGCTGGCAGGGCGACCTCGCCGAGGCGCTGGTGCGCAGCGGGGAACTGGCCGAGGCCCAGGACGTCATCGACGCCACCCGCACCCGTGCGCTGCGGCTCGGGCGGGAGAGCGTACTGGCGGTGCTGGACCGGGCAGAGGCGCTGGTGCGTGCCGCACGAGGAGAAACGGATTCGGCCGTACGGCAGTTGACGTCGGCTCAGAGCCGTCTCGCGAAACTGGGGTACGGGCTGGAGGAGGCGCGGGCCGCCTTCGCGCTGGCGGGTCTGCGCACCCAGAAGCCCGGGCCCACGTCGTACGACGAGGCGGCCCGGCTCTTCCGCCGCTGCCGCGCGATGCCGTGGCAGCGCCAGGTGGAGACGGCCGCGGTCACGGGAGCCGCCGAGCCGCCCCTGGCCGCGGCGGCCCTGGACACCCTGGCCGCGACGGAGCGGCAGGTCGCCTCGCTGGTCATGGAGGGCGCGACCAACCGCGAGATCGCGGCCCGGCTGTTCATCAGCGTGAAGACCGTGGAGGCCACGCTCACCCGGGTGTACCGCAAGCTGGGCATCCGGTCGCGCGTGGACATCGTGCGTCTGGCGGCGGGGCACCGCTCGGCCTGACCGGGGGCCGGCGACCGCGTGGCCCGCCGGACCGGGCCACGCACAAGACCACCGCCCGGCCCGACCCGAACCCGCCAGGCACGGGACCACCGCCCGGCCCGACCCGAACCGGCTGACCCGGGCCACCGCCGACCGGATTCCGCCGACGCCCCGGGCCATCGCTCGACCGGATCCGGCCGACGCCGCCCGTTTACGCGCGCAGACCGAGGGTTATCCCTGCCCAACTCCCTTAGGGGGTTCCCTCATTGGGGAGGGACCGGGCCGCCTTCTAGCGTAAGGGCGTGCCGCTCGCCGGACACCGGGGCCGGCCCCCGCTCCTCTCGAAGCCCACTCGAGCGGGACGGGCCGACGCCGCCGTGCATCACCCCCGTCCGCGCGATCCCCCACCGGCAACCCCCTGAGGAGACTCATGTTCGGGCTCACCCGCGCGAGAAAGACCGTCGCCGCCGCCCTCGCGACCGCCGCCGCCACCACGACCGCGCTGCTCGGCGCCACCGCCGCGGTCGCCGCGCCCCAGCCGATCGTCGGCGGCACGACGACCACGACGACCGCGTACCCGTTCATGATGCAGATCACGGACGCGTCCGGTAACCAGTTCTGCGGCGGCACACTGGTCGCGGCCAAGAAGGTCGTCACGGCCGCGCACTGCATGGCCGGTGAGACCGCCGGCAGCGTCCGCGTGGTCGGTGGCCGCACCTATCTCAACGGCACGAACGGGACGGTCAGCAAGGTCAGCAAGATCTGGGTCAACCCGGACTACACGGACACCAGCAACGGCGACGACGTGGCGGTGCTGACCCTGTCCAGCTCGATGCCGTACACGACGGCGTCGTACGTCCCCTCCTCCCAGACGGGCGTGTACGCGGCCGGCACCACCGCGCGGATCGTCGGCTGGGGCACCACCTCCGAGAACGGCAATTCCTCCAACCAGCTGCGCACCGCCACGGTTCCGATCGTGTCGGACTCCAGCTGCGGGAGTTCCTACGGTTCGGACTTCGTCCAGTCCGACATGGTGTGCGCCGGATACCCGTCCGGCGGCGTGGACACCTGCCAGGGCGACAGCGGCGGTCCCCTGCTCATCGGGGGCGTCCTGGCAGGGATCACTTCCTGGGGCAACGGCTGTGCCGAGGCCGGTTACCCGGGTGTCTACACCCGGTTGACCACCTTCTCCTCGCTGGTGACCGCTCAGGTCAACTCCTAGCCCCAGAAGGCTCCTGAGTATCACTCAGGTAGATACCAGGGGGCGTTGCGGGCCTCCACGAGCGGCTCGCAACGCCCCCTGTCCACCCCTCCGGCCGTGGGCCGGGCCCCGAGCGGGCCCGGCCCACGGTCTCTTTCTGCGTCCGCGGCCTGCGGCCGGCCATGAGCCCCGAGAGGCACCTTCCGTGACGTGGGGCTCGCCCTCTGCGTGATGACGCGCATATCGGTTCGGTTTGCGGACAGCTTCCGTCCGCAGCTCTCACCGGATCCTGGGACACTCGTCAACCGCGCTCCGTTTGCCCGGTATATCCTGCTCCGTGATCACACAGACGTACGTTCGACACGGGAGGCAGCCGCGATGTCCGAGAGCCGCGCCCGCCCAGCCGCCAGGAACGGCCGCACGCCGGTATGGCGCCGCGCCCTGAACCAGGCGACGACACCGCCCGCGAGCCCCCCGGCGCCGCCGCCCGACCCGGCGCCCGAGGAACCCGTGGAGACGGACAGTGTCGTCCAGGCGGTCCTGTACCGGGACGGCGTCCGCATCTCCGCTCCCGCGTCGCTGGCCGACACCTTCCGCGAGCTGCGCGACGACCCGGACGGCATGGCGTGGATCGGTATGGCCCGTCCGACCGAGTCCGAGCTGCTCTCCCTGGCGGCCGAGTTCGATCTGCACCCGCTCGCGGTGGAGGACGCGCTGGAGGCGCACCAGCGGCCGAAACTGGAACGGTACGGCGACACGCTGTTCGTCGTGCTGCACGCCGCCCGCTATCTGGACGCGCCGGAGGAGGTCGACTTCGGCGAGCTGCATGTGTTCGTGGGCCCGGACTTCGTGATCACGGTCCGCCATGGCGCGGCCCCGGACCTGTCGGCGGTCCGTCGCCGCATGGAGGAGTCGCCCGAGCTGCTCAAGCTGGGCCCCGAAGCGGTGCTGTACGCAATCCTGGACGCGGTCGTGGACGGATACGCCCCCGTGGTCACCGGTGTGCAGAACGACATCGACGAGATCGAGACCGAGGTCTTCCGCGGCGACCCCGAGGTCTCCCGCCGCATCTACGAACTCTCCCGCGAGATGGTGGAGTTCCAGCGCGCCACCCGCCCCCTGGTGGGCATGCTGCACGGCCTGATGGCGGGCTTCACGAAGTACGGCACGGACGATGAGCTCCAACGCTATCTGCGGGATGTCGCGGACCACGTCACCCACACCAGTGAACGCGTCGACGGTTTCCGCCAGGCCCTGGCGGACATCCTGACGGTCAACGCGACGCTCGTCACCCAACAGCAGAACGCGGAGATGCGGGCGCTGGCGGAGGCCGGCTTCGAACAGAACGAGGAGATCAAGAAGATCTCTTCTTGGGCGGCGATCCTGTTCGCTCCGACGCTGGTGGGGACGATCTACGGCATGAACTTCAGGAAGATGCCGGAGTTGCACTGGGCACTCGGATACCCCTTCGCGGTCGCCCTGATGGGGGTCGTATGCGCCAGTTTGTACCTCATCTTCAAGCGGAAGGACTGGCTCTGAGCAACCAGCCGACGAGGGCCTATGCCGCCGTTCCCCCTCATGCCGCACCGGGATGACGCCGACCGCCGCCGGAGCGGGGGTCGGCGATGCCCTCCCGGGTGACGTCCTCACCGTCCGCCACTCGTAGGTGACCCGGCGCAGCACGGCGGACAAAGCGGACGGATTCTCCACGATCGCTCGCCGCTGAAGGCTCCTCCACCCGGGCACCGCTGTGCTCTATCGGAACGAGGTCCACCAGCGCCGGCGATCTCGTTCGACAGCTACCGTCACACCCGCTCGGCAGATCCTCAGACCGGTTCCACGACGGGTCGAACCGACCTTTCGGCCGTCGAGTCGCAGCACATGACGGCTTCCAGCCCGAGCCGAATCACCTGCTGCTCCGCGGAGCACCTACGGTTTCTGCGCGACACCGACGTAGAGGGGAACCTGTTCGTCGTTGAACTCCTGATCAGGCTCCGGGTGCCAGTTGGTGACAACCTGAATGCCCGGGTCGATCAGATCAAGCCCCGTGAAGAACCGGGCAAATTCGTCTCGTGAGCGCACTTGCGCGGGCACGCCGCTCTTGCGGTAGATCTCCACGGCCTTGTCCCAGGCAGCAGGATCAAAGTCTCCCGTCACGTGCGAGAGCATGAGGAAGCTACCGGAGGGGAGGGGAGCCAAGAGCTTACTCACAAGCTCGTAGGGCTTGTACTCGTCGGAGACGAAGTGCAGCAGGGCGACGAGTGAAAGGGCGATCGGCTCCTCGAAGTTGAGGATCTCCTTCGCACCCTCGATGATCCCCTCAGGCTCGCGGACATCCGCCTCAATGTACTTCGTCCTGCCCTCGGGCGTGCTCCGCAGGAGAGCCTCTGCGTGACGGAGAACGACGGGGTCATTATCCACGTAGACCACGCGTGATCGCGGGTTGACCGCTTGGACGACCTGGTGGAGGTTGGGTTCCGTCGGGATTCCGGTTCCGATGTCGAGGAACTGATCGACACCACGGTCAGCCAGGAGCCGGGAAGCCCGATACATAAAGCTTCTGTTGGTTCGGGCGGCAACCCTAATGGCCGGCAGGAACGATATGACCCGCTCGGCAGCCTCCTCATCGACCAGGTAACTGTCCTTGCCGCCGAGGTAGTAGTCGTACATGCGGGCCGGATGCGGCCGACTGGTGTCAATGGGCTTTAATGTCATCGCCTCTTCTTCGTCCTTTTCGTGTCGTTATGGTGACTTTGGATGGCGGGCGCCGCCAGAGCTGAGGCCAGGAGGAAATCTACCTCCCCTGCCTTGGCCCCGATGATGAAGGCCTCGATCTCCCCTTGCTCGCAGATCAGCGCGGGCCCGTCAGGCTCGGTCGACTGGCGCAGAGCCAGACGCCCTCTCGCGACCCGCACGGGCGTCGCCCTGCCGGTGGCCACCGCCGCCCTCGCTCAGCTCTGAGCCACCCCGGCCTCCGGCCGGATCACCCCTCCCTGAAGAAGGAGACGACATGGATGTCGTGGGCCTGGGCAGCCAGGATGGATGCGAGGGCACTCTCAGCGAGATGCCGGAGGTGGTCGTGGAACGTCATGGGCGGCGTGGTCCTGTCGGTCGGTTCATGAGTCCCACTCATCGCAGTACTCGATGTGGATCTCTCGCGCGTCGCCGACGTAGCCGGGCCCATTGCGAGCGACGTCGAGGAAGTGCCGGGCGGTCTGTCTGAACACCTTGGTGCTGCCGTTGATGGCGACGGCGACGTGCACCGCTTTCCGGGCCGTCCTGGAGGACAACGGCCTGCCTGTCGGGCAGCGGGTGCTGTACGAACGAGTGGGTTTCCTGGCCGCCTTGTGCCAGGACCTGACGACCCGGCTGGTCGCGGACCGGTGGGACGAGACGTCGCTGGATGTGCTGGCCGCCGGGATGGACGAGCGGGGCGAGGCGCTGCCGTCCAAGGGCTGGATGGCCCTGCGCCGCCTGGGCTGGAACACCCCTGCGTCTGCGTCTGCTGGGGCGGGC